>CAXUIB010000150.1:0-5804 GCA_964250945.1 uncultured Acidobacteriaceae bacterium
ACCTTCAACTACACCACCGTCAGCGGCCTCTCCCGCGAGATGCAGGAAAAACTCACCCGCATCCGCCCCTCCACCCTCGGCCAGGCCATGGGCATCCCCGGAGTCACCCCCGCCGCCGTCAGCCTCCTCCACGTCTACATCGAAATCCAGAACCGCCAACGCAGCGTCAAATTGACTGCATAGGCGCCGCTCTGTAGTGACAGGGTTCAGACCGGTTAATCCACTACACCCACAGCGCGCCCACAGGACCTGCGGCTAGCTTCGTAACAGCACGATGGCCACACTCCTCCAGCTCAGCCCCTCCGGCGACGACCGCCCCGCCTCCATCCACAACGAAGTCGCCATCCTCGGCGCCATGATGATGGACGCCCTCGCCATCTCCGACGCGACCGGCAAACTCCGGACCGAAGACTTCTCGCTCGATTCGCATCGCCGCATCTTCCAGGCAATGCTCGACCTTCTCGCCGCCAACCACGCGGTCGACTACCTCACCGTCATGGACCATCTCTCCCGTAAAAAGGAGCTCGATTCCATCGGCGGCGCCTCCTACCTCGCCCACCTCACCGAGGGCATCCCGCGCAACCTCAACATCGAGAGCTACGTCCGCATCGTCAAGGACAAAAGCCTCCTTCGCCAGCTGATGGCCATCTTCGACGAGGGCTCCTCCCGCGCCGCCGACCAGGGTGAAGATGCCACAAACGTCCTCGGCGACATCGAAGCCCGCCTCGCCGAAGTCGCCGACTCCGCCATCCAACGCGGCTTCGCCGGCATCGGCGAAATCGTCGCCTCCTCCTTCGGCTCCATCGACGCCCTCTACGAGCAAGGCCGCGAAATCACCGGCCTCGCCACCCACTACATCGAGTTTGATCGCATGACCTCCGGCCTGCAGGAATCCGAACTCATCATCATCGCCGCCCGACCCTCCATGGGCAAAACCGCCTGGGCCATCAACATCGCGCAAAACGCCGCCGTCCGCGACGGCAAGGTCGTCGCCGTCTTCTCGCTCGAAATGTCGAAGGAGTCCCTCCTCCGCCGCCTCCTCGCCTCCGAAGCCCTCGTCAACTCGCGTAAGATCCAGACCGGCTTCCTCCCCCGCGAGGACAAAGGTAAACTCCTCGCCGCGCTCGAACGCCTCGTCGACTCCAAGCTCTTCATCGACGACACCCCCGGCATCACGCTCGCCGAAATGCGCGCCAAAGCCCGCCGACTCCGTCAGCAGGAAGGCCGCCTCGACCTCATCGTCATTGACTACCTCCAACTCATGACCGGCCCCGTCGCCCCGGGCAAACGCGGCTTCGAAAACCGCAATCAGGAGGTCTCCGCCGTCTCCCGCGGCCTCAAAGCCCTCGCCAAGGAGATGCGCGTCCCCGTCATCGCCCTTTCGCAGCTTTCCCGAGCCTCCGAGCAGCGCGGCGGCGACAAAAAACCCCTCCTCTCCGACCTCCGTGAATCCGGCTCCATCGAACAGGACGCCGACGTCGTCGCCTTTATCCACCGCGAAAGCTACTACAACAAGACCGAAGACGGCGAAGAAGACCCTGACAGCAAAGGCAAAGCCGAAATCATCATCGCCAAACAACGCAACGGTCCCACCGGCAGCGTCCACCTCGCCTACCTCTCCGACTACACCCGCTTCGAAAACCTGGCCGGCGGTGGGGGCGAGTACTAGCCGCGTCTGATAACTAGGATCCTTCGCACAACGGATGAAGACCACCGCGGACGAACATCGTTATTTCTACGTTGACGAAACAGGCGACCCGAGTTTCTACGGCAAAGGCAAGAAACTCATCGTCGGGAACGAAGGGTGCTCGCTCACATTGCTGTCGGCTTTTTGCGGACTACCGACCCGAGTCCCATCCGTGAACGGCTTCTAGATGTCAGGAAAGAGATTGGCGCCAGCAAGTATCTGTCCAGCGTTCCCTCGATCCAGAAGACGCTGAGGGCATTCCACGCGAAAGACGACTGCCCCGAGGTGCGGAAGTTGGTCTACGAGGCGTTACATGATCAAGACTTCGTCGTCCAGGTGGTCGTTGCACGAAAACACGAGAAGATCTTCACAGCCAAGCACCAAGGCTCGCAGGACGCCTTTTACGACGACCTCACCTCCAAGCTCTTCCAAACTCAGTTGCATATCGCAAGCAAGAACTCCATCATCTTCGCTCGCCGCGGCGACAAAGCTAAGCAGCACGCATTACGCTCTGCCGTAGAAACAGGAGTATCGGCATTCAGAAGGAAATACCCGGGAGCGACGGCAACAACAGTGAACGTCGATACCGCCTACTCGGCGGACAACGTACTACTTCAAGCGGCCGATTACGCGTTGTGGGCAATTCAAAGAGCATTCGAACGAAGAGAAATGAGGTACTTCGAGTACCTTAGGCATCGATTTACGATGGTCTGGGACGTCTATGACTTCCAAGGAATCAATGCTCACCGGCAAGTGATCTACTCTCGCAGAAACCCGTTCCATATAGATAAAGTCAGCCCCCTTAGCTAAGCCCCACCCAAGGGGCAACGGCCTGCAGCCGACATTCACTAAGGCGAACTGACACTCACATCATGACGCCTCCAGTAACCCAGGTCAACACAAGACTGTACAGGCGCGGAGCAAGACACCACATCTGTCCTGCCGCACAGTCATCTCCAAATCGGATCTCGCTTGCCCGCCTGCAATCACCCCGCACTCACCGCCGCGGCTTCAGGATCACGTCCAGACTCCGCCCCGCCTCCGCAGGCATCATCCTCCCCGTTCCACTCACCGCATGGGTCAGCAGATTCGGCGGCCAAAGCGGGTCCGCTGCCGCCACCGTCGGGAGGTTCACATCCGCAATCTTGGTCCCGATCCCCGCATTCATCGCGTCGATAAACGCATTCGCCACCACCGCATACCCGGTGTTCGTCGGGTGAATCCCATCGAGCGAAAAGAAGCCGCCCAGAAACGTTGCCGTCCCCGTGTATCCATTGATCGCGAGCCCGGAACTCGTAATCTTGGAAAATAAGGCATTGATGTCCACCAGCGTCGCCCCCGCTGCCTGTGCCTGCTGCGCAATCACCTGGTTGAACGCCGTCACCTGCGCCTTCACTGTCACCACCTCGGCGGCCGAAAGCACACCCGCATCCGAGATCGGCCCCCTCTGCGTCCCATGCAGAATGGCCGGGATCTGGCCCAGCCCCGTCGGGTTCACAAAATCCCCAGCCGAGATCCCCAGAGCCGCACTCAACTGCGCCGCGGGTATCCCAGTCGCTGCCGAGTACTGCGCCAGAACCACCGTCGCAGGTTGCAGATAGGGTACCGCCGTCACGTCCGGGATGTTCGCAATTACCAGGTGCGCGCTCGTCCCCGTCGTCAGGGTCTTGATCAAAGCCGCATACTGCGCCGTGAAATCCGCCACCGACGTCATGCTGCTCGGGGTCCCGCTCTCATCCGCCGCCAGCGCATCGTTGTTGCCTGCCCATAGAAAGATCGTCGTCGGCTGTGCCTTTACCGCAAACCCCGCCTGACTCAGCTCCTCGCCCAAGCCAAACCCGGGAAACCCAAGCACCAGCTCCGTTATCTGCTCCTGCCCGGAAGTCGGACTCAGCGTCGGTTTCGTATTCCCAATGTCATTCAACTGCGCCCCCGGCACCGCCAGGTCCGTCGCCTGCACCGTTGGATTGTCCCGCCCTGTCGTAGTCCCGCTGGCCGACGTAATCACCGGAGGCGGCCCCAAGCTCACCAGCTGCAGCACCGCCGGCGCACCCGGAGGCGCAATCAACGGCTGCGAGATCGCAAACCCCGCCTGCGTCGCCACCAGCGGCGCCCAACCATGCACCTGCGCCGTATCCAGGAGCGACCCGCTCTGGAATCCTGCCGTCAGCGAGTCCCCCAGAAACACCGTCGTCGTAAAATTCCCGGCATTCTCTGACCCCGAACCCGTCGTTGAGCCGGAATTCGAGTCCGAGCAACCGCCTATCCCCACCAGCAGCGTCGCCGCGAAAACAGCAGCAGCAGAAAAGACCTTCTCTCGAGCCATTGTCATCGTCCCCAACTCTCTCGATCCACATGCAGTCGCACACGGGGCGTCACCAAACACCGTTGTCAACGATCGTGCTTCCAATCCGCCCCTTGTATCACACTCCCACGTCGTCCTGCACTCCTGCGCGCGAATCCAGCCACGCACGCCCGGAGCCGGATACGATAACCAAGTGAAGATCTGGACCGAAATCTCCGAGCCCAATCTCCAGCACAACTTCGCCGCCCTCCAGGCCTCCGCCGGTCCCGAAATCACTGTTCTGGCCGTCATCAAGGCCAACGCTTACGGCCACGGCGCCAACCTCTGCGCGCCCATCCTCGCCCGCGCCGGCGCTCGTTGGATCGGCGGCACCGACCCGGCCGAAGGTGTCGCCGTCCGCTCCGCGCTCACCTCCGCCGGCTTCGACCACCAGCACCAGCCCCGCATCCTGATCCTGTGTGGAACGGTCCTGTGCGGAACCCCATCCGACGACACCGCCGCCATCCTCGATGCGCATCTCACCCCCGTCGTCTGGACCACCGACCAGATCCGTTCCCTCGACAAACTCGCGCAAGCCTCCACCAGCCGCCGACCCATCCCGATTCACCTCGAGATCGATACCGGCATGGCGCGTCAGGTAGCCGAGCCCGGCCGCGCCCTCGACGGGGTCCTCGCCCAACTCGCCCAATCCCCAAACCTCCCCATCGAAGGCGTCCTCACCCATTTCGCATCCGCCGAAGTCCCTGGCGCAGATCAAACCACCGACCAGATGCACCGCTTCGAAACCGCGCTCGACACCATCATCGCTGCCGGCCAACACCCAACCTCGATCCACGCCGGCAGCTCCTCCACCCTCAACACCCCACCCCCGACAGACCACGCCGACATCCATCCCGTTCTTTGGCTCCGCAACCTGGCCGCCCGCGTCGGTGCCCGAGCCATGGTCCGCTCCGGCCTGGCCCTCTACGGCTACTGCCTGCCGGTCACGGAGAGGCCAAACCAGCCGGTCCCGCAAATCTGCCCCGCCCTCATCGCCCAACTTCGACCTGCCCTCACCTGGAAGACCCAGATCCTTAGCGTCCGCGATGTCGCCCCCGGCGCCACCGTGGGTTACGGCGCCACCTTCGTCGCACCGCACCCCATGCGCCTGGCTCTGCTTCCGGTCGGCTACGCGGACGGCCTCCGCCGCGAGCTTTCCAGCGCCTCCGCCCGCCCCGGCGGTTGGGTCATGATCCACGGTCAACCAGCCCCGATCGTCGGTCGCATCTCCATGAACCTCACCGTGGTCGACGTCACATCCATTCTCTCGGCCACTCCCGGCGACGAAGCCATCCTCCTCGGCCCCGGCATCACCGCCGACGTCCACGCCCGTCTCGCCAACACCCTCTCCTACGAGATTCTCTGCGGCATCCGGGCGCAAACGACCACGGTCGCCACCGGCCTCAAACCCACTCCCGCAGTTGCGTCCGCCAAAGCCTCCATCTAACATCGATGGAGCAGAAAGAAGGGCCCAACATGGATTCGTTCCCCACAGCGCGCCGCTCGGAAGACATCGCGCTCGACCTCCTGAAGTTCCTTGCCGCGCACGCCAACATCGCCAGCAAAAGCGCCGGCGGGACGGGCTTCGTCGCTTCCTCCGGCGTCAAGCCCGAAGATCAGGTCACCCAGCTCCTCGATCTCTACAGTCGTTGCCGAGCAGCCGTCGAAGCCCAGTCTTCTAGGAAGTAGTGCCCACCCCAGCTCGTGTTTCCAAAACCCACCTAGAGCGGTTCTCCTGTAGGTGTATAGCGAAACCACAGGCCTCATGGCCGT
>CAXUIB010000151.1:0-3128 GCA_964250945.1 uncultured Acidobacteriaceae bacterium
CGCCCGCCATCGCCGCCTCGAGATCGCCGCCCGCACCCATCTCCTGATCGCGATACTGCAACCGGTACAACTTCCAATAAAGCCCGCGACGCGCCAGCAACTCCTGGTGCGTCCCCTGCTCGCGCAGTTGCCCCTTGTGCATTACCAAGATCGTGTCCGCTCGCTGGATCGTCGACAGCCGGTGCGCGATCAAGACACTTGTCCGCCCCGAGATCATCCGCTCGAGCGCCACGCGCACCCGCAGCTCCGTCTCCGTATCCACCGAGCTTGTCGCCTCGTCGAGGATCAGGATTCCCGGATCGTGGGCCAGCGCCCGGGCAAAGCTGATCAGTTGCTTTTGCCCCGTCGAAAACGTCGCCCCACGCTCCGTGACCGGCTCCTGGAAGCCCATCGAAAGCGACCGGATAAAGTCGCCCACATTCACCTCATCCGCCGCCCGCTCGAGCCGATCGTCGGTAATCCACTTCGACCCCAGACGGATGTTGTCCGCGATGGAGCCCGTAAACAGGAACGGATCCTGCAACACCACGCCGAACCGCCGCCGCAGCAGGTTCAAGTCCTGCTCCCGCACGTCCACGCCATCCACCAGCACAGCGCCCCGCTGCACGTCGTAGAACCGCATCATCAATGCCGTAATCGTCGTCTTACCGGCGCCCGTATGCCCTACGATCGCGGCCGTCTCATCCCGTTCGATGGCAAAGCTCACGTCCCGCAGGATCCACTCCACATCCGGCCCCGACGTGTCCCTCGCATAGCTGAACCACACATGGCGAAACTCGATCCGCCCAAACTCCCGCCCCGACGCCGCGCCCCGCACCGGCACGGCCGGCGAGGCAATCTCCGGAGCCGTGTCCAGGAGCTTGAACACCCGCTCGCTCGCCGCCATCGCCGCCTGCAGGATGTTGTACTTTTCGCTCACATCCATGATCGGCCGGAAAAACCTCTGCGCATACTGCATAAACGCGATCAGCACGCCCAGCGTCACCGCCCCATGCAGCACATGCGCTCCGCCCCGCCAGATCACCAGAGCGATCGCCACCGAACTCAGGAGCTCCACCGCCGGATAGTACAGCGCATAGGCCAGGATCGCGTCCTTGAACGCATCCATATGCTGCCGGTTGATCAGGGCAAAGTCGTCGTACGCCCTCCTCTCGCGATTGAACAGCTGCACGATGGCCATGCCGCTCACATGCTCCTGCATGTAGCTGTTGATCCGCGCAATCGCCGACCGGATGCGCCGGTAGCTTTCCCGCACGTGCCGCCGAAACACCCCCGTGATGTACATGATCGCCGGCAGGACAGCGAGCGTCAGCAGAGCCAGCCGCCAGCTCATCCCCACCATGATGACGACAATAAACAGGAGCGCAAACACATCCTCAAAGATCGCGAGCACGCCCGATGTGAACATCTCGTTGAGGGCGTCCACATCGCTCGTCACCCGCGTCACCAGCTTGCCCACCGGGTTGTGGTCGAAGAACGCCACATGCATCGTCTGGATGTGCCGAAAGATCTCCCGCCGGAGATCGAACATGATCTTCTGCCCGGTCCACTGCATCAGGTAGGTCTGCAGGAACTCAAGCGCATAGGTCAAGAGGAGAGAACCGAGATACAGCCCCGCGATCTCCGAGATTCCCGTCGCCGGAACCCGGCTCAGATGCCGCGCCAGCCAACCCAGCTTCTCGGGCGGAGTGCCCGTCATGTAGGCGTCCACCGCCACCTTCACCAGGTACGGCCCTGCCACATCCGCCCCGGCCTTGAACACGATCGCCGCCGCCGACAACGCCGTCTGCAGCTTGTACGGCCGCAGATACTGCAACAACCGCCGCATCAGCCGGCCATCGTAGACCTTGCCGACAACGTCGTCGTCCTGCGCCGGCTTGTCGGCGTCCTCATTTTTTCGGTCAGCCATGCCGCTCCAACGTGCGTCTCTTCTATGCTCGCACACGCCCCTGAAGTCTCAGCGGAAAAGACCTGACAGCGAAACCGACACCGCAAATCGATCTCAGATGAAGCACTCTGAACTCAAATTCAGCAGTTAACCAGAACCAAAATCATGCAAACATCTACCGTGTATGGTGGTGGTCCAACGTCGCATCTCCCGTGAAAGAATAGCCATGTGACCGGCGACCCCACACCCGACAACCTCGGCCTTTATCTTTCCATCCCGTTCTGCCGCGCGAAGTGCACCTTCTGCAACTTTAGCTCCGACACCTTCGCCCCGAGCCGCATGCCCAGCTACGTCGACCGGGTCTGCCAGGAGATCGCCGAGGCACCGGCAACCGCCGCTCACCTCAGCGCCAACCTCCCCAGCTTCGTCGACACGGTCTACTTCGGCGGCGGCACGCCCAGCCTCCTCCCTCCCGAGCTCTTCCGGCAGATCTTCGACCGGCTCCGCCAGACCTTTCGCCTCAGCCCTACCGCCGAGATTACGCTCGAGTGCGCGCCGGGCCAACTCTCCGACGAAACCCTCGCCGAGCTCCTCCACGGAGGGGTCAACCGCATCTCGCTCGGGGTCCAGACCTTTGTCGACTGCGAGTCCGCCGCCGTCGGCCGCCTTCATACCGCCGCCACTTGCGAGGCGGAGATCGCCCGCCTGCAGCAAGCCGGCATCCCGGAGATCAGTCTCGACCTCATCGCCGGCCTACCGCATCAAACCGAGGGCAGCTGGCGATACTCCCTCAACCGGGCGATCGCGCTGGGCGTCCCGCACATCAGCATCTATCTGCTTGAAATTGATGAGAGCTCGCGCCTGGGCAGGGAAGCGCTTGCCGCCGGCCCGCGCTACAGCGCACCGGACCTTCCCACCGACGACCAGGCCGCCGACTTCTACGCCATCGCCTCTGACCTCCTCCACCACGCCGGCCTCCCTCAGTACGAGATCTCGAACTTCGCCCGCCCCGGCCACCCGTCGCGCCACAACCTCAAGTACTGGCGCCGTCACCCCTATCTCGGCTTCGGCCGCGATGCCCACTCCATGCTCCTCACCCCAAGCGGTGCCGTCCGTTCGGCCAACACCGACGACCTCTCCGCCTATCTCTCCCCCGCACCCCCACCAACCCGTCTCCCCCCCCAATCACCCCCCCCCCCCCCCCCCCCCCACGCCCCCCACCCCCCCCTAGAAGAGCACC
>CAXUIB010000151.1:3138-5745 GCA_964250945.1 uncultured Acidobacteriaceae bacterium
CAACCCTCGCCGCCACACCCTTCGCCCCCACCACCCCCACCCCTCCTACCCCTCCGCCCGCGACCACACCCAACCCGGCCTCCTCACTCGCACCCTCACCCGCACCACCGACCTCATCCAACTCACCGCGCGCGGCCGCCTCCTCTCCAACGAAGTCTTCAGCCGCCTTCTCCTCCTCCCCACCGCCGCCTAGACCCAGTCTCGAACCCGGAGCCCAGAAACCGCCCACATGCCCAAGATCATCGACCTCCGCAGCGACACCGTCACCAAACCCACCCCGGCCATGCGCCAGGCCATGGCCGCGGCCGAGGTCGGCGACGACGTCTACGGCGAAGACCCCACCGTCAATCGCCTTGAAGCCCGCGCCGCCGAGATCTTCCACCGCGAAGCCGCTATCTTCGTCCCGACCGGCACCATGGGCAACCAGATCGCCATTCGCCTCCACACCCAACATGGCCAAGAGGTCATCTGCGAATCCCGCTCCCACATCCTCGACTGGGAGATGGGCATGGTCGCCGCCTTTTCCGGCTGCCAGCCCCGCACGGTCACCGGTCCGCGCGGCATCCTCGCCTGGAATCTGATCCAGCCTGCTATCGCACCAAAGATCTACTATCACGCCCAGACCGGTCTCATCTGCCTTGAAAATACCCACAATATGGCCGGCGGCACCGTCACCCCGCTCGCCAACTTAGAAGAGATCTGGGCCGGCGCCGAGGCAGCCAATCTCCCCGTCCACCTCGACGGGGCCCGCGTCTTCAACGCCGCCGCGGCCCTCAACCTCCGCGTCGCCGAACTCTGCCGGGGCTTCAGCACCGTCAATTTCTGCCTCTCGAAGGGCCTCGGCGCCCCGGTCGGCTCGCTCCTTGTCGGCTCCCGCGAGCACATCAGCCAGGCCCGCATCTTCCGTAAAGCCCTCGGCGGCGGCATGCGCCAGGCCGGCATCCTCGCCGCGGCCGGCCTCGTCGCCCTTGAAGATGGCCCCGCACGCCTCCACGAAGACCATGCGAACGCCCGCCTCCTCGCCCAGGCCATCTCCGAAGACCCCGCCGTCGACATGGACCTCGACGCCGTCCAAACCAACATCGTCCTCTTCAAGCTCCGCGACAACGCCGACGCCGCCGGCTTCTGCGCCGCCCTAAAACAAGCCGGTGTCCTCGGGAGCGCCATCGGTCCTCACGCCGTCCGCCTGGTCACCCACGCCGACGTCTCCCGCGACGATTGCCGGCAGGCCGCCGATCTCACCCTCCAGCAACTGGCCGCCCTGGCGCCCGTCCCCGCCTGACACCTTCGTTGAAAGTGCCCTAAATCGCCATCGATCGGGGCGCCAGCAACCCGCGCAGCTTCTCCAGCATGCTCGGCGCACCCTCGCCCTTGGTCATCTTTGAGTTCACCAGGGCATGGATTTCAGCCGGAAACTCAAAGTGCGCGGACAGGAGCAAGATAGGAACCTGAGGCTTCGCCGCTCGCATTCGCGCAGCCACCTCGGCCCCGTTCATCTCCGGCATCGCATAGTCCAGAATCACCGCATCCACCTGTTCTTGCCGGTGAATCGCCAGACCTTTCGCCCCCGTCTCTGCCGTTAGAACGCGGTATCCCGCATGCTCCAGAACCATGCGCCGCACCTCCAGACCGAGAAGCTCATCATCCACGCACAGCACCAGGTTTCCTTGATCTTCCTGATCTTTCTCTACTCTCGCCACGTCCGCTCCACGTTGCTTAACGCTACCCACCGCAAAAGGCCGCGGCCATACCACTAAGGCGTCGGCCATACAACCTCCGGGGCACCGCCATCCCCCGGGACAGGGATTCATCGTCTATTTGCAGACCAGACCTGACCCCTGCGATACCCTGTCTCGGGCACCCTGCTCACGCCGCAAAAAAAAGAGGTCCATGTTTTGAGCCAGACCATTTTCCTGCTGGAAGATGACGTAGATATCGCCCGCCTCGTCCAATACCACCTCGAAGGCGCCGGCTTCACCGTCCGTCATTACCTCTCGCAGGCGCGCATCCTCCCCGATGCCGAGCTCCATCCGCCCGCCCTCTTTCTGCTCGACATCATGGTGCCTGGCGGAGACGGTCTCGACCTCTGCCGCCGGCTCCGCCTGAACCCCCACCTTTCCGTCGTCCCCATCATCTTTCTCACGGCCCGCGCCGCCGAAAACGACCGCGTCCACGGACTTGAACTCGGCGCGGACGACTACATCACCAAACCCTTTGCCACCCGCGAACTTGTCGCCCGCGTCAAAGCCGTCCTTCGCCGATTTGAGCGGCCCAGCGTTCCCTCCATTCTCAGATTCGAAACCATCGAGATCGACGCCGGAGCCATGCAACTCCGCGTTTCCGGCGATCTCGTCACCACCACCGCCACCGAGTTCCGCCTGCTCGACTACCTGGCCCGCCACCCCGGACGCGTCTTCTCCCGCGACCATCTCCTCGACGCGGTCTGGGGAGACGCCCGCTTTGTCACCCCCCGCTCGGTCGACGTCTATGTCCGCCGCATTCGCGAAAAGATCGAGGCCGACCCCGAAGTCCCCCGCTACCTCAAAACCATGCGCGGCGCGGGCTACCGCTTTGAAATCCCCAAGACCCCCGCCTCCGGCAACTATC
>CAXUIB010000152.1:0-5719 GCA_964250945.1 uncultured Acidobacteriaceae bacterium
GCTCCACACCGACCCCACCTCCGTGCAAGGCACCGGTCCCGTCGCCGGCTTCGATCTGGTCCTCGCACGCATCTGGAGCTAGACCGCATCTGGAGCTAGACCGCATCTGGACCTGGCTCCGGACTTCGATAACCGTCTCTTCCAACCGCCGCACGCTTCGGTAAAATGCGTCTGTGAACCTCGCGATCGCCGACGCCCCGCTTCCGCTGCGCCTTCGCCCCGCGACGCCGATGTCGGATGACGACCTGCTCCGCTTCTGCGCCGCCAACGAAATCCTGCGCGTAGAGCGCGATCCAAACGGTGAGATCCTCGTCATGACTCCTGCCGGAAACCGGACCGGGCGCAAAAACACCGCCATCATCAGCGCTCTCGATGGCTGGGCCGAAGCCGACGGCCGCGGCTACACCTTCGACTCCAACACCGGGTTCACCCTCCCCGACGGCTCCATGCGAAGTCCCGACGCAGCCTGGATCCTCCGCTCGCGCTGGGACGCTCTCAGCGACCGCGACAAGGACCGCTTCTCGCCCATCTGCCCCGACTTCATCATCGAACTTCGCTCCCCCACCGACCATCTCCCCGAGCTCCAGGCAAAGATGCTCCAATGGATCGGCAACGGAGCAGCCCTGGCGTGGCTCATCGATCCGGAACAGCGGATCGTCAGCATCTACCGCCCATCCGCAGCCCCCGAGATCCTCTCTCGCCCCGCCTCCGTCAAAGGCGACACTCCCGTCACAGGCTTCGAGCTCCCCATGCACCGCATCTGGAGCTAGCGCGACCCGTTCCAGCTCCGCCCCTTGACGCAACCCTCCTCGGAGCCCCATACTTATAAGACTGCCTCAACCCCAAAGTTGAGCGCCTGTCCCAAGCACCACGCCCGAAGCCGGCAGCATCGCTTCCCAGGGGTGGAAGACAAAGGAAGCCATGTCCCAGAAGATCTCCAAAAATCTGCAAAAGGCGCGCTCGCTCGTCGAGCCACGCCCCTACGTCCTCACCGAGGCCGTCCCGCTCCTGCAAAAAGCCAAGTACGCCAAGTTCGACGAGACCGTCGACCTGACACTCCGCCTCGGGGTCGATCCCAAGCACGCCGACCAGATGGTCCGCGGTACGGTTGTCCTTCCGCACGGCCTCGGCAAATCGAAGACCGTCGCCGTCATCGCCTCAGGGGACAAAGTGCGCGAAGCCGAAGCTGCCGGGGCCGATTTCTTCGGCGGCGAAGAGATGGTCGAGCGCATCCAGAAAGAGGGTTGGACCGGCTTTGACGCCCTGATCGCCACCCCCGACATGATGCGCTCCGTCGGTCGCCTGGGAAAGGTCCTCGGACCGCGCGGTCTTATGCCCAACCCAAAGACCGGCACCGTCACCGCCGACGTCGCCGGCGCCATCCGCGAGATCAAGGCCGGTAAAGTCGAGTTCCGCACCGACAAAACTGCGCTCGTGCACGTCCCGGTCGGAAAACTCTCGTTTGAGCCGCAAAAGCTCGTCGACAACGCCATGACGATTATCTCGTCGGTCGTCAAAGCCAAGCCGTCGGCGGCCAAAGGCAAATACATCAAGGCCATCACGCTTTCTTCCACCATGGGCCCAGGGATCGACCTCGACTTCGCCGCAGCGGAACTCGCCGGCAAAGCCCAGGCGTAAAGGCATCTGTCTTGTTCTGCCGGCATCCGCCCGCCGCAATTCAAATCTGACCGCGAGACCGAACTCGTCTCATGAGAGCTGGCAACTCAGACCCCCAGCAGCGAAAAGGTAAAGACCCTCATGGCACTCTCCCGTACGAAAAAGACCGAAAACGTCCAAAAGCTCGCCGGTGAACTCCGGAGCTCGACCTCGGCCATTATCGGCACTTTTGCCGGTCTCACGGCCGCCAAAGATGTCGACCTCCGCAAGACCGTTCGCGGCGCGGGCGGCTCCTACCACGTCGTCAAAAACAAGCTCGCCGCCAAGGCCGGCGAAGGCACCCAGATCGAGGCCGCGCTCCAGGGTCTCAAGGGCGTCTCATCGGTCGCTTACACCTCGGGCGATCCGGTCGCGCTCGCCAAGGCCCTCTCCAACTGGGTCAAGGACAATGCGGAGTTTACCTTCAAGCTCGGCATCATCGACGGCAAGGTCATCTCGGTCGAAGAGATCGGCGCTCTTTCCACCATGCCCGGCAAGGAAGAGCTCTTCTCGAAGCTGCTCTTTCTGATCAACTCCCCCGCTCAGCGGCTCGCAACTGTCCTCAGCGCTACGGGCCGCGACCTCGCTGTGGTCGTCAACCAGGCGGTCGAAAAAGAGAAGTTCTCCTCCGCCCCGGCCGCAAGCATGCCAACGTCGCAGGCAGCAGCCGAGGCGCCGGCAGCCGAGGCTGCAACGCCGGCCGGAGCGCCTCCCTCCGACGGCCAGCTCGTGGCCGAGACGCACGCCATCGAGTCTCCTGCACCGGTGCTGGAAGCGTCACCCTCGCCGACACCGGAACAGCAGATCGCCGAGCATCCCGCCTCCGAAGCCGACCCCGTCGCGTCAACCTCTGAAGCCGATCCGGCGCAGCCGGAAAACGGAACCAGCTCCCAGGCCGGAGAAGCTGCGACCACCGACCCGGTCGAGGGCTAGCCCGCGGCCATCCTCACAAGTTCGCCTCCGATCCATCCGGGTGCGCCAGTCTGGGCGCAGCGGAAACCCGGCCAGATCAGATGCACCCCCGAGGCGCTTTCCTTTGGCCTCACGACATGCAGTCGCACCATAAAGTTTAGGTAACAACACAACCACGGAGAAATCATATGGCAGACATCCAGCAGTTGGAAGATCAGATCGTAAGCCTCAGCCTCCTTGAGGCCTCGGCCCTGGTCAAGAAGCTTGAAGAGCGCCTCGGCGTCTCGGCCGCCGCAGCCGTTGCAGCTGCAGCTCCTGCCGGCGGCGGTGCCGCAGCTGCGGCTCCCGTTGAAGAGAAGACCGAATTCACGGTCATCCTCAAAGATGCAGGCGCCAACAAGATCAACACCATCAAGGCGGTTCGGGAAGTCACCGCGCTCGGCCTCAAGGAAGCCAAGGACCTCGTCGATGGCGCACCCAAGCCGCTCAAGGAGAATATCTCCAAGGACGACGCGGCTGCCATCGCCAAGAAGTTCGATGGCGTCGCGACCGTCGAAATCAAGTAAGTTCGTCGTGCTTGCAAACACGGGCGAGATGGTCTATCCTAAAAGATCTAAGGATGCCATCCGCCTGGGTCTGCATGAAACCGGCTGGCTCAAACGCAATCAGTATCGCGGTAGGCAGTGAATTCTAACTCAGCGTCACCCCGGCTTATCCTGTCAAGAGTTGCAGGCTACGGAGCCGGTCATCCTGTGTTCGGGCGGCGGATACGCAGGATGTCATCAGGCACCATGACAGCGGCAGCAACTTTGGGGCATGGCGAGCTCCCATAGGGCGGCAGGAATTACGATTTTTGTCATCGATTCAGTGCACGAGTTTGACTTTGCGCTCATGGGGCACGCTGCCCCTTTGAGCGCGTTGCCGTCTTAACTCCCAGAGGCCGGCAACGCCCGCAGATGTTTTGCGGGACCTGAGATAGCCCAGCAGAATGCTTCGCGGGCACCCCAGAACTAGGCAGTCCAACACATTGTTTTCTGCACCAAGCATGTATATCCCGGCTCAAGCCCGTGGATACAACTCTGCGCACGGCGTCTCTGCCCAGGCAGCGGTCACCGTTAGTCGCATCTGCTGTAAAGCAACCAGGGGGCTTCTACTCAGCCCTCACTCCTGATCTCTCCCGTACCGGCAATCAGATGCCGATCGCGAGACTCGGGAGGTCTCACAGAGTAAGTCTCAGGAGAGAGCATGTCTACAGAAATGCGCGCGATTCGCAGTCGTCTCGACTTTTCGAAGATCCCTACATCCATTCAGATCCCCAACCTCATCGAGGTGCAGCGCCGCTCCTACGAGCGCTTCCTCCAGATGGACAAGCTCCCCCAGGAGCGCGAAGACAATGGCCTCCAATCCGTATTCACCTCCGTCTTTCCCATCACCGACTTCCGCAACGTCTCCGAACTCGAGTTCGTCGACTTTTCGATCGGCAACTGGGAGTGCAAGTGCGGATACCTCAAAGGTCTGAACCACCTCCGCACCGCCTGCACCCATTGTGGACATATGGTCATCACCGATCCATTCCACCCCGGTGACGTGCTCTGCAACTTCTGCGGCACCTACAACAAAAACACCCCCGACTTCTGCACCAAGTGCGGCGACCCCGTCGGCCTCCAGCTGAAGTACGATCAGGCCGAGTGCGAAGAGCGCGGCATGACCTACTCGGCCCCGCTCAAGGTCACCATCCGCCTCAAGATCTACGACAAGGATCCCGAAACCGGCGTCAAAAGCCTCCGCGACATGAAGGAGCAGGAAGTCTTCTTCGGCGACATCCCCCTGATGAGCCAGAACGGCACCTTTATCGTCAACGGCACCGAGCGCGTTATCGTCTCGCAGCTCCACCGCTCGCCGGGCGTGTTCTTTGAGACCGCCAACAACCGCACCTACTTCCTCGGCAAGATCATCCCCTACCGCGGCTCCTGGGTGGAGTTCGAGTACGACCAGAAGAACACCCTCTACGTCCGCATCGATCGCAAAAGGAAGTTTCTCGGCACCATCTTCCTCCGCGCCCTCGGCCTGCGCACCGACGAAGAGATCCTCAAGACCTTCTACACCGTCGACACCATTCAGGTGCGCGACAGCAAACTCGCGTGGAGCGTCAGCCCGGAGAACACCCCCACCAACCTCCTCGGCACCCGTCCCTCCACCGGCGTCAAAGGCGCGAACGGCGAGGACATCGCCGTTGCCACCCGTAAAATCTCGCCCAACACCCTGCGCGGCCTGCGCTCGGGCAAGATCGAGACCGTCGAAGTCGAAACCAGTGAATTCGACGGCGCCATGACCGCCTCCGATGTGGTTGACCTCACCACCGGCGAGCTGCTCTACGAGGCCAACCAGGAGCTTTCCGCCGACAAGCTCCACAAGATCATCCAGTCCGGCGTCACCAGCTTCGAGGTCTTCTTCCCTGAGCGCGACGACGTCGGCAACATCATCACCAACACGCTTCGCCGCGATTCCGTGCGCAAGCCCGAAGAAGCGCTGATCGAGATCTACCGCAAGCTTCGCCCAGGCGATCCACCGACGCTCGACACCGCCACTGCGCTGTTTGAAGGCATGTTCTTTGATCCGCGCAAGTACGACTTCTCCCGCGTCGGCCGCCTGAAGTTTAACATCAAGCTCTACGAGGATCAGGATGCGACGCACCTTGAGCGTCGCACCCTCACCCCCGAAGACTTCTACGGCACTATCCGCTACCTGCTGAAGCTGCGCAAAAACATCGGCGTCGTCGACGACATCGATCACCTCGGCAACCGTCGCGTTCGCGCCGTCGGCGAACTGATGGAGAATCAGTTCCGCATCGGCCTCGTTCGCATGGAGCGCGCGATCAAGGAAAAGATGTCGGTCTACCAGGAGATGTCGACGGCCATGCCGCACGACCTCATCAACGCGAAGCCCGTCATGGCCGCCATCCGCGAGTTCTTCGGCTCCTCCCAGCTCTCGCAGTTCATGGACCAGACCAACCCGCTGTCGGAGATCACGCACAAACGCCGCCTCTCCGCGCTTGGGCCGGGCGGCTTGTCCCGTGAGCGCGCCGGCTTTGAAGTGCGCGACGTCCACCCGACCCACTACGGCCGCATCTGCCCGATCGAGACGCCGGAAG
>CAXUIB010000153.1:0-5715 GCA_964250945.1 uncultured Acidobacteriaceae bacterium
ATCCCCTCCACCAGCGCACCCCCGCTTCGCGCACCCCGCGAGATCAGCACCTGCCCATACAAGCCCGGCGCAGCCGCCGTCACCCCCGGCACCCGGCGCAGCCGGTCGAGCAGCGGCCGCCAGTCCCGGATCCCATCCGCCGCCACCCGCATCAGCTGCACATGCGCGGTCGACCCCAGGAGTCGCTCCTGCAGGTCCCGCCGCATCCCATTCGTAATCGCCAGCGCAATCATCAGCGAAGCCACGCCCGCGGCGACCCCGATCACCGAGATCGCCGTGATCACCCCAACCACCGCCTGCCGCCGCTTCGCCCGCAGGTACCGCGCCGCAATAAAGAGCTCAAACCGCACACAACCAGCGTACTCTCGAGCTCCCCACCCGCTCGTCTTCCGACGTCCACGCCTACGGCTGGCCCTTTCCGCCGCCCGCTCCATAGATATTTCCCGTGGTGTAACTGGCATCCTGCGCCGCCAGCTGAACGTAGATGGAGGCCAGCTCTGCCGGCTCGCCCGGCCGCCCCAGCGGATAATCCGCGCCGAAGTTCTCGTACTTCTGCGGCTGCGCTCCACCGCTGATCTGCAGCGGCGTCCAGATCGGGCCGGGAGCCACGCCGTTCACGCGAATCCCCTTTGGCCCAAGCTGCTTCGCCAGTGACTTAACAAAATTCATCGTCGCCGCCTTGGTCTGCGCATAATCGTAAAGATCGGGCGAAGGATCGTAGGCCTGCTCCGACGTCGTCGCGATAATCGTCGCTCCCGGAACCAGGTGCGGCAACGCGGCCCGGATAATCCAGAACGGCGCGTAGATGTTTGTCTTCATCGTCCAGTCGAACAGCTCGGTGGTCATGTCAAGCAGGTTCGGCACCGAATGCTGCCGGCCTGCATTCGAAACCAGGATGTCCAGCCCGCCCAATCCAGAGACCGCCTGCTCCACCAGGCTCTTGCAGAACGCCTCCTCCCGAAGATCGCCCGGAATTGCCACCGCCTTGCGCCCCGCCGCCCGGATCAACTGCACCACCTCCCGCGCGTCCGGCTCCTCCACGGCGAGGTAGTTGATCGCGACATCCGCGCCTTCGCGAGCGTATGCGATCGCAGCCGCTCGACCCATGCCGGAGTCTCCGCCCGTGATCAGCGCTTTGCGTCCGAGCAGACGTCCCGAGCCGACGTAGCTAGTCTCTCCATGGTCCGGACGCGGGTCCATCTTGCCGGCCAAACCCGGCCAGGGCTGCGGCTGCTCCTTGAACGGCGGTCTGGCGTACTTCGTCGTCGGATCCTGGAGTGGCTGCGCCGTTGGCCTGCATCCAGAGCTCGGGCTCTGCGCAGTAAGCGGGCCGGTGCTGACAGCCGCCGCGGTTACAAGACCCGCGCCGATGCCGCTGACGAGCTCGCGGCGAGATAGTAGCTTTTCATCATGCATGCTCATGGATCAAAATCTCCTCAAATTCAAAGTGCGGACAAAGAAACCGCATTGCGTCCTTCCGGCGCACAGCTGGGACCGAGTTTGCAGGTCTGTGCTGGACACCTCACGTCCGTTGTCTTACCGTCTATAGGCCGCTCCAGACCAACATCTGCTCGCGCCCGAAAGTGAGATGCCATCCAGCAGCCTAGCCGCAGAACCTTTCTCCAATCCGCTTTGAAGACGACCGCCCTCGCTGCCACCGCCTCTCGTCTCACACCACTGCTCGCGCAGAACCCAGCCGTCGCCCCACGCTCCGCCAACGACCACATCAACCTCGCCCTCATCGGCGCCGGCATCCAGGGCCAGAACGACACCCGCGTCGCCCTCCAGGTCCCGGGCGTCAAGCTCGTCGCCGTCGCCGACTGCTACGACGGCCGCCTCACCCACGCAAAAGAACTCTGGGGCGCCGACCTCTTCACCACCCGCGACTACCGCGAAATCCTCGCCCGCCCCGACGTCGACGCCGTCCTGATCGCCACCCCCGATCACTGGCACAAACAGGCCGCCGTCGACGCCCTCCACGCCGGCAAGGACGTCTACCTCGAAAAACCCATGATCCACGTCTACCCCGACGGCCCCGCCATCATCAGCGCCGCCCAGTCCAGCAACCGCATCCTCCAGGTCGGCAGCCAGCGCGTCAGCTCCGTCGTCTACAGCAAAGCAAAAGATCTCCTCAACTCCGGTGCCATCGGCAAACCCAACATGGTCACCGCCCGGTGGGACCGCAACTCGTCCATCGGCGCCTGGAACTACTCCATCCCGCTCGACGCCTCACCCACCACCTGCGACTGGCCGCGCTTTGAAGGGTCCGCGCCCAAAATCCCCTTCTCCGCCGAACGCTTCTTCCAGTGGCGCAAGTGGAAAGACTACGGCTCGGGCGTCGCCGGCGACCTCTTCGTCCACCTCTTCAGCGGAACCCACTTCATCACCGGAGCACACGGCCCCACCCGCGCCATGGCCACCGGCGGCCTGCGCTTCTGGAAGGACGGCCGCGACGTGGACGACGCCCTGCTCGCCCTCCTCGACTACCCCGAAGGCTTCAATCTCAGCCTCCGCGTCAACTTCGTCGACGGCGGCGAAGAAAGCGAGGGCTTCCTCTTCACCGGCTCCGAAGGCCAGATGGAGATCGTCGGCCGAACCAACTCCGTCACCGTCACACGCACACCGCTCGCCGCCGACCCTGGATACACCGTCTCCACCTTCGCCGACACCATGCAGCGCGAGTACGTAGCGCAATACCGCCAAAAATACCCAATCCAGCATCCCAGCGGCGCACCGCCCCGAGACGCTGAAACCTTTGTCGCTCCCGAAGGTTACTCCGACAGCTACGACCACTTCCGCAACTTCTTCGTGTCCGTCCGCACCCGCACCCCGGTCGTCGAAGACGCAACCTTCGGCTTCCGTGCCGCCGGCGCCGCCCTGCTGGCGAACCTCAGCGTCGAACGCGGCAGTGTCGTAGGCTGGAACCCCGAAACCATGAAACTCACCTAACCACTACGCCGGAGTCCCTTACAACAAATGCGAGGGTGCCCCATCCATGACGCAGCCTCATCGCGGCATGGGTGGGACGTAAGCCGCCAGCACCGCCCAGAAACCGTACTTGCGCTGTCTGTTTCACCGTCCGCATTCTGAGCGAAGCAAAGGACCCCCGCATCTCGCTCCTGCCGTTGCTCTTCCCGAACCACACATCCGGAGCCCAAATGCCCCTCAGCCGCCACCTCCTCCCGCTCGCCCTTCTCGCCACCCTCGGCACAGCCACCGCGCAAGACCCCGCGCACGCCACCGAGTTCCGCATGCAGCATCCCGGCCCCGGCCCCGGCGGCCAGCCCCGAACAGCCTTCCTCACCCATCGCCTCAGCAACGACCACGCCGAAGGCATCTCCCTGCTCGACATGGACGGCGACGGCTTCCCGGACCTCCTCAGCGGCGCCTACTGGTACCAGAACCCCGGCCCAAACGGCGGCGATTGGAAGCAGCACCAGTTCCGCACCGTCGGCATCCACAACGAGTTCGTCAACGACTGCGGAGAGTGGATCGTCGACGTCGATCACGACGGCCTGCCCGACCTCGTCACCACCGGCTGGATCTCGAACGGCCTCTGGTGGTACCGCAACCCCGGCCCCCAAGCCACCGCCGCCGGCGCCCAGTGGAAGGCCGAAAAAATCACCGACAGCTTCGACACCGAAGGCGGCGCCTCGGCCGACATCAACGGCGACGGCAAGCCCGACCTCGCGCTCGCCCACTACAACCGCGCGGGCGTCCTCTGGGTCGACTTCAGCGGCCCCAAGCCCCGCGTCCACCACCTCGGCGGCCGCCGGGAAGACGGCCACGGCATCGGCATCGCCGACATCAACGGCGACAGCAAGGCCGACATCCTCACGCCGCACGGCTGGTTCGAACAGATCGACGCCGACACCGACAAGTGGCAGTGGCACCCTGACTGGGAGCTCGGCGACGCCGGATTCCCCATCCTCGGCTACGACGTCAACCACGACGGCAAGCTCGACCTCATCTACGGCCAGGGCCACGGCTACGGTCTCTACTGGCTCGAACAGACCGGCGCCCCAGACCACCGCGCCTGGACCCGCCACACCATCGACGAGTCCTTCTCGCAGTCCCACGCCCTCCTGCTCGCCGACATCGACGGCGACGGAACCCCCGAACTCATCACCGGAAAGCGCTACCGCGGACACTCCGGAGACGACCCCGGATCGTACGATCCCGTCGTCGTCTACGCCTACAAGCTCCCCAGCCCCGCGCAGTTCGCCGCCGCCAAAGATCGTCCCGTCAGCCAGCAAAGTCCCTCCGCCAACAGCACCTCCTCAGCCATGACCATCGCCGCTCCCGGCACCGACCCCGTCTTCACCCGCATCACCCTGTCAGAAAACGGAACCGCGAGCGCGGGCACCCAGTTCATCGCCGCCGATCTCGACCGCGACGGCGACATGGACCTCGCCAGCGCCGGCAAACTCGGCGTGCACGTCCTCGAAAATCTCCAAATCACCACCGTTCCCAAGCCCGTTCGCGAACAAACCCAGCCGCTCAACCGCAACTGGCCCTTCCCCGGCGAAGGCAAAACGGTCGAACAGGAAGACGGCCCCACACCGACCGACTAGAGCGGTTCTAGATTTTTTGAACGCGCTGGACGTCGCGAACGCCGGGGACGCGGCGGAGGTTCTGGACCAGGCGATTTAGATGCCGCACGTCCACGGTTTCGACCACAAAGTCGACCGCCGCATTGCCGTCTGCCGTAGGTTTCGTATCGACCGAGCGGATGTTGGTGCCGTCGTCCGAGATGATGGCGGTGAATTCTTTCAGCATGCCGGTGCGATCGTCGCACAGGACGGTGAGCTTCACGGGGTAGGTCTGCTGGCGGGCGGTGCCGGATTCGGCGGGCGCCTGGCCCCACTCCACCTGAATGCGTCGGTCGCTCTCGTAGAGGAGGTTCTGGACGTTGGAGCAGGAACGCGCGTGGACGGCGACGCCTTTGCCGCGGGTGACGTAGCCGACGATCTCTTCGCCGCGGATGGGGTTGCAACAGCGCGCGCGGTAGACGAGGAGGTCGTCCTGGCCCTCGACCTGAAGCGAGTCCGAGCCTTTGCCGAAGTAGACGCGCTTGACGGCTTCGGACATCTGCCCGACGACGTTGCCCGGACCGGCCTCCAGGGCAGGAGCGGCTGCTTCGGCGGCGGCCATGGTGGAGCCGGGTTCGAGCTTGTTCAGCACCTGGCGCGTGGAGTACTTGCCGAAGCCGATCGAGGCCAGGAGCTCGGCCTCCGTGCCGAAGCCGTAGATGCCGGCAACGCGGATGTAGTCAGCCTCGGTGAAGCGGGAGAGCGCGACCTTGTACTTGCGCGCCTCACGTTCCAGCAGCTTGCGGCCGATCTCGATGGCGCGCTCGCGGCCGTGCTCGTTCAGCCAGTGCTTGATCTTGTTGCGGGCGCGCGAGCTTTTGGTGAACGAGAGCCAGTCGCGCGAGGGTGCGTGGCCGGGCTGCGTGGTGATCTCGACGATGTCGCCGTTGCGCAGGCGCGTCTTCAAGGGGACGATACGGCCGTTGACCCTGGCTCCGGTGGTCGTGTTGCCGACTTCGGTGTGGATGGCGTAGGCGAAGTCGATGGGGCTCGCGTCCTTCGGCAGGACGACGACCTTGCCCTTGGGCGTAAAGGTGTAGACCTCCTCGGGGTACAGGTCGATCTTGAGCGTCGACATGAACTCGTTGGGGTCGGTCATCTCGCGCTGCCACTCGACCAGCTG
>CAXUIB010000154.1:0-2454 GCA_964250945.1 uncultured Acidobacteriaceae bacterium
CCTCATGCGCCGTCTCTGACTCCGCAATCAGCCGCTCCGACTCACGATCGAGACCCGCCAGCGCCGCCTCCGCCTGTGCCACCTCGTTCCGCAACGCGTTTGCCCGCTGCAACACTCCAGAGCCCTCGCGCCGCATCTGCTCCACCCGCGCCTCCGCCGCCGCCAGCGCGCGCCCTGCCTCCTGCGCCCGCCCCACCTCGCCCTGTGCGGCCGCCCGCGCCACAGCCGCCGCTGCATTCGCTCCCTCCAGAAACGTCCTGTGCCCGGTCGCCTCGGCCTCCATCTGAGCGATCTGCTCAACCGTGTGCCGAAGATCGTCGGCGCCCGCCAAGATCCGAGTCTCCAACTCCGCCACCCGATCGGCGTTCGACCCCAGTCGCGCCGAAATCCGCTCCAGCTCGACCGCACCCTCGCTCGCCCGCGCATTGGCCGCACGGATCTGCCCGTCCAGAGCATACCCAGCCGCCATGCCCGCCGTATGCTCCGCGTCCATCGCTTCGAGCTCAGCCGCCCGCGTCTCAATCTCCCCAGCCAGGGCCGTGATCCGCTCCGTCAACGCAGCATGCTCGGCATCGAAGATCCGCATGCGACTGCTCAGCACCACCCGCAGACGCCTGCGCATCTCGTCCCGCAGCTCCCCATACCGCTCGGCCTTGTTCGCCTGCCGCTTCAAGACGCCCATCTGCCGCGTCACTTCATCGAAAATGTCGTTGACACGCGACAGGTTCTGCCGCGCCGACTCCAACCTGAGCTCGGCCAGCCGCTTCTTGGTCTTGAACCGCGTGATCCCGGCCGCCTCCTCCAGGATCGATCGCCGGTCCAGCGGCTTCGAACTCAGCAGCTGCCCAATCCGCTCCTGACCGATAATCGCGTAGCTCTCGCCGCCCAGACCCGTGCCGAGAAAGATGTCCTGGATGTCCCGCAAACGGCAGATCTTCCCGTTCAGCAGATACTCCGAGTCGCCCGATCGAAACAGCCGCCGCGTCACCGAGATCTCGCCGGCGCGCACCGGAGCCCGGCCAAACTTGCGCCGGCGAATCTTGAGAACGACGTTGGGAGCCGCACCGCCCGCACCCTCACTCGCCACACCCTCACCGGCCTCCGGCTCTGCTCCCGCGCTCAAACCCGCGGCGTCCACGCCTTGGATCACGGCATCGTCACCATGGCCTTGCTCGCCACCTCCAACCACGGTCCCGGGCTGCGCCTCCGCCACCGCCAGCTCCGTCTCGAGAGCGGTCCTCTGCCGCAGAAGAGCCTCATCCCAGTCCCCATCCCAGTCCTCGCCCTCCGAGCGGTCCCGAGCGCCCTTGCCGCTCACCACCAGCTCCGGACCATCGCCCTGCCCGTCCCCGCCGTCGTACACCTCCGGGTCCACCAGCGTCAGCGAAACCTCCGCCATCCCGGTCGGCTTGCGGTCCCGCGTCCCGGCAAAGATCACATCCTCCATCTTGATCCCGCGCAGGCTCTTGGCCGACTGCTCCCCCAGCACCCAGCTGATCGCGTCCGAGATATTCGACTTCCCGCATCCGTTCGGTCCCACCACCGCCGCCACGCCCTCGCCCGAGAGCAACAGCTCCGTCCGGTCGGCAAACGACTTGAAGCCAAGAATCTGTACCCGTTTCAGCTTGAGCATGGCCTGCCTAAACTCCGTTCCCCGTCCCGGTACCCCCCGTAACGGTCCCCGTCCCGGTCCAAGACACACCCATGCTAATCGGCTCAGACAGGAGGAGGCAACACGGCAGTGCCGCATAGTGTGGATAAAAAGTCCGCAATACAACATCTTGGGCCCGATGTGTATGCAGTGTGTATGCAAACGTCTACCCCACTCCCTCTCCGCGGAGCGACCTGGTCCAAATCACCACGCGCGCCGCGACCAACCAGCCAGTGCGAGATCGCGCTGGGACACCATCGCTCGGCCGATCGGCACGCCTCCGCCTGCCCTGGCTCGACCCAGGTCTGCACTTCCGTGCGCGCCGTCCAACAAAAGCGCGAGAACCTGTGGCAAAGAATGCTCTATGATGTGTCTGTCTGCGATGCCGGTCCACGCTGCGATCAAACGGATCTGCGCTAAAACGGATCCAGGGCAACCGCATATCTTCCCAAACTTCCCGAGGAGTGTTGAATGAACAAGGTACTTGTTGCATCTTTCCTGGCCGCAACGGCCATCGCCCCTCTCGCTGAGGCCGCGCCGACACAGACCGCAGTCAATCTGGGCGCTGGCCAACAGGCTGGTGCGACCGGTGAGGTGCAGATGTCGCAGGCCGAGGCCACCGCCTATAACAACGCCATGGGTCAGACCGCGCCCGCGGCAAAGGCACAGGCCCTCGAAGCCTACTTGACCGCCTACCCGCAATCGGCCGTCAAGGCGAGCGTGCTCCAGCAACTCATGGTCGCCTACAGCTCCATCCCCGACCCGGCAAAGACCCTCGACGCCGCCGACCGCCTCCTCCAGGT
>CAXUIB010000154.1:2464-5670 GCA_964250945.1 uncultured Acidobacteriaceae bacterium
CGACCCGGGCAACATCCGCGCCCTCACCCTTGAGGTCTACTTCCGCAAAAACCAGGCCGACCAACTCACCGACCCCGCCGCCAAGCAGGCCGGGCTCGATAAGGCCGCTGACTACGCCCAGAAGGGTCTGCAGGCCACCAAGCCCAAAGACATGTCCGAAGCCGACTTCCAGAAGATCCAGCAGAGCGCCAACCCCATCTTCTACAGCGCCATCGGCACCGCCGCGCTCAACAGAAAAGACACCGCCACCGCCATCACCAACTTCAAGCAGGAGCTCGCCGGCGTCCCGGTCGAATCGACCACGCAGCCCGGGCCCGTCCTCCAGGACACCTACTTCCTCGGCCTCGCCTACCTCCAGTCCACGCCCCCGGACTACGTCGACTGCACCTTCTATGTCACCCGCTTCGTCAGCTACGCGCCCGAACCATACAAGTCGCAAATGGCCCCCACCGCCACCTACTGCTACAAAAAGTACCACGGCAACTCGGAGGGCTACGACGCCGTCGTGACCGCCGCCAAGGCCAACCTCAACCCGCCCAGCGGCTTCACCATTACACCCGCGCCAAAGGCCTCGGACATCGCCCACCAGACCGTCGCCTCAACCTCTGACCTCTCCACCCTCGCCCTCAGCGACAAGGAGTTCATCCTCCAAAACGGAACGCCGGCCGACGCCGACAAGGTCTTCGCCACCATCAAGGGCAAGGACGTCAAGATCCCCGATGCAACCGTGATCTCGGCAACCGACAACACAGTCCAGGTCGCCGTCTCGGACGACGCCGTGCAATCCAAAACGGCTGACTTCACCTTCAACATGAAGGAGCCGCTCAAGACCCCTCCCGCCGTCGGTTCGAAAGTCACCCTCAGCGGCATCTACCAGTCCTTCACCCGCGGCGGCGTCTCCATGGGCGGAAACGGCACGGCCTCAGGATCGCCCGCGGCGATCGGCAGCAGCACCGGGAGCTCGGACGCCTCCTCCACAGGAGCAACCTCGACCACCTCCGCAACCGGTTCAGCAGGCAACTCAAGCGCCGGCAGCTCCGGCGATCCCGGCCCCGTCATGATCGTCATGAGCGACGGCGAACTTGCAAGCAAAGCCGCTGCCAAGGCCCCCGTCCACCACGCCCCGGCCCGCAGGCGCTAACGCCGAACCAACTCCGTCCTAATCCAAAAGGGGGCGCCTCACAAACCGGGGCCGCCCCCAGCTTCTTTAACCCGCCTCCCACTCCGGCTCGGCAACCTACCCTGTTCGTGGCATGGCAGAGCTCGCCGGACAGGCGGACCATCTCTGGTATGAACACCTGCTTCACTTGCCCCACTTTCTCTCGTCTCCGTCGCTCGCGCCGCCCCGGTCAGATCCTGCGATCTCTCCCCCTGGGGCTGCTTCTGCTCTCCGCCGCGCGCCTTTGCTCCGCGCAGCCGATGGCCGCACCCTCCAAGTCTCACATCTCCTCCGCTGCTGTTCACCTCCATCAACCCGGCCTGCGGCTGCTCACCATCACCTCCGGAAGATCCGCAACCCACGGCTGGCGATCGCTCTTCACCAACACCGGTATCTCGCCGCCCCATCACGGCGAGGGCTTCCACCCCGGCGACGGTCTCCCCGTCGACGACGCCCTCGGCTGGTACAAGCGCATCCGGTCGTCCCGTCACCTCCCAGCGTCACCCCGACGGCAAACCCTGGGACTTCTCGCAACCAGGACCGGATCGCCCACCCGCAGCAACCCTGATTCGGTCCAGCAAACCGGAAATCCGCCGCCAAAGTTTCTCCAGCGGCTCAGCGACGCCCTTCCGAACTGGCTCGAGTGGTAGGCGGCGTCCCCCCGCGCCTACTCGCCCAGCATCAGCCGCCGAACGCCCCTGGCTCGCCCGGTCGCGCTGTCACATCCGATCAGCGTCGCGCACATCTTCGGATTGCCGCGCGCCGGCTCAAACTTGCCCGGCATCCCGGTCAAAAAGCGGTGCAGGGCCAGCTCCGTCTCCACCCCGATCACCGAATCGTACGGCCCCGACATCCCAACATCGGTCTGAAACGCCGTGCCGTTCGGCAAAATGCGCTCGTCCGCCGTCGGAATATGCGTGTGCGTGCCCAACACCGCCGTCACCCGGCCGTCCAGATACCACCCAAGCGCGACCTTTTCGCTCGACGCCTCCGCATGGACATCCAGCAGGATCACCTTCGCCCCCGACTCCCGCTCCACCTGCGCCAGCAACTCGTCCGCCTTGCGAAACGGATCGTCGCAGGACGACATAAACACCCGCCCCTGCAGGTTCATCACGGCATATCGCTCGCCCGTCGGCAAGGTCCCCTGGTACAGCCCAAAGCCCGGCGTCTTAGCCACGTAATTCGCCGGTCGAAGGATCCGCCGGCCGCGCTCATGCGACTCCGGCAGCACCGTCATGTACTCAAAGATCTCGCGCTTGTCCCAGACGTGGTTGCCCGTCGTGATCACATGCGCCCCCAGGTCAAACAGGTCCTCCGCGATCGCCGGCGTAATCCCAAATCCACCGGCCGCGTTCTCGCCGTTGATCACCACGAGATCGACCGCATTCTGCTCAACAACGGAAGGAAGATGCTCGGAGACAATGTGACGTCCGGCCGACCCAAACACGTCGCCGACAAAAAGAAGATTCATCCTCGGTGAGGGTATCATTCGTCCTGTCGCGCAAACGACGGCCTAGATGCTTGACTGACAATGAAAACAAAAACTACGAAACAGAGCGCAACGACCCCTGTCCAATCCCCGTCTCGGCTAATCGACGCGAGGATCAACGAACTAAGCGACTGGAGGGGCAAGACGCTCTCCCACGTCCGCGATCTCATCCAGCAGGCTGACCCTGACGTGGTGGAGGAGTGGAAGTGGAGAGGCGTTCCCGTTTGGTCCCACGACGGCATACTCTGCACCGGCGAGACATACAAAAACGTCGTAAAGCTGACCTTCGCCAAGGGCGCTTCGCTCAACGACCCTTCGGGACTATTCAACTCCAGCCTTGAAGGCGGCACCCGGCGCGCTATCGATCTCCATGAGGGTGACGAGATCGACCAGGTTGCGTTCAAGACGCTCATCGGCGCGGCGATAGCCCTGAACAGGTCACGGGCCCGGTAGCTAGAGCGGTTCTCCTGTAGGTGTATACCGAAAACACAGCTCATATAGCCGTTTTCCTCAATGAAAACGGCACTCCCACGCTCTATCCGACTCACAGCAACA
>CAXUIB010000155.1:0-5631 GCA_964250945.1 uncultured Acidobacteriaceae bacterium
GAAGAGATAGGGGCGGGTTCCTGTTTTGTAAATGGAGGCAATGCCGGCCTGCTGAGTGGGCGGATGTGCCGGTGGGTGGAGCTCGAAAAAATTAGCAATCCGTGGACGAACGGGCTCATCTAACACATGTTTTTGGGCTTGCTTTGCAAGACGCTTGACAACGTAAAGCCGTCCATGAGGTTGCGAGCATGGCCGATCTATCGAACCTATCTGTCAATGGCGTGAAAGTTGTACTCGATGTGGAGTCCGCAACCGTTCAGATCGGCAGTTGCACCGTTCGCTGCATTGATTCGCCGTTCGCTACCGGCCGCTTTCGGATGCGGAGGCGCCTGAGTAAGGTAAACAATGACGCGCACGTTGAGTGAGCGGGAGACGATGCCAACGAATATGCGGGGCTCGCTTCCGCCGAAACCGAATGCGAAATCAGGCTGAGGCGTTTTGGCTTGAGGCTAGCTCTGAGCCCGAACCCTTTCTAAGACATCGGACCAACTTCCCAGGAGATTGAGACCTACATGGCCACTACATTGAAGCTAGCCGAGAAAGCTCTTACCGTTGCCGCCAAGGGTGGATGGGCGGCGTTCAACAAGCTTAATTCCATCAGCCCGAACGTCTCGTTTACACCGAAGTGGAGCGACAAGCCGCTCTTGAAGAGCTATGAGAAAGAGAAGCCGCCACTCGGCTGGCCGCGGACGACCGACTCGCTATGCCCGAAGTGCATTCCGGAGATTCGGCAGCAGATTGTGGATGGCAAGCTGCCGCACGAGATCTTGTTGAATGAGAAAGTGGGCGAGATCAAGGCGCAGATTATCGAGCGCAATGGCGAGATCCTGATGGTGAAGGATTGCCCGGTTCACGGCCACTTTGAGGACGTGATGTCGATCGACACGGCGTTTTTCAAGCACCTGGAAGAGGTGTTTCCGGGGCGGGACATTCGGGCGCACAATGACGAAAAGCTCCATAACCACGGGACTTCGACGGTGACGCACGGCCGCGGGTCGGTGTTGACGATCGATCTGACGAACCGCTGCAACATGATGTGCGATCCGTGCTTTATGGATGCGAACCAGGTGGGTTTTGTCCATGAGTTGACGTGGGACGAGATCAAGACGATGCTCGACAACGCCGTGACGATCAAGCCGCGGCGACAGATGAGCGTGCAGTTTTCGGGTGGCGAGCCGACGCTTTCGCCGTACTTCCTGGATGCTGTGGCGTACTCGCGCAAGGTCGGGTATACGTCGGTGCAGGCGGCGACCAACGGGATTGAGTTTGCGAAGTCGAAGGAGTTTGCGAAGGCGGCGGCCGAGGCTGGTTTGCGGTATGCGTATTTGCAATTCGATGGGATTGGGAACGCGGCGAACTCGCATCGCAAGGTGGGCAATGCGTTTGATGTGAAGCTGCAGGCTATTCACAATCTGCACGAGGCCGGTGTTGATATTGTTCCTGTGACGACGATCGTCAACGGCATCAACAACGAGCAGGTTGGGCGGATTATCGAGTTTGCGCTGGATAACCCGAAGAAGATCAACTTTCTTTCGTTTCAGCCGGTTTCGTTTACGGGCCGTGACGAAGAGGTGTCGGATGAACGGCGCAAGGCGCAGCGGTACACGTTGTCGCATCTGGCGCATGACGTGAAGAATCAGACGGGCCTGGGCGAGCCGACGCGGGACTGGTTTCCGATCTCGTTTATGTCGACGTTTTCGGACTGGGCGGATCTGGTGCATGGGCCGAATCGCGACTGGGGTCAGCTTTCGTGCGGCTGCCATCCGAACTGCGGGATCGGGATGGCGCTGATGATCGATAAGGAGACCAAGGAAGCCGTGCCGGTGACGGCGTTCTTGAACGCGGATCGGCTGGCGAAGGATGTTGCGCGGATCAATGACGCGGCCCGGGGCAAGTATCTTTCGATCCTGGGTGTGTCGCTGGCGCTGTTGAGGAACTACGACCCGACGAAGGCGCCGACGCACTTCAAGATCATGGATTTACTGAAGAAGTTTGATAAGTGCTTTGGCGCGACGGGCAAGAGTTATGGCAAGGTGACGGCGGATCGGACGATGGAAGACATCAAGATGCGGCGCGCCGATCGGTGGAACTTCCTGTTTATCGCGGGCATGTGGTTTCAGGATCTGTTCAACTACGATTTCCGCCGGACCGAGCAGTGCATTATTCCGTATGCGACGCAGGAGGGCGAGATCAGCTTTTGCGCGTACAACACGGGCGTGGGGTGGCGCAATATTATCGAGAAGATGCACATGACCTCGACCTTGACGAAGTGGTACGAGGAGCATGGGCGGCACGAGATCTTCGCGGGCGGCAAGAAGGTCGCGATCGAGAAGCAGGACAAGTACGACCTGGTGCTGAACGACGAGCACGTGAATGCGGCCGCGAACGATACGCATGAGAAGTCCGGTGTGGCGAAGAATGCGCGTGAGGAGAAGATTCGCGCGCGCGATGCGAAGCTGAAGCAGGATGCGGAGAATGCGCGGATGGCGAAGCTTTACCGGAAGGAGATCCTGCAGGAGCCGGAGCTGCCGGGCGGATTTGTGGCGATCGGGGATATCGGCGGTTTGGGGTCTAGCATGGGCGGGATCAAGCCTGCGCCGGCGCCGAAGGCGGAAGTGGTGGATGCGATCCGGGATGAGGAGACGGTTGCGGGGGACTGAGTTTTGGGTCAATTGCTATAACAAAGGCCGCCAGTGATGGCGGCCTTTGTTATGCTATGCATCAGGGCAGTTCCCGGAGCGCATTACCACGGCACAAGATCAACCCCGAGCCGCACAAAGTCTTTCCGGTTGAGCGTTGCCATTTGGAGTCCATGGATCCGGGCTGTGGCGGCGAGGAGCGCATCGGAAAGCTTCGGTGTGTGTCCGGCCTTGTGGCTGGCATCAATTAGCTTTCCACAAGCGTCTGCCACGGCGGTATCGACTGGCAAAATGCGATCTGCGAAGCTGCGCGGCAGATCTGCGCGGAGCCATAGGTCCAGATTGTGCCGCTTGCGGCCGAAGGACATTTGGTCAATGCCAAGACGTATCTCGAGCAATGAGACGACACTCAGGAAGAGTTCGGACTCGCGCATCTGACTCAGCCACCGGACTACCCGCTCGTCGGGTTTGGCTTTTACGCGCTGAGAAACGACGTCGGTATCTAGCAGGCTATTCAAGATTCGCCTTGCGCGGCCGACCCTTCAAGCGCGGGAATGCGATGTCGTCGTACCGCTCGTCAAACGACGGACGGAGAGCGTCCCAGCCGCTCACAAATGGCTTCTTCTCCTCCTGCTCTGAGGCTTTGCTCCGCTCTGCAAGCTGCTGTTTTGTCAGGACGTAGAACTCCTGCCGGCGGCGTCGCACCATCTGTGGACCTTCGGTCTGTGCTTTGTCGAGCATGGCGCTGAACCTGGCCTTGGCCTCCGTCGCTCCCCAGCTGGTCATCGGCGCACCTCCGATGACCAGTATAGTCATCGGCGGCTCGCATCGTTTGCAACCGGGCACTCTTCTGGTTGCACTATGTGGGAGAGCACCGGCGCGCTCTCAATCGCCGCAGGGTCTCTTTTGCTCGAGATTGTTCGGCTTTGGTTCCGAGCTGGAGCGCTCGTTCGACTAGATCTTCCGCGATTCGCGGAGCGAAGGTTCTGTGGACGCGAGCAGAGCGAGGCCTTCGATGGCTGAGCATCGGACTACGTTTCCGTCGTCTTCGGCGAGGAGTTGCATGAGGCGGGAGGCGCGGAGTCGTTGTTCTCGGGTGTGGGCTACGCGCGCGACTACCAGACCGAGGTGCCAGCGCGTTCGTTTTTCTGCTGGGTCGAGGTCTGCAAGCAAACCGGCGAGTTGGTCGGCGTACTTCCAGAGTGGCTCGGGGTTTTGCTCGGTAATGCGGCGGGCTACGTCTGCGGCGCGTTTTCTCTCTTCGGCTTCGAGGCTGAATACGACCTGGACGAGAACCCGCAGTGCGGGGGGATGGGTTTCTACCTGACGGGCGATTTCTCGTGCACGGGAAAGGGTCCATCTGCCCTGACGTAAGGTCCTCACCGCAGCGCTTGATCGAGCATCCATCTCGCGACTCATGCCGCGAAGGATATCAGGGGACATCCCGAGTTTTGGGTTTGGATTGCGTCGGTACACGTACACTTAGGAAGAAAATTGGCCCCGCAGATGCGTGGTCGATTTTGAGCGGAGATTCTGAGAGTTACATGCCGCGTGTGAAGTGGACGGAGTGGTGGGCTCGGCCTCTGGCTCGGAGGGTGCGGGCGTGGAGGCGGCGGGTGAAGCCGCCGTACTGCCACTCGCGCACGGGGCCGACGTCGACGTGGACGAACTGGCTGACGGGGTAGTAGCCGACGCCGCCTGCGCCGATGCTGAGGGCGGCATCCCGAAGGACGCTGGTCTGGACGCCGGGGACGCGGATGTCGATGGCTTTTGCGAGCATGTGCTGGCTGTGCTCGGCGACGCCGGTGGAGGCGGACCGGGTGCGGAGGTAGTGGTTACTTTCCGGGGTGCGGTAGCCGCAGACGATGTCGATGAGGCCATCGGGCCGGCCGAGCCGGGTCATGACGGCGTGGAGCAGGTCGAATTCGGACGGATCGTAGCTGCTGGCCGCCTGGGTCCTGTGGTCGCGCAGGAAGAGGTTCAGTTTATGGAGCGCGTCCGGCAGGTAGACGTTGCCGACGCGGTAGATGACATCGAGGTTTTCGCCCGTGTGCAGGTGGTGCAGGTGGAGAGCGTATCTGGGACCGGAGGCGGTTGCGGCGACGGAGTTTGGGGTTCCGATGACTCCGGGTTCGAGCATCTCGCTGGCGCGTGCTTTCTGGCCGATTGCCAACGATCCTAGAACGGCTGCGAGTGCGATCTGTTTTCCAAAGCGTAGTGCCATGTTTGCCCCCATTGGTTTGCGCTTCTTGGAATGCAGGATCGCCAATGGGCTCCGGCGACCGCGATTCCGTTGTTTCTAGTGTAACTCCGCCATGCGGGGAGTTGCGCCACGGAAGTCGATGTAAGTATGTGACTTTTGTGTCACGGAGCGCACCTTGCTGAGCGATTCTTTTTTGGAAGTTTGGGGGCGCTGGTTGGGGGACGTGGATGCAGGTTTGTGGCAGGCTGGAGAGATGAAACTTTCCGCCGTTGAGCTGCGGGTGCTGGGTGCTTTGATTGAGAAGGAGATCACCACGCCCGAGTACTATCCCTTGTCGCTGAACGCGCTCCTGGCGGCGTCGAACCAGAGGTCGGCGCGGGACCCTGTGATGGAGCTTTCCGAGGAGGAGGTTCGGCAGGCGCTGCATGGGTTGGAGGATGTTGGGCTGGTGAGCCCGACCAGGGATGGTCGGGTTTCGAAGTGGGAGCATCATGCGCGGACGGTTCTGAATTTGCGTCGGGATGAGACAGCTGTGCTGGCGCTTTTGTTGTTGCGCGGGCCGCAGACGCCGGGGGAGATTCGATCGCGGGCGGACCGGCTATACAGCTTCGACGATCTCCCGCAGGTGACGTCGACGCTGGACCGGATGGCTGGGCGGCCGCCGGCTGGGGCTGGGCAGCCGATGACGCCGGAAGCGACGGGGCCGTTGACGGCTGTTCTGGCGCGGCAGCCTGGAGCTCGGGAGTCGCGGTATATGCATTTGCTGGGGGGCAATGTGCCGGCTGGGGC
>CAXUIB010000156.1:0-5624 GCA_964250945.1 uncultured Acidobacteriaceae bacterium
CCGGTACCGCTTTCCCCCTGGATGAGGACGGTCGATCGGCTGGGCGCGACCTGGGCGACAAGGTCGAAGAGCCGCAGCATCGGCTCGCTTTTGCCGACGATGTGCTCGAAGTTATAGCGCATTTTGAGCGCGCGCTTGAGCTGGATGACCTCTTGTTCGGCCTTGTGGCGAGCGATGGCGGAGCGGATGTCCGCGAGCAGTTTCTCGTTGTCCCAGGGCTTCTGGACGAAGTTTTCCGCGCCCGCGCGAATGGCGTCGACGACGTTGCCGACGGTGCCGAAGGCCGTGATCATGATGACGGGCAGGTGCGTCTGGATCGCCTTGATGCGCGGGAGGAGGTCGATGCCGCTCTCCCCGGGAAGGGCGAGATCGAGCAGAAGCAGATCGTAGTCGTTGCGCGAGAGCAGGTCCAAACCGGAGCTGCCTTCGGTTGCGGTGAAGACCTGAAACCCCTCGAGGGTGAGAAGCATTTCGAGCGACTCGCGGATGCCGGCCTCGTCGTCGATGATAAGGATCTTCGGATCGTTTTGTGCCGCGGACCCATTTGCGGAGACCTGGGGCAGAGCGACATCGAGCACGCCCGTGGTCTCACGCATGGAGGGCCACCGTCTCGGCTACGACCTGCTCGTCCGAGGTTTCGGCAGAGGTTGGGATTGCGCGGCTCGCCGGAAGCTCCAGCACAAACGTTGTTCCTCTGCCCTCAGTCGATTGGACGTGTATCTTTCCTCCGTGTTCCTGCACAATGCCGTAGCTGACGGCGAGGCCGAGACCGGTACCTTTGTGGCCGCCCTCTGCCGGCCTGGTTTTGGTGGTGAAGAAGGGGTCGTAGATGCGGTGCAGATGCTCCTGCTTGATGCCGTCGCCGGAGTCCTGGATCAGGACGACAACTTCGCCCGCGCGGTTGCGGGTGGTGACGGTCAGAAGTGCGTCCGGCTTGCGGAACATGGCGTCCTTGGCGTTCAGAAGGAAGTTGAGAAGGACCTGCTGCAGCTTGCCCTGGTTGCCATGGACGGGTGCGAGATCGGGGTCGAGATCGAGCGAAAGGATGACCTGTGCGGTGCGCAGCTGGTGATCGATGAGGGTCAGGGTCTCGCGGAGAACGGTGTTGAGGTCGACGCTGCCGAACTCAGTTCCGGCCGTACGGGAGAAGTTGAGCAGACCGTTGACGATCTCGGAGGCACGGAAGCTCTGCTGCGTGATTTTGTCGAGCAAGGGAGTGAGCCGGCGGTCACCGCTCATCTGTTTGCTGAGCATCTGAGTGTAGCTCGAGATGACGGCCAGCGGCGTATTGACCTCATGGGCGACACCGGCGGCGAGCAGGCCGATCGACGAGAGTTTCTCCGCCTGGGAGAGCTGTTCCTCGAGCCGGATACGGTCTGTGATGTCGTCGACGAGGATGATGCGGCCGACCGTGACGCCGTCGCGCGCGACCAGGGGAGCGATGGCGATGTTGGCGGATCGGAGCTCGCCTGAGGGAAGGGGCAGGCGGAACTTATAGAGGGTATGCGTCTCTTGATCGTTGCGGATTTGGCAGAAGCGATCGAGGAACTCGGCTGGGAGGAGGGAAGCGAGCGGTTGGCCGAGGGCCTTCTCGCGAGTGACGCCGAAGAGGTCCTCCATCTCCTGGTTCCAGCTTTCGATGCGGTCGTGGAGATCAACGGCGAAGACGCCGACGTTGATGGATTCTACAATGTTTTCGTGGAACTCCTTGAGGCGTTCGAACTCGGACATCTTCTGTTCAAGACGGCGATAGAGCTGCGCGTTCTGAATGGCGATGGCGATGTACCCGGCCAGCGATTCGAGAACTTCGACGTCCTCGCTCGAGAGAAAGTCGCCGTGCTGTGTGCGACCGAGGCCGATGACGGCGACGGTGCGGGTTCCGCCGCCTTCGCGCGAGGCGACGCGGCAGGGGAGATAGTAGTTGAGGTCGAGCTCGCGGGCGGATTGCTGCTGGTGTTCCGGAAGGCGCAGGACCTGCTCCGGATTTTCGAGGAAGAGGTGGTTGTGGCTTCCGGGGCGATCGAAGTCGAGGAAACGGAGATCAAGATGGGAGCTGCTGGCCGGATGGAGGTCGCCGAGTCCGTGCGCGGCTGCGAGACGCATGGTGCTGGTTTTGCCGTCCGCCTGACCGTCGCAGAGGAAGACTGCGACGCGGGTGACGAGAAGCGTTTCGGGCAGGCGTTCGACGATGCTGTCGAGGAGAGCGCGGAGGTCGGTCTGCGCGTTGAGGCTGCGACCGAAGTTGACCAGAGTTTCGCGGTAGTCGAAGCGCTTCTGGTCGAAGACCCGATCGACGCGGCTCTGGATGGCGCGTTTGAGCGGGTCAAAGACGAGGCCCGTGATGGTAACGGCGGCGATCAGGCCCCACACGCGCAGGTTCGGCAAACGTGTGTGGACCATCTCCGCCGTGATGGCGACGCTTGCGAAGTACATGCCAACGAGAGCGGCGGTTGCGAGGGTGTAGGTGACGCCGCGTTTGAAGATCAGGTCGACGTCCATGAGGCGATACCGGACGATCGCCCAGCTGAACGTCAGTGGGAGAAAGACGAGTGACAAGCCGGCCACCTTGGTGAGCGTACCCGGAACCGGGAGGTCGGCCATGTAGGGGATGGCGTAGAAGAGCGTAAACGGGGTGATAGCGAGAAGAGTCCCGCGGGTGAGCCACTTGAGTTGCTGGCGCTCAAGGCCGGCAACGGCGCGGCGATAGCGAATTCGAAAGACGATGGCGGCGACGACGTAGAAGAGAGCGAGATATCCGACGGCGATCTGGTCAAGCCGGTGATGGAGCAGTTCGGTTGCCGATTCGAAGCGGATAGCCGCGATTTGGAGAGCGACCAGGAACGCTCCGGGAAGGTAGAGTGCTGCGCTTCCGGCTATCCGAAGGAAGCGGTCGCGCCGGCTGCGAAGCTTGCGTTCCGAGAAGCTCCAAGCGAAGTGGAGGAAGAGCGCGGGTTGAAGGGCGCCGGCCACCACATTTCCCCAATAGATGATCTGGTCAAAGGCGCCCAGTTCGCCCGTGTACTTGAAGGAGTAGAGGACAAAGGAGACGAGGCAGAAGATGTAGAAGTGCGTCGCTTTAGGAGCGGTCCAGCGGCGAAATAGGACGTAGATGCCGATCATCAGGTAGACCGCCGCGATGAAGCGAAGGCCCTGGTTAATTGAGCGATCCGTGGGTTCGAGGATGACGGGAATTTCCAGTCGGGCGGGCTGCCTGGTATGGGTTCCGGACGCAACTGGACGAAGGATGGAGTACGTGCTGTGGGCCCAGATACCCCTGCGAAACATCTCGCGGATAAACGGTGCGAGCCGCGGAGTGGGCCGGTCGTTGATCGCGATCAGCAGATCTCCTGTACGCACGCCTGCACGCTCGGCAGGGGAACCGTCCGGCACACGCTCCGCCTGGATGCCGCCCGGGGCTTCCTGCCACCAGACACCGTCCGTCGGGACGTCGTAGTCGCTTTCAAAACGGAAGTTACCTCCCGCCAGACCACAGGCCAGCAGAGTGACGAGGGCAAGGAGGACGGCCAGGACCCGGGTGTGGGAAGCGTCTTTCACGTTGATCCGAGCACCCTGCCTTTCTTCCGCATCCTGTCCTGACATTTAGCTTGCATCTTGTGGGCCAAAACCCTCAATGAGAACGATATAAAGTTGATGCGGGGCCCTTAGGTTCCAGCATCGGACGGAGGCCTCGGCTCAGTTTCAGCTACGGGAAATCATATCTGTTTGCAGCTTTCAGAAGACGGAACGAGTTTGTCCCGAATTGAACCTGTTCCACAAGAGCCAGGATCTTTCGACTGAGGGAAGCACCCATGATTCCTCTTAGGCGATCTTTCGCTTGACCCCGCCTCCCTCGTTGCTATGAACTGAGAGACATGGATTTTCCCGAGCGGCAGGGCGCCACCGCCCACAGCCAAAGATCTGGTGGAGGCGGCGGAGTTCGACCGCGGGGGTCGACGGCTCCCGTCCAGGAGAGCGCGGCCGAGGTTCTTCGGCGCGATGCTGAGCACCTCCTTCCGGTGTATGCGCGCTATCCCGTTGTGATGGAGCGGGGCGAGGGTGTGTATCTGTTCGACGCGGATGGTCGGCGCTACCTCGACATGATGGCTGGGCTGGGCGTGAACGCTCTGGGGCACGCGCATCCGCGGATGCTCGGGGCGATGGTGGAGCAGGCGGGTCGACTGATCCATCTGTCGCCGCAGTACAGCAATGCTCATCCGAGCCTTCTGGCGGAGCGGCTGGCGGATCTGGCTGGGATGACGGGCGCGTTCTTCTCTACCGGCGGATCGGAGGCGGTGGAGGGTGCGCTGAAGCTGGCGCGGACCTTTGGGAGGCAGAACTTCTCTGCGCAGAAGCATGGGATTGTGGCGCTGAGCTCGTCGTATCACGGACGGACTTATGGATCGCTTTCGGTCACGGGGCAGGAGAAGTACCGGGCGGACTTCGCGCCGGGTTTGCCTGGGGTGACGTTTGTGGACCGGAACGATCTCGAAGGGCTTCGTCTGGCGGTGGACGAGTGGACTTGCGCGATCCTGATCGAGCCGCTGTTGGGCGAGGGCGGCGTGCATACGTGTACGCCTGAGTTTCTCCGCGAGGCTCGGCAGCTGGCGGATCAGCATGGAGCTGTGCTGATCTTTGACGAGATCCAGAGCGGTCTGGGGCGGACTGGGCAGTGGTTTGCGTTTGAGGCTTCTGGGGTTCGGCCGGACGTTCTGATTTTGGGCAAGCCGCTAGGCGGAGGTCTGCCGTTGAGCGCGATCCTGGTGACGGACGAGCTGTTTCATACGTTTGGGTTGGCCAAGCACGGAAGCACGCTGGGCGGGAGTCCGCTGGCCTGCCGGCTCGGTTTGGAGTTTCTGGCGATTGTAGAGGAGGAAGGGCTTCTTGGCCAGGTGACGGAGACCGGGGCGCACCTGAGCCGGCGCTTGGCTGAGATCGTTGCTGAGTGCGAGACCGCGGTCGAGGCTCGCGGGCGAGGTCTGCTCCAAGGGTTGGAACTGACGGTTCCAGCCAGGCCGGTGGTTGAAGCTGCGCTCGCACATGGAGTCTTATCGAACTGCGTGCAGGGCAATGTGCTTCGATTCCTGCCACCGCTCATTGTTTCGACCGAGGATGTCGATCGCGCGTGCGATGTTCTCCTCCATCTGCTACAGAGACCCGCGGGGGTGCAGGAGGAGCGCACCTCCTCTCGGGAACGATCGCTGGTTGTGGCGGAGATTTAGAGACAGGGTACATCACCTTTGAGGGGGATGGGTGCGCGCCACCTCGCGCGAATCCGACTCTTTCTTTTCGGGTTGTGAGTAGACGTGCAGAGTGGTTTCCAGGCCGATGTTGAGGACTCGTTCATCGAGGTGGATGGGGTTCCGGTTCACTACGTCCGGTGTGGGACTGGACGGCCTCTTTTGCTGTTGCATGGTCTGGTGGGATCGACGCAGAACTGGCGGCGGAACATTGCGGCTCTGAGCAGCCGGGCGGCTGTGTATGCCATTGACCTGGCGAACATGGGTCGATCGGGGCGGGTGGCGGGGCTGGACCCTGGCCTTGCGGCGACGGCGGACCGGGTGGCGGCGTGTATGGACCGGTTCGGCCTCCCGGAGGCGGACGTGGCTGGGCACTCGCATGGGGGG
>CAXUIB010000157.1:0-1321 GCA_964250945.1 uncultured Acidobacteriaceae bacterium
GATGAGGTCGGCGTATTTGGTGGTGAGACGGAAGACCTTGGAGAGGAAGCGGCTGACGCCGGCGACGCCGTCCTCTTGCCAGTCGAGGTCGCGGTCGGGCGGCGCGGCGAAGAGGGCGTAAGTGCGGGTGGCGTCGGCGCCGTAGCGGGCGATCATTTCGTCGGGGGAGACGACGTTGCCGCGGGATTTCGACATCTTGGCGCCGTCTTTGATGACCATGCCCTGGGTGAAGAGGCGGGCGACGGGCTCGGAGTTGGGGACGAGGCCGAGGTCGCGCATCATGCGGGTCCAAAAGCGCGAGTAGATGAGGTGGAGGATGGCGTGCTCGACGCCGCCGATGTACTGGTCGATGGGGAACCAGTAGCTGACTTTTTCGGGGCTGAAGGGCGCGGCGGAGTTGTGCGCGTCGGTGTAGCGGTAGAAGTACCAGGACGAGTCGACAAAGGTGTCCATGGTGTCGGTTTCGCGGCGCGCGGGGCCACCGCATTCGGGGCATGTGGTGTTGACGAAGGCTTCGTCGCGGCCGAGCGGGCTGCCGCCCTGCTGGGTGATCTCGACCTGCTCGGGGAGGAGGACGGGAAGGGCGGACTCGGGCAAGGGGACGAGGCCGTGGTCGCCGCAGGTGGGGTCCTGGCAGTAGACCATCGGGATGGGGGTGCCCCAGTAGCGCTGGCGGCTGACGCCCCAGTCCTTGAGGCGGTAGGTGACGGTGGGGCGGCCGAAGCCTTGCTGCTCGGCGTGGGCGGCCATCTTGGATTGGGCGACGAGGGCGGCCTCGCCGGTCCAAACACCCGAGCCGATGAGGACGGCTTCAGCTTCGCCGGTGTAGGGGAGGGGGAGGTCGTTTGTATCGAGATTAGGGGCCAGTACGCGGCGGATTTCGAGGCCGTATTTGGTGGCGAATTCGAAGTCGCGCTCGTCGTGGGCGGGCACGCTCATGATAGCGCCGGTGCCGTAGTCGGCGAGGATGTAGTTGCCGATCCAGATCGGGATCTGTTCGCCGGAGAAGGGGTTGGCGGCGAAGCGGCGGGTGGGGACGCCGTGTTTTTCGATCGCGCCGAGGTCGCCGGACTCGCGCGCGAGTTTTTGTTGCTGGAGGAGATCGTCGATCTGCGCGGCGAGCTCAGGGTTCTGGGCGGCGAACGTGCGGGCGACGGCGTGCTCGGGCGCGAAACCGCCACGGTGCGCGAGATGATGGACATCCTGCGCCGCACCTACTGCTCGACCATCGGCTTCGAGTTCATGCACATCTCGGACCCGGACGAGAAGGCGTGGATGCAGCTCCGCATCGAGGGGCCGGACAAGTCCATCTCCTTCACCC
>CAXUIB010000157.1:1331-5576 GCA_964250945.1 uncultured Acidobacteriaceae bacterium
GCGTGCTCGGGCGCGAGTTGGACCGAGGTGGCGCCGAAGATGGTGTCGATGCCGGTGGTGAAGACGGTGATGGTCTGTGGGGTTTCGCCAGGGCTGGGGACGACGGGGAAGGTGACTTCGGCGCCTTCGGAGCGGCCGATCCAGTTTGCCTGCATGGTGCGGACTTTTTCGGGCCAGCCCTCGAGTTGCTGGAGGTCGGCGAGCAGCTCGTCGGCGTAGCGGGTGATGCGGAGGAACCACTGGGTGAGGTCGCGCTGCTCGACCGGGGTGTCTTCGTGGCGCCAGCAGCGGCCGGCGATGACCTGCTCGTTGGCGAGCACGGTCTGGCAGCTGGGGCACCAGTTGACCTTGCTTTGTTTGCGATAGGCGAGGCCGGCGGCGTACATCTGGAGGAAGAACCACTGGTTCCATCGGTAGTAGTCCGGCAGGCATGTGGTGACTTCGGTGCCGGCCCAGTCGTAGGAGAAGCCCAACCGCTGGAACTGCGCGCGCATGGCGCGGATGTTGGCGAGGGTCCAGTCCCGGGGCGGCGTGTGATTCTTGAGGGCGGCGTTTTCGGCGGGCAGGCCGAAGGCGTCCCAGCCCATGGGGTGGAGCACGTTGCTGCCGCGCATCCACATAAAGCGCGCGAGGGCGTCGCCGATCGCGTAGTTGCGGACGTGGCCGATGTGCAGCTGCCCGGAGGGGTAGGGGAGCATCTCGAGGACGTAGTATTTCGGCTTGCCGGAGCTGGGCGGGTCGGCGGCGTAGAGGTTCGGGTCGGCGTCCCAGCGGGCCTGCCACCGCGGCTCGATCTCGGACGGCGTGTAGCGGCCGGTCTCCACCACTTCCCTTCCCGTGGGCGCCTGCTGCTGTTGGTCGGCTGTTTCGGGCATGTCTTGATTGTAATGACGGAGCGCGGATTGTAATGACGAAGCGCGCGGACGTCTCCGGACGCTCGGAGGTACATTGAGGAGGTGAGGTCGAGATCTGGATGAAGCTGCTTGGGGCGTCTGTGTTGTTGGTTGGGCTCGCTGCCCCTGTGCTCGCGCAGACGCCGGCGTCGAGCTGGAGCTTTGCCGTATCGGGGGATTCGCGCAACTGCGGCGACGTGGTGATGCCGTCGATCGCGGAAAAGGCGCGGGCGGACAAGGCCGAGTTCTACTGGCACCTCGGCGACTATCGCGCTCTGTACGACTTCGACCAGGACATGCTGGCGGCGCACCACGGCAAGCTCGGCGTCCTGGAATACACGAACGGCGCCTGGCAGGACTTTATCGACCAGCAGATGGTTCCGTTCGGCGACACGCCGGTCTATCTTGCGATCGGCAACCATGAGCTGGTCGGGAAGACCCGGGGGGATGTGTTGGTCCAGTTCGCGGACTGGTTCGACGCCGCTCCCATCCGTGCGCAGCGTCTCCTCGACGATCCGACCGACCATGCGCTGCGCGGCTACTATCACTGGCGCGTGCGCAACGTCGACTTCATCACGCTCGACAATGCGTCGCCGGAGCAGTTCGATCATGAACAGATGGTCTGGTTTGAAAAGGTGCTGAAGCAGGACGAAGCGGATCCGTCCGTCCGCACGGTCGTCGTCGGCATGCACGATGCTCTGCCGGACAGTCTTTCGGCGGGTCACAGCATGAACGAATCGCCCGCGGGAACCGAGAGCGGCCGCCGGGCCTACAGCGATCTGCTCCTGTTCCGAAAGCGCTCGGGCAAGGAGGTCGAGGTGCTGGCGAGCCACTCGCATTTCGTCCTGTCGGAGCCGTACCGGACGGCGTGCCGCGCGGCCGAGGACGTGCTCCCAGGGTGGATCGTCGGGACTGCCGGCGCCGTCCGATACCGTCTGCCCGTGCAGCATGCCGGGTCGGAGGTCGCGCGCACGGATGTGTATGGCTACCTGTTGGCGACGGTGTCGGCGGAGGGCCACGTGACGTTTCACTTCAACGAGGTGACGGAGGCGGATGTGGCGGCTCCGGTGCGGGCCCGCTACGGTGCGCCTCTGGTTCGGCAGTGTTTTGCCGAGAACCGGAACCCTTATACGCCGACAGGGCCGGTGTGCTCGTCGATTCCGTTGTCGGCGCCGAAGTAGAGATGGTCCCGATCTTGGTGCGTCGGAGCTTCATTTCTCGTCTCTCGGATCGTGCTGAGACAGCAAAGTCTCTGGGCAGACAACTCTCAAGGGCAGAAAAGTCCTTGGGGACAGAAAAGTTAGATAGAAGAACGATCGGGACGCATCGAATAGGATGACTCGAAAGATCTGAGGAGATTCAAGAGATGCCCGATCTGCTTCCGCCGGGGACGCCCGCACCGGAGTTCAGCCTGAACGTCAGCCCTGACCAGAAGCTCTCGTTGAGCGAGCTGCGCGGCCGGCCGGTGATCCTTGCCTTTTATCCCGCAGACTGGAGTCCGGTGTGCGGGGACGAGATTGCGCAGTTCAACGAGGTCTTGCCCGAGTTTCAGAGGTCCGGCGCGGAACTGGTGGGCATCTCGGTCGACGGCGTCTGGTGCCACGAGGCCTATGCGCAGACGCGCAAAATCAAGTTCCCGCTTCTCGCCGACTTTGAGCCGAAGGGCGCCGTTTCGCGGACTTACGGAGCGTTTCGCGAGCAGGACGGTTTCTCCGAACGAGCGCTCTATGTGATCGATAAGGACGGCATTATCCGTTGGAGCTACTGCTCGCCGATCAGTGTCAACCCCGGCGCCGATGGGATTCTGAGCGCGCTCGACGCCTTGCCGAAGTAGTCGGTCGGGCGGCTCTGGACGGCAGCTTTCGAAGCCCATTCCCATGACTGACGTGGATCTTCTCCTTGCGCTTCGCGACTGCTATGACCCGGACCTGCGCTGCAACATCGTCGATCTTGGTCTGGTCCGATCGGTCGAGGTTACGCCGGATCTGGAGGCTCCGGGCGCCGGCATCCCTGGCGTGCCTCCGAGGTACCGCGTCCTGGTGGAGATCACGCCGGCGAACCCGGATCAGGTTGCTGTGGACGCGTTGCGGGCGCAGATTCTGAATCGGCTGGCGGGCATGGAGACGGTGAGCGGCGCCGTGGTGGATGTTTTGCGGGCGCCGGCGTGGACGCCTTTGCGCATCTCGCCCGCGGGCCGGAGGCAGATGGGGCTCGACGGCAATCCAACGCTGGTGCAGATCCGGTAAAGACGATGAAGGCGAAGAAGAGCGGGCCGCGGCTGGCTGCGGTGGTTGGGACAGACGACGCAAAGAGACCGGGGGCGATGGGCCGGGGCGGAGCTTCGCCGGTGCACCCGTTTGATCGAGCGCGCGGCACCGATACCGGTGGTCTGATCCCGCGGGCCGAGCTCGCGACCGGACATCCGAACGACAAGCATGTGACCGCGTACTATGGCGTGGCGCCGTCGATTTTGCGGGGCCTGATCGAGCTGTGGCTGAACGAGACTAGACCGCCGGCCCAGATTGACCGGTACACGTTTGTGGACATCGGCGCGGGGAAAGGCCGCGCGTTGCTGGTTGCGGCGGAGTCGCCGTTTTACGAGGTGGTGGGTGTGGAGTTGAACCCCGAGCTGGCTGCGGTGGCGGAGCGAAATATCGCTCGGGTGCGAGCGCTGGTCGGGACGGAATGGGGCTCAAGGGCGGCGGAAGTCTCTGGCCCCCGCGCGACTTTGGGTCAGGATTCCGGGGACGAGGATCCTTCGGTTCGGGATTCAGAGGCGTCGGGCGTGGAGGGCCGGCTGCCGGATTTGCCGGCTTCGATCCGGTTGCTCACGGGCGACGCGCTTACGATACCGATGCCAGGGACGCCGACGCTCCTCCATTTGTTTCACCCGTTTGAGGCGCCTGCGCTTCGGCGGCTCTTGCGCAATATTGAGCGCGAGTTCGGAGGTCGTCCGGGCGCGCTGGACCTGCTTTACGTCAACGCTGAACATGCGGCTGTGCTTGACGCGCATCCGGCGTTTACGCGGCTTTGGTCGGGTCCGGTCCCCATGTCGACCGAAGATCACATGGCCGATTTGCAGGAGATCAGCGGGCAGCTCGAGTATGGTTCGACCGGCGACGAGCAGTGCGCGATCTACCGGTATGTGGGGCGTGGCCGATAGGCATTACAGCGGATCTCCCGTTGCTGTGAAGTCGGATAAAGCGGTTCTCCTGTAGGTGTATAGCGAGAGCACGGGTCTCATGGCCGTTTTCCCCAATGAAAACGGCACTCCCGCACTCTATCCGACTCACAGCAACAGGAAAACCGCTCTAGTGTCCTGAGTCATTAGTTCGTTCACAATATTTTGCGA
>CAXUIB010000158.1:0-5503 GCA_964250945.1 uncultured Acidobacteriaceae bacterium
GCCCCACTCTCCACCGCGCGCACCGCCGCCCGAAACGTCACTGTCTGCCCCAACGTCCCGGGATCTGGCGCCCCCGTCAGCGACATCGCCGTATCCCCACCCACAGTCACCGGCAACGGCTGCACCTCGTACACCCCCAAATCGATCGTCCCCGCGTTCGTCCGCGGCAAACCGTCCAGATCGAGCGCCGGGATCTGCGGCGCCCCCACATCCCCCGCCGCCACCACCGGCGAAGTCCGCACCGTATGCAGATCGCCCCCGGCAAGATTCACAAACTCGGGGTCGACCGAAAGATTGCCCACCATATTCCCCGGCTGCCCACACGTATACGTCTGCTTCGTCGACCCCTGAAACACATCGTTATGACTGAAAATGGCCCCCGGCGGCGGAACATTCTGCGGAGCGCCGAAAGTCGGATCGGCGTAGTAACACGTAACCGCCTGCCCCGCGCTCTGGCCGAGAAAGACATTATTTGAAATGGTTTGCGAAGCTACGAAGGCGGTCAGGGCTAGTGCGCTCGGTGAATTCGACGGCGCGACAATTGTGTTATTCGTCATTGTTAGCGACATGGGCGAGTTGGTTAGCATGATCCGCGCCGCGGTCGGATGAGCGTCGGAAGAACTGTTTCCGTAAATCAAGTTCTGGACCATGGATAAATCTGCATTATCTACTACAACCAGCGGTTCGCCCGATCCTAGGTTCCCGGCTATGACATTGTCCTTTAGTAGAAGATGGTCCGGTCCTGTAATTGATAAGCCCTGGTTCCAAACAGAAGTTGCGTGATTTTGAACAATGACGTTATCAGAGATTTGCAGTACATTCCCCAGGTAGGTCAAGATCGGCGCTCCACCTAGAAACTGGTATCCCGCCGCAAAGCCACAGCTACCCACGGAGGAACTCGTAACCGTGTTCCCTTGGATCAGCAGGAATTCCGGTGCAAGGGCGGCTACACCACAACCCGGATTTTCTATTATGCGATTATTCGTAATCTTTGCCGATGCTATGTAGGTAGCTATCCCGTCGCCCGCTGAGGTATTTGTAGTTTGAAGGCTAGTTACGTGAGTGATCGTGAACCCATTCAGCACCGACGTAAGAGGTGTATAGTCCTCCGTCCGAATCGTCACCACCGAGTCAGGTCCCGGCGCTTGTATGATCGTTCGTACTGCATCAGCGGAGCTGGCCGCGCCGCTCGTAACCGTAATCCCTTTTCCTCTAAAATCGATATTTTCGTTGTAAGTCCCAGGCGCAACCAGGACCGTGTCACCATTCTGCGCAGCATCAATCCCCGCCTGGATCGTCGGCTGGTCGGCCGGTACGTGAATGGTTTGTTGCGCCTTCGCAGGTACAACCTTGGCGCAGAGTAGACCAACCGCGAGCAATAGAGTAAGCCTGCTATTGGACCGCCAGACTCTTAGGCAATCAAACAGCCCAGCCCACGTGCAGAAATGCAGTTGACCCAATAGCGCCAAAGTTACTCCTGTTTACCCACTTCGCATATCGGTCCGGCTTTGTCGCCATACCCACACAGGGAGGAGGGCATGGCGACTCGGCTAGGCAATTGCTGTACTAATTAACTTGGATATTGATGTTGGGGGTTGACACGGTTCCGTTTGCGTAGTGTCCCGTGTAATTCGCGGAGCACTATAATGAGTGGGGCAAACCAGGATAGCCGGGCGTCCACTGGAACGATACTGATGTGCTTACCTGCGTAGAATAAGAGAAGATCAGCCCTTGTTTACTGTCGTAGCAACTGATGTAGGTGGTACCTTGATTGCCCGTGACTCCCTGCACACTGAAGCCGCCAGTCTGCATAACGCCATGTTGCACGGGATTCCCGGTTACATCCGAGTTTCCATTTGTAACCGTCTGGCCATCCATGGAGAAGCTGAGTACCGCACCGAACGCTGTTGCATGCGCGGTTTGGGTAGGAAGCAGCAGCCCGGCGCAGGCTGCCGCATAAACAATTGATTTCGCTGAGTTCAAAACAGACTTCATACAAGCTCCTTAAGGGTAGAAGCCATTCAGTTGTGAGGTGGCGCCTACACCGAGAAAGCAGAAGCCACCTGGTTAGAAGACAAACAGACAAACTCCGTAGCATAGTCTCGATCGAGACCCGAGACGCAGACACGATAGTCTCGCCCAACTAGTTCGTCAACTCTATCCTCCAGCCCCCGACCGCCGCCGCCGCTCCGTCCCCAACATCGCCTCCACCTCCGCCAGCGCCGCCGCATCTCCGCTCTCCGCCGCCGCCCGCAGCGCCGTCAGCGGCGCCTGCAACAACTTCGTCGTCAGTGACCGCGTCAGCGCCTCCACCGCCGCCATCTGCCCCGCCGTCAGCGGCTCCCCCGCCAGCCGCGCCGCCGTCCTCCGCAACTCCGCCTGCCGCAGCTCCTCGGCCCCCTTCTGCAAAGCCTGAATCGCCGGCACCGCATCGAGCGAATGCATCCGCGACTGGTACCGCTCCACCTCCGCCGTCACAATCGTCTCCGCGGCGGCCGCCTCCCGCGACCGGCTCGCCAGATTGCCCGCCGCCACCTGCTGCAGGTCGTCAATGTCATACACGAAACATCCGTCAACATCGTTCAGCGCCGGATCGATATCCCGCGGAACCGCAATATCGATGAAGAACATCGGCCGATTGCGCCGCCGATCGAGCAGAATCCGACCTTGCGCGGCCGTAAAAATCTTCGGCTCGTCCGCACCACCCGCTCCCGTCGACGCAATCACAATGTCGGCCCGGTGCGCATGCTCCTGCATCTGCTCCAGCGAAAGAATTGTGGTCGCGATCGGATTGCGCGTAAATTGCGCCGCGAGCCGGTCCGCCACCATTCGCGCCCGACCTTCCGTCCGATTCGCGATCATCAGCGACGTCGCCCCATGTTCCAGCAGATGCCGGGCCGCCAGTTCCGCCATCTTTCCCGCGCCCACGATCAACACCTGTTTGCGCTCGAGCGAACCAAAGATCTTCCGCGCCAGATCGACCGCCACCGATGCAATCGATACCGACGAACTGCCGATCCGCGTCTCCGTCCGGACCCGCTTCGCTACCGAAAACGCACGCTGCAACAGCGGGTCCAGCGTCGTTCGAACCGTCCCAACCTCCCGCGCCACCGTGTACGAATCCTTTACCTGCCCCAGAATTTGCGCTTCCCCGACCACCAGCGAATCCAGGGACGACGCGACCCGAAATAAATGTCGAACCGCCTCCCGCTCGCGAAACTCATACAGATGGGGCTCGATGGTAGCCATCGGGAGACTGAAGTAGTTGTGAAAAAAGCCGACGAGATCCGGCGATGCTGGAGAGACCGGAGACTCTGGCTTGGAGACTGCTGAGGGCGCCGCCGCCGGAGAACTCAGGTCATGGGTCAGCAACAACTCCACACGATTGCACGTGGAAAGGATCAACGCCTCCCGCACTCCCGGCTGTTGCGCCAGCGTCTCGGTTGCGTCGGCCAGGCGCCCCCGGCCGATGGCCAGACGCTCCCGAATTTCGAGCGGCGCCGATGTGTGATTGACGCCCAGGAGCACCAGGGCCGGCCGGCCCGTCCCCGGCAGCGACATCTCCCCTGCGCTTTTTTCCGCCACAGCGCTCAAGTTCTTCCCCATTCTGCCGATACTGTTCTCAGAACCGTTCATGGAGCCGTAAACCTGTGGACAGCGGATAGCTGATTCGCCGACCAGACACCGAGGACGACCAGAAAGACAAATCCCGAGAGATAGACCGCCCGCCGCCCCCGCAGACCCGAGTGTCGGCGAACAAAGATCATTCCCATGTACGCAATCCACATGGCAAACGAGAGGAGCACCTTTGGATCCAGGAAAAACCTCGGCCCCACCGTAAGCTCAGCCAGAGCCGACCCAATCAAGAGCCCCGCCGTCATGCACGGCAGCCCAAACAACAGCGCTTTCAAGGCGATCTGCTCCGTCGTGTCCAAAGCCGGCAGACCGCGCACGGCCGGCATTTTGGCCTTTAGTCGGCGCTCCTGAATGAGATACAACACGGAGGTGAACAGCGAAACCAGCAAAGCCGCGTATGCGGACAGCAACAAAAGAATATGGAGCAGAATCCATCCAGAGTTCGGCAGCGGCACCAGCTCGGTCCCGGGGCGATATGCCGGCTCCAGCGTCAGTAGAACCGCGATCGGCAACAAGAACACACCCGGAGCCAACGTCCGGTACACGCGGTAGATCACCAGAAATGCAGATGCGAGAAGCAATGCCAGGATCGACTGCGTCTCGTGCCTGGCCGGAAAGAAGGCTGCCGACAACGCTCGATAGACCGCGCTCAGCGTCTCGGTAAGCGACACAAAGTGAAACAGGAGGCCCAGCGAGGCCGCAGGCACCGCAAGATGGCGCCACCGCGGGCGATCGTAAAGAGCCGCTGGAAGCACCGCCAGGGCAGCCACGGTGTACAGCAGAACGGCGACTCTGAGCCAGACGAGAGACATAGACATTGGGCTGCGCGGCCCCGGGCGGACACGTGCCACAGCCCAGTATACCGGCGACAGAACCATTTCTAGACCTCGATCGGATCCGCAATGTCGCCGGCCAGAAGGAGCTGCGGAACCTGCTCAAAGCTGTAGCTTTCCCCGTCCTCCCCTAGCCGAAACACCAGCACGATATCGTTTCGGCTCTTCGGCCACACCGTCGGGACTTGCGCGTCTTTCGCGATCTCCCGAGCCACATCGAACAGGTCGTTGTGCTCCCACGCGATCAAGACCGGGCCATCGCACGCCTTTGCGGCCGCAGCCACCTCCGCCTCGTGCCCGCGGCCGAAGCTGAAGTTCGGCTCCACCCCAAGCACCTCCGCCATTGGGGCCAGCGTCTGCTCCTCGCGCTTGCTCAACTTCGGATCAGAGCCCGGCGCATCCGCCGACTCCGCAAACAGGTACACCGGTCGCGCCAGCCTCGGCTCCGGCAACGGCCGACCGCCTAACGGAGCAAACAGACCAACCAGAGCGCCCGCGCGCTTCCAACCATCTACCGCCAGACTGTGCGCATCGTCCTCGCCAGACTCATGGACGCCGCCACGATCGGGCGCGGACTTCTCCGCATGTCGGATCATCATAATCACCGGTGCCTTGAACATCTCACTCCAGCAGCCTGCATCGCAGGTGCAAGAACTCTCTTTGGAACATTGGAGGCGCAAGAAATGCCGTAGACACAAATTCTCTCCATCAGCCTCAGCTTCCCACGCCTATGCTTTGATGCTCGCCAACTTCCCACCGGATCAGGCTCGGCCCACCCCCGCCGACGTGCAGTCGAAGACCCACTCTCCGTCTAGACTAGCGCCGACTTCATCCTGACGGTCACCCGTGAAGGCAGCCGGCTCTTCACGCAGGCCGCCGGACAGGAAGGATCGAAGTTTACCCCGAAAGCGAAAAACAGTTCTTCCTTAAATATTAGTAACGCCCAAATTACCTTCGAGGTCGACCCAACCGGCCGAGCCACCGGCCTTTTCCTGCACCAGGGCGGACGCGACCTCCCCGCCCAACGCCTCCCC
>CAXUIB010000159.1:0-4273 GCA_964250945.1 uncultured Acidobacteriaceae bacterium
GCGGCTCCGATGCCGCCGCGGATGGTGACCGGGCCTGGCATCTCTACGACGTCGACCCGGGTGTAGCCGACGGAGAGGAGGTGCTCGACGAGCATGTCGTGGAGGTGCTCTTCGCCGACGCTGAGGCGCAGGGCGAGGGCGGTGTAGTGGTCGCGCGGGAAGAGGCGCATGCAGGCGGACTCGACGGGCGCGATGACGAGACGGGGGGTGGAGGGGCTGGTGCTGGCGATCTTCCAGAGCGTGGCCGCGCGGGACTCCTGGATGTCGGCGTGCGGGGAGAGGTTTTCAAAGGGGAGGACGTCGTGCGCGGGGAGACGGAGGACCTGCGATCGGGCGAGCGCGCCGGTAAGGTCGCAGGCGGAGAGGACGGCGGCGTGGAGGCTTTCGGCGGCTTTGTTGTCGGGGACGAGGACGAGCGATGGGGCGTTGGCGGCGCGGACGAAGAGTGGGAGGTAGAGGGCGCGGGCGGTGGCGGTGAGGCCGGAGACGCGGCGGCGGCCGGTGCCGGCGGAGAGGTGGCGGCGGACGCGTTCAAAGGCTTCGGAGTGTTCGAGGTCGGCGAGGAGATCGCGGACAAAGGGGAGGATCATTGGTGCATTTATTGTATCGAGCTTGCATGGGATGGAGCTGGTTCTGAGGTCGCCCGGGGCGGTACTACGGGACGAGACCGGCAGGTGGTGGACTTAGCTGTGTGGAAGCCCCTGGTGAAGGATGTAGACGGTGCCGGCGATGCCTAGGATGACGAGCAGGGCGTAGATGACGCCGCTGATCCAGGCTGCGGTTCGGGAGACGCCTCCGGCGTGGGCGAGGGTTTGGGGGTCGAGGTAGGGGTTGGCCGCGCGGAGTTTCTGGATGGTGCTGATGGCGTGGGAGACGTAGATCTGTTTGGCGGCGACGGCGATGCCGATGCTGATGGGAAGACTGAGGCGGCCGACGGAGAGGACGGCTGGAAGCGCGGCGAGGAGCACCATGAGACCGGTGAGGATGCCGCCGTAGAGCCACATTTTGCGGTAGAAGAACCAGACCGGGCCGACGAAGAACGCGGGGCCGGACAGGCCGCCTCCGAAGAAGTTGAACTGGAATTTTTGGCCGGGAGCGCGGTTGGCTCCGGCGTGGAGGCGGTCGTAGACGAGGAGGTATATGTCGGCGTGCGGGCCGAAGAAGGCGAGGAGATCTTCGCGACGGTGGATCTGGTCGGGGTCGTGGAGGAACTCGGCGATGGAGGCGGCGGACATGGGCTTAGAGCGGTTCTCCTGTCCCTGTGAGTCGGATAGAGTGTGGGAGTGCCGTTTTCATTGAGGAAAACGGCCATGAGGGCTGTGTTCTCGCTATACACCAACAGGAGAACCGCTCTCGGACGTCTCGCAAACGGGGGTTGCCTTGCGTGTGCCTCGTAGCCGAGCTTCGAGGGCAGGAGGGGCTCGACGAGATGGCGGCCCATGTGGGAAGTTGTTATGCGGCGGCTTTTTCGACCTGTTCAAGGGACTTTTTCTCGTTGGGGTCGCCCTCGTCGCCGTAGACGACCTGACCGTATTCGAGCAGGGTGACCATGCCGACGCCGCCGCAGATGTTTCCGGCGACGGCGGGGAAGAACCAGGCGGGGTAGGCGGTCCAGGGGATGTGGTGGAGGAGGACGGCGGTGAGGACTTCCCCGCTGGCGGCGATGCAGTGGGCGAAGTTGCCGAGGCCGACGAGAAAGGTGAGGATCCAGATGATCATGACGGAGCCGGTGATGGAGTGCGAACCGGAGACGAGCCAGGCGGCGAGGGCGATGATCCAGCCGCCCATGACGCCGCTCCAGAAGATGCCGCTGGGGTCGCGGTGGACGTTTTCGAGGCCGAGTTGGGCGAGCTGGTGGACGACGTCCGGGCGAAGCGCGCTGGTGAGGCTGGCGAGCGCGGCAAAGGCGAGGGCGCCGAGGACGTTGGCCGGGAGGACGGAGAACCACAGGCGCATGGTGTTCCAGAAGTGGCGCTTTTCCGCGAGCACGAGGGCGATGGGGTAGAGGGTGTTTTCGGTAAAGAGCTGCGATCGGCCGAGGATGACGACGATAAAGCCGATGGGATAGAACATCTTGCCGATGAACTCCGTTCGGCTGGTGGTGCCGAGCATCGCGAGCGCGATGGCGTTGCCCATGGCGCTGAGGCCCATGAAGACGCCGCCGGCGAAGCCGGAGATCGCGAGCGCCATGCTGGACCGTTTGAGTTCCTGCCGGGCGTTGTTGGCGACCTGCTCGAAGATCTCCTGTGCGCTGGGGCGTTCGAGGTCTTTCTGGGCGACGACGGTGGGGGCTTGCTCGGGCTTGGATTTGCGGCGGCGGCGGAAGGGGAAAGGCATGCTGGATTGTTGCAGCGAACCACTGCATGCGCAACCGATTACACTTGAATTTAGCGAGGTGAGCTATGCCGTATCTCAATGAAGGCGCCAGGCAAGAGGATCGCGGCCAGAAGGGCGCACAGAATACGCCGGTGAAGATGCCGGCACCGGTCAGGATTCCGCCCCCAGGAGCTACAAAGAGCAAGTAATGCCGACCAGCATCGTCGCGCTCAACATTCTCTTGATTCTGCTTCCCGGATTTGCTGCGGCGTACATCGTGCAGATGTTGGCGCTACGCGCAAGCCAAACCGACTTCGACAAGGTTATCGAAGCTTCGCTCTACAGCATTGTTGTCTACCTGTCGTTCATGGTGCTCAGCAGGAGTCGGCTTCCGTTCGAACTGTCGTATGCTCGTGCTCCCTTTGCCGAGCCGACAATCCGCTGGTTTCCGGGGAGACTTGCCGGGGTAGTGGGATTGACTGCTTGTGTTGCGCTTCTCGCAACGCTGTATTTCAACCTCGACGGCACGCGCATGTTCCGCGCGCTGAAGATAACGGAACGGACTTCGCGACGTTCGATTTGGAACGATATTTTGCAGAGCGAGGCGAAACAGAATCAGGTTGTACAAATCGGCTTAGCCGACGGACGGAGTCTGCTCGGAGTTTTGAAGTACTATTCCGATTCAGCGGAGGAGTGCTCTGTATTTCTGCGTCAGGCTTCCTGGATCTCCGCCGAGGGAGAACAGACCGAAATTCCCGGTGCTGGGATTCTTCTTACGAAGGCTTCGAATATTTCAAGCATCAGTCTCCTGGATAACTAGTTGCCAATGCCCGCCATGTCTATGTTGACGCCGGAAGTTCTTGCGAAGTACCAGCCTGTGATTGGGCTGGAGGTGCATGTTCAGCTCCTGACGGAGACGAAGGCTTTTTGCGGGTGCGTGAACCGCTATGGCGGGGAGCCGAACACGCATGTGTGTCCGACGTGTTTGGGGCTGCCTGGGGCTTTGCCGGTGTTGAACCGGCGGGCGGTGGAGTTTGCGGTGTTAGCGGCGAAGGCGATCGGGTGCGAGATTCGCGAGATGAGTGTGTTTTCGCGCAAGAACTACTTCTATCCGGACTCGCCGAAGGGGTACCAGATCTCGCAGTTCGACAAGCCGATTGCGGAGCATGGGGAGATTGTGGTGCCGGACGCGGAAGGGCGGACGAAGCGGATCGGCGTCACGCGGCTGCATCTCGAGGAGGATGCGGGGAAGAGTTTGCATGACGGCTTTGCGGACTCGGCGAGCCGGACGTATATCGATCTGAACCGCTGCGGGACGCCGCTGGTGGAGATTGTGAGTGAGCCGGACTTGCGGACGCCGGAGGAGGCGTTTGAGTACCTGACGCGGCTGAAGGAGATCCTGCTGTACACGGGGGTGAGCGACTGCAATATGGAGGAGGGGTCGCTGCGCTGCGATGCGAATGTGAGCGTGATGCTGAAGGGGGCGGACCGGTTTGGGACGAAGGCTGAGGTGAAGAATGTGAACTCGTTCCGGTACATCCGGGCGGCGCTGGAGTACGAGATTGAGCGGCAGATTGGGGTGCTCGAGGAGGGTGGACGGGTGGTGCAGGAGAGCCGGCTGTGGAACAACGCGGAGGGCCGGACGTTTTCCATGCGGTCGAAGGAGCAGGCGCACGATTACCGGTACTTTCCGGAGCCGGACTTGCCGCCGCTGGTGGTAGGGGCGGCGTGGCGTGAGGAGATCCTGCGGGCGATGCCGGAGCTTCCGGCGGCGCGGCGGGCGCGGATGATCGGGGAGTACGGCATCTCGGAGCAGGATGCGGCGACGTTGACGGCGACGCGTGCGTTTGCGGATCAGTTCGAGGCGGCGGCGAGGTTGGCGAAGAGTCCACGGCGGGTCGCGGCGCTGCTGACGAGTGAGTTGACGCCGCGGCTGCGAGCGGCGGGGCTGGAGATG
>CAXUIB010000159.1:4283-5490 GCA_964250945.1 uncultured Acidobacteriaceae bacterium
GGTTCGTTTGTTTTTGTCGTAGGGGGTTGGGGCGGCGGGACTGGAGATGGAGCAGTCGCCGGTGACGTTGGCGGGAGTTGTGATGGCGGCGGATCTGCTGGAGTCAGGGGAGCTTTCGAGCAAGCAGATGAAGGTGCTGTTGGACGCGTGCTTCGCGAGTGGCGAGGACTTCGCCGCGGTGTATGCGCGGGAGAAGCCGCAGCAGATCTCCGATCGAGGGGCGATCGAGCGGATGATTGATGAGGTGATTGCTGCGAACCCAAAGCAGGTGGAGCAGTACCGGTCTGGAAAGAAGACGGTGGCGGCGTTCTTTGTGGGGAATGTGATGCGGCTGTCGAAGGGGCAGGCGAATCCGGCACTGCTGAATGAGTTGGTAGTCGAGAAGCTGGATCGGGTGTGAGGGCGGATCAAGAGATGCACCATTTGCGGTGCAACGCGGATGCGGCCTGGAGATCTCCTATGTGTCTGTCGGTGTGTCCTGTAGGAGGACTTTGATGGCGACGAAGAAGGCTGCGGTAGGGAAGGGACCGAGGAAGTCCGCGAGCACGAAGGCGGCTGGCGGGGCATCGCGGAAGGTGGCGGCGAAGAAGACGTCGGCGGCGAAGAAGACGTCCGCGAAGAAGGTGGCGGCGAAGAAGACGTCCGCGAAGAAGACGCCTGCGAAGAAGAGTTCGGCGAAGGCGGCGGCGAAGAAGGGTGGTGGGCGGAGGTATTCGCCGGCTGCCGGGGCTCAGGTTGCTCGGGAGATGCGGGAGATGAAGGCGGGGACGCTCAAGAGCGGTCGCAGCGGGCAGAAGGTGACGAACCCGAAGCAGGCGATTGCGATCGGTTTGAGCGAGGCTCGGCGGGCGGGCAAGAAGGTTCCGCCGGATCCGAATCGGTCGAAGAAGTAGGGCTTGCGGCCTAGAAGGCAGTAGGAGTTTGCCGGCCTAGAAGTTCGAGATGGTCTGTGGCGATTGGAGCTCTTTTCTCCGGGTGCGGGGTTGCGATTCCGCGACTTGCGCGGCCTCCCCCCACCCTGCCTCGTTCTCGCGCAAAATATTCTATCTACGTAACTTAGGTCTGGACCTTGGTCTGGTTCAGGTATGCTTAAGGTCTGAAACGTCCCATTTTCGATCTGTGAGACCTTTCAAAGTCTTCGATCGATTGGTTTTAGAGCGGTTTTCCTGTTGCTGTGAGTCGGACAGAGTGTGGAAGCGCCGTTTTC
>CAXUIB010000160.1:0-5417 GCA_964250945.1 uncultured Acidobacteriaceae bacterium
TCCTCAACTCCCTCGCAAAATATTGTGAACGAACTAATGACTCAGGACACTAGAGGCTTAGAGGGACGACTTCGTCACGTTCTCTACCGGTTGGTAGCAATCTCTGAATCCCTGCCGCATCGGGCTCATCCTTTACCGTACGGTAGGAAATCCGCTCCAACAGGGCTGCCCTCCTCCGCACTCACTTTTCAGGAGCTATTCATGATGATGGCAAATACAAATCCTCTTGGTACGGCGGTAGTCACCGGCGCGTCCTCGGGCCTCGGCAAGGTGTATGCCGACCGCCTTGCCGCGCGCGGCTACGATCTTCTCCTTATCGCCCGTCGCAAGGATCGTCTAGAAGCAATCGCCGCCGACCTGCAAACCCGTTTCCCGGTACAGGTCCGTGTGCTAGCAGCCGATCTCGCCCATCCAGACGGCTTGGCCCAGGTATCGAAAGCGATCGGCGACGACCCCGCGATCACCCTGCTTGTGAACAACGCAGGCACCTCCAGTGTCGAACCCGTCGCACAGGCTTCTGTCGAAAGCATTGCGAACCTCATCGCGCTCAACGTAACGGCACTCACCGTGCTTACAAAGGCCGTTCTGCCCCGCTTTGCGGAGCGGAATGCAGGAACCATCATCAACATCGGTTCTGTGGTCGGCTTTACGGGTTATGCCTGGGTTCCGGTGTATGGGGGAACCAAGGCCTACGTGCTGAACTTTACCCAGGGACTCAAGCAGCAACTCGCGGAAACAAAGATCCGCTTTCAGTATGTCGCCCCTGCATCCACCGAGTCTGAGATATGGGACGTCATGGGAGTTCCCGTTTCCAGCCTGGGTGAAGGCGTGTTGATGAACACAGAGGCTTGTGTCGACGCCGCCTTGAAAGGCTTGGACGATGGTGAGTTCATCACCGCACCCTCCGTGCACGATGACACACTGGTGCGGAACTACGAGGAGGCGTCCCTGACGCTTCTGGCGGCAACACAGCAGTCTCAGCCAGCACCTCGTTACACCTCTCATAGCTAACCTGGACGCCGTACGGTTACAAGGGCTGTCAGCTGGTCCACCAAACGCAAAACGAATGAGGGGAGGCCTGTACTCTGTGAACGATTCGTTCATAGAGTACAGGTTCAAAGCGTGCTCGTGAGACGGAGCTCAGGGGGCAGGCAGGGTGTGACAAAGGGAGCGACAGTCTTTCTTCCCTTGTGGCTACTTGGTTCGGGGCTAAAGCGGTTTTCCCGTAGGTGTATAGCGAGAGCACGGGTCTCATGGCCGTTTTCCCGAATGAAAACGGTGCTTCCCCACTCTGTCCGACTCACAACAACAGGAAATCCGCACAAAGTGAAATTGTCTTAGGTCAACTCGGGCAGGAAGAGGCGGAAGACGGTGCCGCCTGGGTGTTCCGGTGTCGCTGGGCGGCTGCGCACGCGGATGGCGCCTTTGTGTTTCTGGATGATTTCAAGCGAGATCCAGAGGCCGAGGCCGGTGCCGGTGATGCCTTTGGTGGAGAAGAATGGTTCGAAGATGCGGCTGAGGCAGGTGGGATCCATGCCGGTTCCCGTGTCGGCGACGGTGAGGACGACGCCCGATTCGCCGGTCTGCCAGTGTCGGCCGGGGGCGGTTCTGAGGAGGAGCCGGCCGCCGGAGGGCATCGCGTCGATGGCGTTGCTGACCAGATTGGCGATGACCTGCCGGATTTCGCCGTCGTGCACGACGATGGGTGCGACCTCGCGCATACGCCTGAGGACATCGATGCCGAGACGACGGAAGCGCGAATCGAAGATGCCGACGACGGCGTCCATGAGCTCGTCGACGTCGGTGGGGGCGCGGCGCGTGGACTGCCGGTAGAAGCGAAGGGTCTGGACGGTGATCTGCGCGACGCGGTCGAGTTCCTTTTGCGCCAGATCGAGGAAGCCCCGCCCATCCTCGGTCAGCTCCGTGTTGGCGAGGAGGTAGAGGCAGTTGGTGATGGCCTCGAGGGGATTGTTGATTTCGTGCGCGATCGAGGCTGCGAGACGCCCCGCGACGGCGAGTTTTTCCGTGCGCCGCAAGACCTCTTCGCTGCGCTTCTGGCGGGAGAGGTCCGCGATGAAGGCGGCGATCTGGCGCTCCTGCTGGACGGCCTCGGGGTTGAGCACGGCCACGCCGAGCAGAACGTCGAGGCTTTGGCCGTCCGTGGTCGAACAGACGGCCTCAAACGGTGCGGCGGAGGCGGTCGGATCGGAGGCCAGCAGAAGCGGCAGATCGAGGGCCGGACAGAGCGACTGGAGCGTGACGTTGCCGGATGAGAGGTGGCCCGCGCTGTAGCCGAGCAGGCGCTCGACGGCGGTGTTGGCGTAGGTGATCTGGCCGCGGCTGTCGCCGATCAGAAGACCGAGCGGCATGGCTTCGACGAGGCGGTGAAAGCGCGATTCGCTGGCGCGAAGGGCGATCTCGGCGGCGAGTTTGCTGCGGCGCGCGGTCGCTTCCTTCAATTCGCGTTCGACGGCCGGCACCAGGCGCGTGAGGTTCTGTTTGGTGACGTAGTCCTGCGCTCCGGCTCGCATCGACTCAACGGCCATCTCTTCGGAGACGGCGCCGGACATCATGAGGAAGGGGATGTCGAAGCCGGTCGATTTGAGTAGCTGCAGGGCCTCGGGACCGCTGAAGTTGGGCAGGTTGTAGTCGGCCAGCACGAGGTCCGGCATCTCGGCGCGGGTGAGCTCCTCGCGCATCTCCGCGGCGGTTTCGACGCGATGAAGCCTGGGTGCGAAGCCGTTGCGGCGCAGATGCCTCTCGAGCAGCAAAGCATCGTCCTGGTTGTCTTCTACAAGGAGGATGTTGATCGGTCGTCGCGGCGTGGCGGCCGCTGCTGCGATCGTTAGATCTTCGGTGGGCATTCGTTGAGTACCAGCCAATACATGCCCAACTGCCGGGTGGCCTCGGCGAAATCGGTGAAGCTGACGGGCTTGCGGATGTAGCTATTGACCCCAATCTGATAGCTGCGCACCAGGTCGCGCTCCTCGTCCGACGAGGTGAGGACGACGACTGGAAGCATGCGTGTGCGATCGCTGTCGCGAATGCGCCGGAGCACCTCGAGGCCATCCACCTTGGGCAGCTTGAGGTCGAGGAGGATGACCTGGGGCTGGATGGGGTCTGGACCGAACAGGAGCTTGATGGCCTCCTCGCCGTCACGCGCCACGCGGACGTCGTTGGCGATGTTGGACTTTTTCAGAGCGCGGATGGTCAGCAACTCGTGATCGGGATCATCTTCGACCAGCATTATCATCCGTGCTCCGTCCGCCATGGAGGTTATCCTAACGTAAACCAAAAGGTGGCGCCATGTTCGACGACGCTGTCGGCCCAGATGCGGCCGCCGTGGCGTCGAACCACGCGCGCCACCGTTGCGAGGCCGATGCCGGAGCCCTTGTAGTCCTTGTCGCCGTGCAGGCGGTTGAAGGCATTGAAGAGCTTGGACGCGTAGTGCATGTCGAAGCCGGCGCCGTTATCCTGCACGAACCAGGCGGACTGCGCGGGGTCCCAGCCGAACTTGACAAGCGCATGCTCGACCTTGCCGGTGAACTTTGCGGCGTTGCCGAGCAGGTTTTCGAGCGCCACCTGGATGAGCTTGGGGTCAGCATCGGCGCGGAGGCCGTCTTCGACCTCGAACGTGAGGTCGCGGCCCGGGTTCTCGTCCTTGAGATTGCCGGCGACCCCTCGCGCGAGGTTGCTGAGGTCGAACGGCTCGCGCACGACCTCGGCGCGCGTGATGCGGGACAGCTGCAGGAGCGCATCGATCAGCATGCCCATGCGCTGGACGCCGGTGCGCACACGCCCGATGTAGTCGCGGCCCGTGTCGTCGACGACATCGGAGTAGTCTTCGGCGAGCGCGAGGCTGAAGCCGTCGATGGTTCTCAAGGGGGCCCGAAGGTCGTGCGAGACGGAGTACGAGAACGCCTCGAGCTCTTTGTTGGTCGTTTCGAGCTCGGCGGTACGCTGGCGGACGCGCTCTTCGAGCGTTGCGTTCAACACCCGGACTTTCTCGGCATTCGCCTCTGCCTCGGCTCGGGCAGCGTCCAGACGGACGGCCTGAAGTTCTGACTGGACCCGCCGCTCGCGCTCCTGAACGAAGTGGACGGAGATCAGGCCGATCATCAGGAGGTCGAGCAGGCTGGACAAGACGATGGTGAGTCGGGCGCGGCGGCCGCTGGCGTATGCGGTCGAGGCTCGTCCCTCGAGCAGCTGGCGCTCCTCGGCTTCCATCTGATCGCCGAGACGCCGGAACTGCTCGACCTGCGCCTTTCCGGTTTCACTCTCGGCCAGGATCTGCGCGAGGTCCGCGCTGCCCGAACGCCGGAGCTCGATCTCCTGCTTGAGGAGCGACATCCTCTCGTCCAGAAGCGTGTGCATCTCGGCGAGCCGCGCCTGCTGCCGGGGGTTGTCGACCGTCAGCCGACCGAACTCGTCGAGCTCGCCGGGAAGCTCGCGTTGCGCTGTGAGGTACGGCGAAAAGTAGGCAGTGTTGTCGGAGATGAGGAAGCCGCGGAAGCCGGTTTCGGCGTCCTTCTCCGAACCGAGAATGCGCTCGACCTGGTAGATCACCTGCCACGTGTGCTCCACCCAGGCCTGGTTTTGCTGCAGATTCTGCACGGCCTGAAAGGCAAAGAGGGCATTGAGGAGGACGACCAACACGCCGGTCGCGAGCAACGCCCAGATGAGAATCTGATTTCTTCGCGAAGCCACCATGTGCCTTTCATTCTAGACGGGCCTCGCGAGGTCTGCGGCAGAAGGTATCCGTACGCGGAGCATATACTTGCTGCGTTTCGCTTAGTGCGGAGTCGGGGTAGCGGGTGGTCTTGAGCAAAACCATGGGAAAGATGAGGGCAGGAACACAGTGAATTGGACCGATCCTGCCGCGATTCAGTTCGAAGTCGCTGGGGAACGCAACTCCCACATTGCCACCGCCCGGCGACAACTGCGTGTTTTTGTATGCTCTTCCATCCACCATGCCTTGAGTAAGGACGAGCGGCGGCAACGGCGTCAGATACGCACCGAAGAGCGGGCGGCCGAATGGCTGGAGTTAGTCTAGACTAGAGCGTGAGTTCCAGGCCGTGAAGTCGGAACAGAAAGCAGCTTTGCACACGCACACACTGTCGGCCCGAGCGCGTCGTGCGAAGCTGCTCGGCGATTGCAGACAGAACAAGCTGGAGATCCGGTCAATCGATATCACTTGGGAAGGGAGAAAGCCATGCTCAGTGTGGCGGTGGTGGAGCTGGTGATCGCCAAACAAAAGCTCAACCGGGAGCTTGCGGAAGAACGAAAGAACGGGCTGCCGGCCTTGTTCAAGGCTTCGAGCTCTTTGAAGACGGGACGGTTGGGTTTCAAAAGCTCTGGCAAACTCCGTGACGTACCATTCCCGATCAGGCTGCCCAAACGTAGCAGCGAGCACTTTA
>CAXUIB010000161.1:0-5409 GCA_964250945.1 uncultured Acidobacteriaceae bacterium
GGCGTAGCGGGGGTGGGGGGACGCGCAATAATTCATCGGAGGGGGGGGTGGGGATGACGAGGAAGTCTTCGCCGAAGGCATCGAGGCGGGCGCGGACCTGATCGGGGGTGAGGTCTTCCATCCAGGCGTCGATCAGCAGGACTTCCTGGTGGGCGGAGCGGAGGAACTCGCGGGCGGAGAGGAGTTCGAGCGGGAAGTGGGGCTCGGCGCAGCCGAAGTAGGTGGAGCCGTCAAAGCTCCATCGCGGGTTGACGAGGGCGAACTTCATGCGAGGGCCTCGGCGACGAGTTCGGGCGAGGAGATTGGGTTGTGGAGCGAGGTCTTCAGCTTTCGCTTGGAGGCTGCCGGAGCTTCGATGCGATCGCGGTTGGCGATCCAGAACTCGTGCATGTCGGAGAGGATCTCGGGGAGCGAGCGGCGCGGCTGCCATCCGGTGTCGGCCGTAAGCTTGGCCGTGTCGGAGATGTAGAGAGGCTGGTCGCCGGGGCGGACCTCGGCGTGCGTCGCGCGCTGGCGCACGCCGGTTTGCTGCTCGATCTCCGAGAGCATTTCAAGAATGGAGAACGCGCGGTCGGGGCCACCGCCGACGTTGTAGACCTGCCCGGCGGTGCGCGGGAGATGCGCGCGCGCGGCTTCCATCGCGTCCACGAGGTCGCTGACGTGGAGGATGTCGCGCACCTGCAGGCCGTTGCCGTAGATGTTGATCGAGCGGCCCGACAGGACCGAATAGAGAAAGTGCGCGACCCAGCCCTGGTCCTCGTTGCCGAACTGGCGCGGTCCCGCGATGCACGACATGCGAAAGACCACGGTGGGCAGGTTGTAGATGCGGGCGTAGTCGCGGACGTACTGGTCGGCGGCGCCTTTGGAGCAGCCGTAGGGCGAATGGAAGTCGAGCGGTGTCCCTTCGGTGGCGCCCCGGAAGCCGGGTGCCGAGGCCTGGTAGCGCGTGCCGTGCGGCTCGACCGCGACGGACTCGAGGCCGCCGTAGACCTTGTTCGTCGAGGTGAAGAGGACCATCGGGCGGCGGCCGGAGCGGCGGGCGGCTTCGAGGACGTTGAAGGTTCCGAGGGCGTTGGTTTCAAAGTCGTCCCGCGGGGAGTCGATGGAGGTGGTGACCGCGACCTGCGCGGCGAGGTGGTAAATCTCGGTCGCTTTGCGGGCGGCTTCGGCTACCTGTGCGGCGTCCCGCACGTCGCCCCGATGGAGCTTGAGGCGGTCCGCGCCGGGAAGACCCTGCAGCCAGCGAACGTTGTGCTCTGCGCCCCGCCGAGAGAGGTTGTCGAAGAGGTTCACGCGGGTCTCCGGTGACTGGAGGAGCCGGGCTGCGAGGTTGGAGCCGATAAACCCAGCTCCGCCGGTGATCAGGATGGTGCGGCCCATCTCGCTGCGATCTCTTGGCATTTCGCTTCTTTGTCCTCGTCCTCTGAAGTTTAGGCGGTCAGACCGTACGTGCTGAGCTGCTGAAGCATGGTGTCGGCCTTGTCTTCGGCGGTTTGCGAGCGAAGCCAGCCGGCGAGTTCGCGGAAGCCGGCCTCGTGCGTCACCTCGGGCTCGTAGCCGAGCAACGTGCGCGCGCGGGTGATGTCGGCGTACGCGTGACGGATGTCGCCGGCGCGGTACTTGCCGGTGATCACAGGCTCGACCGAGACGCCGAGCGAGCGGGCGAGGATCTCGGCGACCTCCCGGATGGTGATCGGCTGGCCGCAGCCGATGTTGATGACCTCGCCGTCCGAGGCGCGGCTCGTCATGGCGAGCAGATTGGCCCGGACAATGTCGTGGACGCTGACAAAGTCGCGCATCTGTTCGCCGTCCTCGAACACCAGCGGCGCCTGGCCATTGATCAGGCGCGCGGCAAAGATGGCGGCGACGCCGGTGTAGGGGTTCGAGAGCGCCTGGCGCGTGCCGTAAATGTTAAAGAAGCGCAGCGCCGTGACGGGCAGGCCGTAGGTGCGGCCGTAGATCATGCAGAGCTCTTCCTGATCGCGCTTGGACAGGGCGTACATGGAGTTGATCTCGGAGGACTTCGACTCGTCGGTGGGCACGGGCCGGAGCTTGCCGGCGCAGTGCGGGCAGTTGACGTCCCACTTCCCTTCCCGCAGTTGCTGGACGGGGCGGACGGGCGGAGCTGCGGCCTGGCTGCATTTGGTGCAAATATAGCGGCCCTCGCCGTAGATGGACATGGAGGAGGCGACGATGAGCTTTTCGGGGCTAAAGCGGTTGTCGAGCAGCGCCTGGAGGAGTTCGGCGGTGCCTTGGGTGTTGACGCTCATGTAGCGGCTGATCTCGTACATGGACTGGCCGACGCCGACGGTGGCGGCGAAGTGGTAGATCACGTCGACTTTGTCGAGGGCGTCGCGAAGCAGGTTGGGGTCGCGCACGTCGCCGACGATCAGTTCCACCTCGCGGGCGAGATAGTCGGGGCGCTTGCCGTCCGGGTGGACCTGCGGGTGGAGGTCGTCGAGGACGCGGACTTCGTGGCCGGCGGCGAGGAGACCGTCGGCAAGGTGCGAGCCGACGAAACCGGCGCCTCCAGTGATGAGGATCTGCTTGCTCATAGGGCGGCGACGACCTCTCGATCGGGAGTTGCCACCGCTACGGGAGCGTATCGGTGGACGGCCCAGGAGCTGAAGTCGGCAAAGGTCTGGACATCTTTGGGCGGGCTGGTGTGATGGTCTTCAAGCCCCAGGTGCGCGGGTGTGAAGCAGAGTGTGAGCGCCACTTCAAAAGGCTCAAGCGCCGTCATCATGCGGTCAAACCAGGCCTCGGCGTTCGGTCGAAAGCTGTCGGCCCAGCTGAGGCCCGTGCGAAGATACTTCACGTTGTGCGCCTTCATCCACTCCACCGCGGCGTCCAGACGGTGGTCTTCGAAGTGGAACCACTGGCACAGGCCGACCTCGCCGTCCGTTGGGAATCTCTCGGCGGCAAGCTTGGGTCTGCCGTCGTGGGTCAGCAGGCCGAGGTAGTAGTGCCGGTAGTACGACGAGCCTTCGGCTTCCTTGTGGCGGGTTTCGGCGGGCCAGGTTGGCGGGAGGTCGAACAGCGAGTACCAGTGGATGCGGTCGGCGCGGCCGCGGATCAGGTCAAGCGTGCGATCCAGGCCGAAGGCGGCGACCTCTTCGGCACCGAAGGAGGAGGCGCCGACCTCGGTGACCCAGACGGGAAGTCCCGAGACTTGGGCGGCTTCGGCGATCTTGGCGGGCCAATCGTCGATCTGCCAGTGATTCCAATCGAGCGGAAATCCGTGGACGGCAACGGCGTCGACCACTTCCATGAGGCCGTAGGTGCGCATGAGGCGGAGGAAGTCGGGGTCGCCCGACGAGACGCCGCCGAGAACGATCGGCAGCGCAGGGTTGGCCTCGCGGATGCTGGCGGCGGAGGCTTTGACCATATCGGCGAACGTGACCCACTTGGGGTCGAGACGAAAGTTCCAGTGCGAAAGATTGTTTGGCTCGTTCCAGAGCACGACAGCTTCAACCATTACACGGACCTTTCCTATCGCGCATCTCTGCCGGGAAGCGAATTTCGATCGCTGCACAATCGCCGAGAGCTCTTCTTTCCCTTAGAAGATACTGGAGAGGAAGAAGATATCGTCCGATCAACGACTTGCATGTTACAGCGCTATAAGATTGTTTGTAGCTTAGCAGCGTTGCTTTGTCTCTGCCAAGCTTCTTTGAAGCTGTGGGAATACTAAGGAGAGACTCTGGCGGCGTGTGGGGCGGCCTGGCGCGTGCTAGCGGCTGAGCCTGAGGGCGAACTGCACGACCCGCGGGTCGGTCGTGGTCGAGGTGATACTGCCGAAGGCGGTGGTGCCGAAGCTGCCGTTGGGCTGCGCAAAGGCCGGGGTGTTGGTGACGTTGAAGAGTTCGGCGCGGAACTCGAGGTCGGTGCGTTCCGAGAGCGGTGTGTGCTTGATGGCGGCGAGGTCGAGGTCGCGGTAGGCGGGGCCGCGCACGGGGTTGCGGGAGGCGGTGCCGAGGACGCCGACGGGCGCGGCAAAGGCTGCGGTGTTGAAGAAGATCTGCGGTCCGCGCGCTCTGGGGGAGAGCGATGGCCGGGCGATGAGGTCGGGGCGGCGGGTGACGATGCCGGCGAAGCTGTAGTCGTTGGTGGCCATTGTGACGGTGACGGGCATGCCGGACTGGAGCAAGCTGATGCCGTTGACGTTCCAACCGCCGGCGAGCACGGACGCGATGCCGGAGGAGGCGAAGCGATGGCCGCGGCCGGCGGGTACCTGATAAAGCGCGCTGATCGAAGTGACGTTGGGGACGTCGCCGTTGGAGCTGTCTCGTTCAAGGTATGGCCGGTTGACGTCGGCGGCGATGAGGCTGTTGGAGCTGGGTGACGAGAAGACGGTCGAGGAGAAGACGGAGGAGGCGTCGTCGATCAGTTTGGAGTGGGTATAGCTGAACAGAAACGAGAGGCCGCCCGAAAGGCGCTGTTCGACCTTGGCCTCGATCGCGTTGAAGTTAGTCGTGCCGGTGTTGTTGCGGTAGTATGCGACGTTCTGGAAGCGGGGAAAGGGTTTGAGCAGTTGCGCGGCGGCGACGGTGCGGCCGCCGATGGCGGAGGAGGCGGGGATCTGGCCGAAGAAGGGGTTCGTGACTTTGGCCTGGAGCGCTTTGAGGCCGGCCAGGCCGGCGGGGGTGGACTCGGCGGGAAGGCTCGAGACAGGGAGCTGGTTGAGGTTGGCGTCGGGGATGCCGACGTGGACGATGTGGGATCCGACGTAGGCGATGTCGAAGGAGAGATTCGGCTTGAGCTCGCGTTGGACGGCGAGGTTCCACTGCTCGACGTAGCCCGACCCAAGCGTGCGATTCACGGTGTAGACGCTTTGGCCGAGGCCGGCGTTGGGGGTGAGCGGGATGGGTTGGACGGTCGGTCCGGAGGAGAGCGTGAGGGCGGCGTTGATGCTGTCCTGGGTGGCCTGCCGGACGTTCTGGATGAAGGGAAACTGCGGCGTGGTGAAGGGAGTGGTGATGCCGGATTGGTCGATAAAGACGATACCGAAGCCGGAGCGGACGACGGTGCGCGGGGTGAGGAGATAGGTGAAGCCGAGGCGGGGGGCTAGGTTGTCGTAGTGGAGCTCTCGGGCATAGCGAGGGAAGCCGTCGACGCCGAGATACTGCAGCTGCTGGGTCGCGAGATTGAAGATGGCGCCCTGATTGTTCTTCTCGGTGGAGGGGTGGTTGAGGGTGTAGCGGGCGCCGAGGTTGAGAGTGAGCCGCGGTGTGGCGCGCCAGTCGTCCTGGGCGAAGATCTCCTGGATGTTGTCACGCGGGCGGAGGACGCTGCTTTGGAGGTCGATCGAGAAGGTGTCGACTTGGCCGAGGAGAAAGGAGGCGAGGGCGTTGCCGTTGGTGCGTTTGTCGGTGGAGGGGAGGGCGAGGCCTTGCTGGTTGGTGCCGGTGG
>CAXUIB010000162.1:0-2151 GCA_964250945.1 uncultured Acidobacteriaceae bacterium
TGCCTCGACCTTGTCGACCTTGGAGAATTCGATTTCGACGGGGGTGGAGCGGCCGAAGATGGAGACCATGACCTTGAGGGTCTGGCGATCTTCGTTGACGTCGTCGACGGTGCCGGTGAAGTTGGCGAAGGGGCCTTCGTTGATGCGGACCTGTTCGCCCTTGCCGAACTTGATGGTGAGGGTCGGCTTGTCTTTGGAGGCGTCGGTGCGGAAGAGGATGGAGCTGACTTCCTGCTCGGAGAGTGCGACGGGGTTGTCGCCGGTGCCGAGGAATCCGGTGACGCGGGGGGTGTTCTTGATGACGTGCCAGAGATCGTTGTCGAGTTCCATCTCGACCAGGACGTAGCCGGGGAGGAAGACGCGATCGGTGGTGTATTTCTTGCCGTTGCGCAGCTCGGTGACGGGCTCGGTCGGGATCATGATGCGGCCGATGCGGTTTTCGAGGCCAAAGGCGCGGATGCGGCTTTCGAGCGACTCGCGGACTTTGCGCTCAAAGCCGGAGTACGCGTGAATGATGTACCACTTGAAGTTCTGGTTGACCGGCGGAGCGAGTTGTTCGCCGGAGAGTTCGGGGGCAGCGTCGCCGGCGGGTGTGTCGTCGGAATTGGGATCTTGCGGGATCTGCTCGTCTGCCGCCATGAGGGTGCCTTTTGCTTGCATTGTTGCGCTCTTTCTTTGAAAAGCTGGCCGGAGAGGATCGGCAGAGTTTAGTGCTGGATGAGGCTGTGGAGCAGACGCTCGATCAGGTTGCCGATGGCGGTGTCGATGAGCCAGAAGTACGCGGCAAAGAGGAAGACCGTGATGATGACGACGGTTGTAGTTGCCTGGACCTCGGCGCGCGACGGTGTGATGACTTTGCGCATCTCGCTGCGGACGTCTTTGAGGTAGGCGAGGAAGCGTTCCGGCTGCGATTTGATGTGCTGGATGCCGGTGGTGGGCTGATCGGCGACGACGATGGTTTTAGCCATGGTGCTCTCTCGGGAAGCTGGTACTACGGTATTTTCGCACGTTGTCCGGGTGAGGGCACGGGCTGTTTGGCAGGGGCGCTCGGATTCGAACCGAGAAGTTCGGTTTTGGAGACCGACAGTTTAACCGTTGAGCTTACGCCCCTGTAGTGCGAGGCGGGCTTTCCGGCCCAACCTCGAAGCGACCAAGCGGTCCGGGATTCTTGACCGGTTTACTTGGTTTCTTTGTGATCGGTGTGCTTGCGACAGGTGTTGCAGAACTTTGAGAACTCGAGTCGGCCGGTGGTGGTTTTTTTGTTTTTGGTGGTCGAGTAGTTCCGGTTTTTGCAGGTGGGGCACTGGAGTGTGATGATTTCGCGCATTTTGGTTCCTTTCGGGTTTGGCCAGCCACCTCGGCTGGCAAGCAGCGTGGACTCGATGGGGCGACCACGCCGCGACGCAGGGCTTAAGGCGCCTGCGGCCGGATCCTGAGTTTTGATGCTGGGACAGAGTGTCAGGCGCAGGCCCGTCCCTCATCATTATCTATGAAAGCGGGGGTTTCGGAAAGGAGCGAGGATCTTGGCGCTGTTACTTGATGGACGCCCTAAGGATCTCGTCGACTCGCGACTGCCAGCCCGAGCCTGAATCACGAAATGCCTGAACCACATCGGGAGAAAGTCGGATCGAGACAGGCACCTTTCTCGGCGCCTTCTGCGCACCGCGCTTGCGATTGGAGAGCACTGTCTGCAACTCCGGTGGTAGCCCACCGAGGGAAACGGCTCGCTCGATGTCTGCACGCGTCCACTCCGGATTCTCTGGGTCGGTTCCTTGCTCAACGGCTCTCTTTGTACTCTTTTTCTTCATGCTCGGTAGCCTTCCTGAGACTGATGGCGCGGATCCCGTCGCCATGCTGCGTAAAGACGAGTGAGTAGAGCCGAGCGTCCAAGAACCCGAGGGCGCGAAAGCGAACTTCGCCATACTCTTCGCGATCGTCGACGACGAACAAGGCTGCTTCGAAGTCGAAGTCCTCAGCTCGGCTCAGCGAAATGCCGTGCTTTCTTTTGTTAGCAGCATCTTTGTGCGCGTCGAACGTGACTGCCACTGGCTAATCGTATATACGATTACACTTTGAGTCAAACACAAGCCTATAAAACTGAAGTGGGGGGCCCCCCCCCCCCCCACCCGCGGGGGGCAGCGGGTGTGCTGC
>CAXUIB010000162.1:2161-5376 GCA_964250945.1 uncultured Acidobacteriaceae bacterium
AATAATTTATTAAAAAACAAAACAATAAAAACATTCTGGGGGCCCCCCCCCCCCCCCAACTGGAGGGGGTCACTGCTTGAGGAAGCGGATGCTTTGGCTTCGCTCGGATAGCGGAAGCGGGCTCGGACGCTCGCGCAGGAGGGGCCTTTACCGGATCTACTCTCCGTTCGGTCTGCGGGTCACGGCGGCACTCTTCATCAGTAGTAGGCGTAGAGTTTGAAGAATTTGCGGCGGAGTTCGGCGGGGACTTTTTCGAGGCTGGCGAGGTAGAGCTCGCGGATCTGGCCCTGGTCGGCGTTGCCGAGATGTGCGTATTCGGCCGCGGTTTGCTCTCCGAGCTGGCCGGAGCTTAGAACCTTTTCGAAGTCGCGGATGCGCAGACCGCGGCGTTCAAGCGAGCGAAAGAATGTGTCGACGTTTGTAGCCGCAAAGGACTGGTCGATCGCGCTCTGAATCGCACGGAAGCGACTGGGGTCGGCGACGGCGAGAACGGCCTGCTGGAAGATTGCTGCCAAGTGTTTCCTGCTTCGATGGAGGGATTTTACCGGATTCTGGAGCGGGAGACGGGAATCGAACCCGCGACCAACAGCTTGGAAGGCTGTGACTCTACCACTGAGTTACTCCCGCGGGAACTGTCTCCGTGCCGTGCACTCGCTAGAGGGTAAGAGAACAGCTTGAGAATGTGGAGCTGACGGAGAGGCTTGAACTCTCGACCTCTCCCTTACCAAGGGAGTGCTCTACCACTGAGCTACGCCAGCCAAAGAAATGTCTAACCCGTCTATCCTAACGCGACCGAAGCCTTCCGAGAAGGATGCGAAAGGCAAAAAAGCCGAGGATCACCCAGGTGAAGGAGCGGTACCGCCCGGGCTCCATGGTGTGGGCAGAGAAGAGGGCGAGGCCCGAGAGCACAGCGAACGCGATGAGCATGCGACCGCTGCTGCCGGGGCTGAGGTCGGAGGGCATAGCGGACGCTGGCTCGTGGGAGAGAGGTGGTGCACAGGGGAGGATTCGAACCTCCGTAACTCATAGAGTGGCAGATTTACAGTCTGCTGCCATTAACCACTCGGCCACCTGTGCCCTGTCTGCCCGGGTATGCCCGATAGTGGCTGACGATAACCCGGTCCAGAGCGACTTTTATGTTGCGTGTTTCTGAAGAGGTCTGGAGCTGACGAAGGGATTTGAACCCCCGACCCTCTGATTACAAATCAGATGCTCTACCAGCTGAGCTACGCCAGCCCTGCTCGGCGAAGTGAGCGTCTCGGATCCAGCCCTGGTCTTGGTGCAGACCAGGGTAGGGCGGGAAACAAAGCGCGCACTCTCGCAACACTTTCCTACGGTAGCATAGGCCGTGGCACGCAGCAACGCTCCTTGGTCGGCGGTCGATGAAGATGGGGTGGCTACAGAACGGCTGCCAGCTGTGGGTAGAGGCCGGCATGATTGTTCTCGTAGAGGCCGAGGAGGCGCTGACGCATAAGGTAGTAGGCGGCGGACGCTTCTTGCAGGTGGAAGGGGGCGCGGAAGGCTTTGTGCCGGAGGATGATGCTGGCGGTGAGACGCCAAAGTGCCTGGCGCAGGCGAAATGCGTCGCGGCGCATCATTTCCGCCACAACTCGGCCCTCATCGACGTTCCAGCGTTCGACGTGCTGTGCGAGATCCAGCATGACCTTGGAGTTCGCGCGAAGCTTGGAAAGTCCGTCCATGCCGCCGATCAGGATCCACATCTCCTCCGGCTCGATTCCGAGCTGATTTTTTCCAGGTTCGAGATAGGTTCGAGCGAGGGCGGTGAGTTTATCGGAATCTACGGGTTGGAGGCCAGCGACGAGAGTCTGCCAGGGTTGGAGAAGGCGGCGACGGCGGAGAACAAATCCGCCCTGGTAGGCGATCACGACGAGCAGGAGGGAAGCTAACGCCAGGAGTGGGTACATGGGTGTCCTCGTGTTCAGTTGGGACCGGGCGAATGTTCAGCGCTGAGGTCGAGATCAGCGTGGATGTGCAACAGACTGTCGATCAAGGCCGGGGGGATCACTTTCGATTCTTCTTCTGGGACCCACAGCGCTCCCGACCAATATACGAGGGAAAGCTCCCAAACCGCAATATCAAAGTGTTCGAGGGCCTTGAAGTGGTTGGTGGCTCCCCAGTATCCGTGGAGGGCGTCGACGGCAAAGGAGGCGAGCGACCAGACGGTAAGACCGTAGCCGACGCGCATGACATGGCTTCGCCAGTGCAGGCCGAACTGTGCGGAGGCGGAGAGGATGGATGTAAAGGTGAGGCAGACCAGAAGCGTAGTGAACAGATTTCCGCGCACGCTCCAAGCGTCCATTGGAGTGTTGGCGAGCGGTTTGACCCAGGCGGCCATGACGGCGGCGACGACGGCCCCCAAAGCGGAGAGAAGGAAAAAGCGGGATTTTGCACCCGGGACCCAGGCGCCGTTTCTGCAGAGGACAGATCGGGCGATCTCCGCGAGGATCATGATCTGCAGGATCATGTCGACGACGCCGAACGACCAGTAGGCGACGTTATAGTGGACGGGCAAGCGGCGCCAGATGACGAACAGCAGAAGGGAACCTGCCATCTGGAAGCCGATCCAGGTGGTAAACCAAGGAAGAGTCCGGTAGCGCTTGCGGCGGATCAGAACGAGGAAGAGGGCGACGACCAAGAGAAGGCCCGTCGCCCACAGGATCTGATCAACTGCATTCCCCCCCATCTACACCACCTAGAAACCGAAGTAGAGCCCCACGATCGATATGATACTCCCGAGGCTGGAGGCCAGCTTAGGCTGGGGAGGCGGATAGGGGTACGGGTTGCAGCCGCCGACGTGATTCGATTGCGCTCCGCCATCCGCGAAAGCGATCTGAGTGGAGCCGGCGGAGAGTGCGATGACGGCGACGGTGGCGAGAATCGATGAACGGATGGCAGCTTTCATGAGGAAACCCTCTTGGGCGCAGTAGCGCTAGGTAGAGCGTAGTACACCGAACAGACTTGGGCATCACACGGAAGTGATATTGCGTCCGGTGGAGCCTGAGCAAATTGAGGAAATCCGAGGAGCTTCTCGTGAAATCAAGGAATGAGTTCCCGGGATTTCTCCCTTATTCAATTGGAATCTTTTTTGGCGCTTTGGATTCAGAGCTGCGTCCCACGCTGCCGACACATCTCGCATCTATGTAGCGAACGGGTTGAGAGGGGTGGTGAGGAGTGATTCAGTCAAAGGGGTACGC
>CAXUIB010000163.1:0-5320 GCA_964250945.1 uncultured Acidobacteriaceae bacterium
CTCCGGAAATATGTTTATTTTTCTGAAGCCGGATGCGGAGCGGCAGAAGTCGGGGGATAGCTCTGAGGTGGTGATCAATCGGCTGCGCCCGAAGACGGGAGCCATCCCGGGTGTGGTGCTGTACTTGCAGTCGCAGCAGGAGCTGCGGATCGGCGGGCGATCCTCGGCGACGCAGTATCAGTACACGCTTTCGGCCGACAACCTCCAGGATCTCGATGAGTGGTCGCCGAAGCTGATGGCGGCGATGATGAAGCTGCCGGAGCTGAAAGATGTCGCGACGGATCAGCAGGACCAGGGACTGTTGGGGCAGTTGGTGATCGACCGCGACACGGCCAGCCGGTTGGGCGTTTCGCCGCTGGCGATCGACAATACGCTTTCGGACGCGTTTGGGCAGAAGCAGGTGTCGACGACCTACGAGACGCTGAATCAGTATCACGTGGTGATGGAGGTGGGGCAAGAGTTTCAGCGCGATCCTGACGCTTTGAACAATATTTACGTGAAGAGCACGGCGGGCGCGATGGTGCCGCTGAGCGCGATTACGCGCTACGAGACGCGGCGCACGCCCCTGTCGGTGAACCATCAGGCGCAGGCGCCGGCGACGACCTTGAGCTTCAACCTGTCGCAAGGGGCCTCGCTGAGCCAGGCAACGGCGGCGATCGAGCAGGCGCGGTTGGATATTGGGATGCCGTCGACGATTCGCGGCGGGTTTGCCGGGACAGCGCAGGCATTTCAGGCGTCACTTTCGAGCGAACCGATGTTGATCCTGCTGGCTCTGGTGACGGTGTACATCGTGCTTGGGATTCTGTATGAGAGCTTTATTCATCCGCTGACAATCCTTTCGACGCTGCCTTCGGCGGGCGTGGGTGCGCTCTTGTTCTTGCTCTTGTTCAAGGTAGAGCTGAGCGTGATTGCGATGATCGGCATCATCCTGCTGATCGGCATTGTGAAGAAGAATGCGATCATGATGATCGATTTTGCGCTTGTGGCGGAGCGCGAAGAGGGCAAGACGCCCGAAGCGGCGATTTACGAGGCGTGTCTCTTGCGGTTTCGGCCGATCATGATGACGACGATGGCGGCTCTGCTGGGTGGTCTGCCTCTGGCACTGGGGACGGGAACGGGTAGTGAGCTGCGACGTCCGCTGGGGATTACGATCGTGGGCGGCCTGATTGTTTCGCAGGCGCTGACCTTGTTTACAACGCCGGTGGTGTATCTGTTTTTCGACCGTTTGCGGATCCGGTTTGAGCGGGTAGAGGCTCGGCCGGGCAAGATGGAGAGTGCGCCGGAGCCGGTGGCGGGGGATTAGAGCGGATCTCCTGTAGGTGTGTATCGAAACCGCGGGTTTCATGGCCGTTTTCCCCAGTGAAAACGGCACTCCCACACTCTATTCGACTCACAGAGCAGGAGAACCGCTCTAGCAAACCGGTCTCCTCTCCACCTCGCCAAAACCTACAACCTTAGGGCAATAGGCCATTTACCAACCTTCGCCTACTCTCATCGAGAACTCGCGTCTCGGCAGGGAAGACGCACAGCAGCACGACCTTTAGAGCGGTTTTCCTGTTGCTGTGAGTCGGATAGGAGTGAAGGGAGTGCCGTTTTCATTGAGGAAAACGGCCATAAGACCTGTGGTTTCGCTATACACCTACAGGAGAACCGCTCCAGCGGTTAAGGGGGCAGGGAACAGGGAACAGTTAGAATTTTTCTTGCGTATATGTATCTAGTAGATATACTAGGCGGCATGGCTGTGCTGACGTCCAGAAAAATCGCGAAGACGACTACGACGGAGGCTTTGCTGGGGATGCTGACCTTGGGGCCGATGTCGGGGTATGAGCTTCGGCAGAGGATCGAGATGTCGATCGGGAATTTCTGGAGCGAGAGCTTTGGGCAGATCTATCCGGCGTTGCAGAAGCTTCGTCGGCAGGGTTTGGTGGAGGTGGAGGAGACGGGTCGGTCGGGGCGCAAGGTGTACTCTCTGACCCCGGCGGGGCGGGATCGTCTGGCGGCGTGGCTTCGTGTGATGCCGTCGGTGCGCAAGCCTCGCAACGAGATGTTGTTGAAGCTGTTCTTTGGGGCGAACGGATGTTTGAGGGACGCACGGGAGCAGGTGCGGGCGGAGAGGTCGCGATTTCTGGCGGACCTGGAGCGGTACAGGCTGATGGAGCCGGTGCTTGGGGCGCGGTCGGCGGGAAGGCCCGGGCTGCCGTTTTATTGGATGACGCTGCGGTACGGGATTGCGGAGGCAGAGGCCGTGATCGTTTGGGCGGACGAGACGCTTCGGTCGCTGGATGAGATTGAGATGGGGCACGAGGAGAGACGATGACGCATGCGGATCCGGTTTGGATGAAGGTGTTGCTTGGCGTTCATATTGCGGCGGGAATGACGTCGTTTGTGCTGGCTCCGGTGGCTTTGGCGACGGCAAAGGGCGGCAAGCGGCACAAGCGTTGGGGGATGGTGTACTTCTGGGCGATGGGGGTGGTGGCGGCGACGGCTCTGCCGATGGCGTTGTGGCGTCCGGTGCTGTTTCTGGCGATGGTTTCGGTCTTGGCGTTTTATCTTACGTTTTCGGGATATCGGGTGCTGCGGCTGAAGGACCTGGCGCGAGGCGGAAGTGCGAAGCCGGTGGATTGGATTGCGGCGGGGTTGACGTTTTGCGCTTGTGCCGTGTTGACCGTGGTGGGTTGGCTCCATCCCGGGGTGCTGCATGGTCCGCCGGTTGTGCCGGTCGTGTTGGGGCTGGTAGGGATGCGGGCTTCGGGCAGCGATCTTTGGACGTTTTACCGCAAGCCTACGGAGAAGATGTTCTGGTGGTACTCGCATCTGGAGAGGTTTATGGGGAGCTACATCGCGGCTTGGACGGCGTTTTCGACCGCGACGTTGTCGCACATCTTTACCCATGCGGGGCTGATCTTGTGGCTTTGGCCGGTTACCGTGGGAGTTCCCGCCGTTGTGCTGACGACGATGTACTACAAGCGGAAGTTTGCGCCGAAGGTGAAGATGGTTGCTGTCGCTCGATAGCAGGGCAGGGGAGAGCGAGGAGAGACGGCGGCGGCGCTTCGTCGAAGGGCTGCTTGATGCCCCGGGGGATGTGGGGGAACGATGTGACGCAACATCGCTGCGGTACCCTAGTCTAATGACCGGCCGTGCCCGTTTGGCGCCGGGAGCGCGCGGCCCTAGAGCGATCTCCTGCAGGTATCGCGAAAAGACGGCGGAAAAAGCGAGGGAGGAGCTTGCGCGCTCCTCCCGCGCTTTGATTCCTTGGGGCTACCTTGGGGCTACTTGAAGGCCGGTTCCGGCTGGTGCTTCTCCGCATACTCCTTGAGGTGCATGAGCAGGCCGCCCCAAAGCGTGTTGCAGGTCTTGATCTTCTCGTCGGTGTCTTCGAAGCCGTCGTGTTCGAGGTCGATCGCGGTCTTTCCTTCGCCCTTTTGCGAGAGTCGGAAGATGGCTTTTGTGCCCTTCGACTGACCCGGACCTGCGGTACATTGCCAGCCGACTTCGGTGTCCGGCTTGAGAGCGACCACCTTCCAGGAGAACGGACCTTCGTGCCTGGCGAAGGAAAGGGTGAACTCGCCGTTTTCCTTGTCAGGATCGCCCTTCACCTCCTTGGTGTACCAGCCCTTGAGGCCCTCGGTCGTCGTGATGGCTTTGAACACTTCCTTGGCGGGAGCTTCAACGGTAGTTTTGTGCGCGGATTTCGTCATGACATTTACCTCCTTTGTCGGTTCGGGTGAGTTGGCGGCTTCGTGCTGACTGCTCTAGGCCGAGTGAGAATTGGCAGCGACCAGCAGGCCCCGGCCGTCGCGCTGTTCCTGCTGGTTGCCGACGCTTTGCCGGATCTCTCCCTTGCCGGCGCCGTTCCAGCGCGAAAACAGATCCTGGGCGAGTTCCACCCCAAGCAGATCGAGCGCACGATTGACGGTCTGATCGATCACCTCTTCAAGCGTTGTCGGGCGGTGATAGAAGGCCGGGACAGGCGGCATGACGATGGCTCCGATCTCGGTGACCTGGACGAGCAGGCGCAGATGTCCAAGGTGCAAGGGAGTTTCGCGCACCAGGAGAACGAGCGGGCGGCGGTCCTTCAGCATCACATCGGCCGCGCGCAGCAAGAGGTTGTCCGAGTAGGACGTGGCGATGCCCGAGACCGTCTTCATCGAACATGGCGCAACGATCATGGCATGGGCGCGGAACGAGCCTGACGAGATGGATGCGGCGATGTCGGCCGACTTGTAATTTTTGAAGGCCAAAGCCTCCACTTGCTCGACCGACCACTCTGTTTCGAGAGGTATGGTGCGGCGCGCGGCGGGGCTAAGAACGAGATGGGTCTCGATCTCAGCGACACCTTGAAGAAGCTCCAAGAGGCGAATGCCGTAGATCGCTCCACTCGCGCCTGAAATCCCGACAACGATACGTTTCTTCATCGATTCCTCGCCGCTTCGGTCCATTCTAAAAAGGTGACAGGAACGCCGTCGGGGTCCTGGATTTGAAAGAGTCGCGCGCCCCAGGATGTTTCCGATGGCGCGGGGGCGGGAACGGTCAACGTGCTCCAAGCAGTATGGATGTCGTCTACTTCGATGACGACGTGGACTCGCGAGCTTACATCCAGCCGAAAAGGGTCTCGCTCGCGGGCGTTGTCGAGGATCTCGAGACGGAGACCGCCGCCGAGATCGAAGCGACGGCCTCTGCCGTTGGCGCGATCCCAACCGGCGACGACAGGAAACCCGAGTGACTCGCCGTAGAAGCTGGCGACGGTATCGAAGGCGTTCGTGGCGAAGGCGATGTAGCTCATGCAAAAGCCTCCACGGGCGTGAGATCCGGCGCCTCGGTCTGACACCGCGGCAGAACCTCCTCGGTCAGCAGATGGAGATTTCGCTCCCAGGCCGGACGTTCGTCCTGAGCGTCGTAGGAGACGATGACCAAGTGACCGAAGCCGCCGACGGCCGCGTCGAAGTCGCGGATCCGGCAACGGACCGTCTCAGGGGAACCGACAAACCAAAGCCGGTCGCAAAGGTATTCGAGATCGATCGCCTCGTCAGGCACGGAGGGATGTTCTTTGAAGAGCGGTCCGAGACCGAGCCCCAGATACAGGGGCAGGAGGAACTCTCTCCAGCAACGTCCCATCATGCCGTCGATGGCGCAGAGGCGCGCTTCCGCGTCGGTGGGCGCGACGTACACATCGCGGATAATTCTCCACTGCTGCCGGTCGGCCACGCGCCCTGTCATGGCGGCGCCCGCTTCGACCGCTGCCCAGTGCGCGGCGGTTACGGCGGGGTCGGGGCTGATGCTCAGGCTCACCGGCAGATAGCCTTCCGCGCCGGCCAGCTTG
>CAXUIB010000164.1:0-305 GCA_964250945.1 uncultured Acidobacteriaceae bacterium
GGTCAAGAGCGGAAACCAGTAGTAAGTCGCCGCAAACAGCCCAAACACCCCCGCCATCCCCATAATCAGGTGGAAGTGACCCACCACAAAAAAAGTGCTGTGGAGATACTGATCGAGAATAGGCTGCGCCAGAATAGGCCCCGATAGCCCACCCGTAACAAACAGCGACACAAAGCCAAGCGAAAACAACATCGCCGAACTGTACCGAGGACGCGATCTCCAGGTCGTCGCCAGCCAGGAGAACACCTTGGCAGCGGCCGGAATCGCGATCGCAATCGTCGAGATCGAGAAGGCAGTCCCCGCGA
>CAXUIB010000164.1:315-5285 GCA_964250945.1 uncultured Acidobacteriaceae bacterium
ACTTCAGCCGGCGACAAACATGTGGTGCCCCCAAACCAGAATCCCCAGTACCCCAATCAGAAGCGTCGTCAGGATCATGATCCGGTAGCCAAATACCCGTCGCCGGCTGAAGTTTGCCAGCAGCATCGACGTCAGGCCCATCCCAGGCAGAATGGCAATGTAGACCTCCGGATGCCCGAAGAACCAGAACAGATGCAGCCAGAGGAGAGGGGAGCCGTTGCCGGGATGCCCCGCGGCGTGGAGCATTCCATTCACCAGATCTCCCGTCGGCACGAAGAACGAAGTCCCGGCGTGCCGGTCGCAGAACAGCAGGACGAGCGCAGCCAGCAGAACCGAGAACGCGAGCAGACTGAGAAGGGCGGAGGTGAACCACGCCCAGACGGTAAGCGGTAGCCGTGCCCACGTCATGCCATCGCAGCGTAGCCGGATGATCGTGACTAGGGTGTTGACGGAGGACATGAACGAGCCGACGGAGAAGAGGCTGATCGAGACGATCCACAAGTCCATGCCTAACGCCTGCCCAGGTCCGGCCGACGCCACCGCCGAAAGCGGTGGGTAGGCCGTCCACCCTGAGATCGGACTCCCTCCAGGCACAAAGGTTGAGGAGAGCAGAACAGCGAGCGACACTGCCGTCGTCCAGAAGCTCAGTGCGTTCACGAGCGGCAGCGCCATCGTCCGGCTGCCGATCTGCGCGGGCAGGATCAGGTTCCCGAAGCCGCTCTGGGGCGCTGTCGTCAGCACAAAAAACAGCATCAGCGTTCCATGGATCGTGACGAGTGCGAGATAGTCTTCGGGGAGCACTGGACCATGGAGCGGAATGCTCCACTCGGGCCATGTCAGGTGAGCCCGCATCAGCAGAGATAGAACCGTGCCGATGACGACAGCCACACTTGCAAGCAGCAAGTACTGGAGGCCAATCACGTGATGGTCTGTAGTGAACACACGCCGCAGCACGGACACGTGTGCAGTGTGCGGCTTCGATACCTGTCCCTTCATGGGTTCACACCTCCTCCAGGTGTGCTCGACCTGAGCTGGGCCTTGCTCCACGCAGCGTAGGCTGCCGGCGAGAGGACGCGCATCTGGGCGCTCATCCGGTAGTGGCCGAGACCGCACAGCTGCGTGCAGAGGATCGCGTAGGTGCCGGCGACGGTCGGCGTGAAGTGGATGTGGAGAGGATCTCCGGGAACGGCATTCTGCTTGACCCGCAACTCCGGGACCCCAAAGCCGTGGATGACGTCCTGGGCGCGCAGTGTGAGGTCGACCTCGCGACCCGCGGGCAGAACAAGCTCGGAGCGAACCAGGTCGTCCGCGCCGTGACGATCGGCGGGGTCGAGGCCGAGCGGGTTTCCGGCTCCGGCGTCGACCAGCGCAGGATCGATCCGGCCGAAGGTCGCGTCCGAGCCTGGATAGCGGAAGTACCACGCAAACTGCACGCCGGTCGCTTCGACCTGGAGCGCGGTTGGCGACGCTCCGGTGTAGCGCGTCTCAGCCCAGAGCCGCTCCGCACGGAGGGCCAAAGCCGCAAATAGAACCGTTACAGCAGCAAGCGGGATGTACTCGATCCACGCGCGGTGGTACTGGTCCGATCGGGCTTCAGGCGCTCGCCGGATAGCGAGACCTGTGAGCAGGATCGCGTGCGCGAGCGCCGCGAGAGCGAGCAGGATCCAGAGATTGAGCAGCAGATGCTGATCGAGTGCAGTTCCGTGAGCACTCCCGTCTCCAGGCAGATGCCAGAACCGCGAGACCGGTCCGGCCGGAACGGCTCCGCGAACCGTGTTGGAGAGAGTCTCCACAGGAGCAGAATAGCCGTTCTCGTTCCAGCTCTGTCTTGGCTCTATAAAAAGAGCGCAACATGGCTCGGAAAGAGAAAGCTTCGACCGTCAGTTCGTGGAGATGCACCTCCAACTCGGCGGCATCAGGTCGGTGTAGGGAACCGCTGGGTCGAGCCAACGGTCTGGAGCGTAGACGCGCTTCGCGGGATCGGGGTTGAGCCAGGCTCCCCACCACGAAAAGGTGCTGTTCGCAATGATGTGGTGCCGACAGGCGGACATCAGCCGAAGATCCTCGTGCGCGTTCAACTGATCGTTGTGCTCAACAAAGACCAGACGCTCGCTCGCCGGCAGGTTCTCGCGCGCATAGGCAATGTCGTCGGAGAAGACAAAGAAAGTCGGGTTCGCAATATGCTCGTGCACCGCGTCGATGCAGTTCTCGTAGTAGCGGATCGGCAGAGCGTCGCGGCCGCCGTAGATCACGGTGTAATCCCCGCGGCGCATGTGGAGCGAAACCGCGGTCTCGCTCGCTCTGATCCGGTCCAGCACGACGCGGTTTTCGCCCGAAGGCTCGTCGCGAAACCTCAGCTCCGACCGCAGCTGCTCCTCCACCGCTTCGGCGTAAGGATAGGCCTGAAAGAAACCCTCAAGGTAGGCGAACCTCGTCCGCTTCGGTAGAGAGAGCGACGGCACAAAGATCCGGTCGGTGAGATAGTCCTGCCGGAACACCTCGGTTCGCGTAACGGCTCGAGCCAAAGCCGCCACCGGCCGCTTGCTCGGAGCGATGGAACACATCAACCGGTCCCGCGGAGTCCAATCTCGCACCTCTGCCTGGATCGAAAATCTCGAAAGCAGAAACGCTCTCGGCTGACCAAACGAAACGGCAAGATGGTCGGGTTCGCGAAGTATCGTAAGGCTCGCGTTGTAGTGCCGCGCAAAGTAGAGGCCAGCAGCGTACTGAAACAGCTGATTTCCCAGCCCTTTCTTCTGCTTCATCAGAAGCTTCATGGTCGTCGGTTCCTCGAACTTCCGCCGTCTTCTCGGATCAGATCAAGGAAGAGCTGGTGTATGCGTGTGTCGGTCGAGAGCTCCGGGTGGAAGGTGGCCGCCAGGAGCTTGCCGCTCTGGACGAGGACTGGGCTGCCGTCGCGCTCGGCCAGGGTCTGCACGCCCTTGCCGGTGCGCGTGATGCGTGGCGCTCGAATAAAGACCATCTCCATCGGCGGTCCAGGGAGGCTAGTCGGCGTGACGAGGATGGTGGAGTCGATCTGTCGGCCGTAGCTGTTGCGTTCGACCGAGATGTCGAGCGCTCTGAACGAGCGTTGGGTCGGGTTCGAGACTTCCTCGGCGAGCAGAATCGAACCCGCGCAGGTTCCAAAGACCGGTTTCGTGTGAACAAAATCGTTGAGGACGTCGAAGAATCCATCGCGCTCGAGGTGTTTCAGCAGCGTCGTCGACTCTCCGCCGGGAAGCACGAGACCGTCGAGGCCGTCGAGCTGCTCCGGCTTGCGGACGAGAACGGCTTCAGCACCGAGCTCCCGGAGCGTGCGGGCGTGGACGTCAAAGGCACCCTGAAGGGCCAGAACGCCGACTTTGAGCGGAGGCATGCGTTGATCTTACGTGCTCTGGCTGGTTGCTTTCACCAGCCGCGGTTCTGCATCATGTGTTCCTTGTCGAGGGTCGCGACGGCGAGGCCCTTCATCGCTCCGGTGCACTCGGCCGAGCACTCGGCGAGCACTTTGGGGTCGTCGAAGTGCGTGGTGGCGCGGACAATAGCGCGAGCACGGGCCTCGGCCTCGGCAGGCGAGGCGAAGTTGTAGCTGTCGGACATAAAGATTCCCGAGCCGACGAAGACGGTTTCGGCGCCGAGCTGGCGGACGAGGGCGGCGTCGGCTGGGGTGGCGATGCCGCCGGCGGAGAAGTTGGGGACGGGAAGCTTGCCGGATTTCGCGACCATGCGGACGAGTTCGAGCGGGGCTCGGAGGTTCTTGGCGGCGGCGTAGAGTTCGGCCTCGTCGAGAACGGTGAGGGCGCGCATCTCGGAGACGATCTCCCGCATGTGCTTGACGGCGTGGATGACGTCTCCGGTGCCGGGCTCGCCCTTGGTGCGGATGAGGGCGGCGCCTTCGGAGATGCGGCGAAGAGCTTCGCCGAGGTCTTTGGCGCCGCAGACGAAGGGCGTCGTGAAGCTGTGCTTGTCGATGTGGTGACTCTCGTCGGCGGGCGTGAGGACTTCGGACTCGTCGATGAAGTCGACGCCGAGTTCCTGGAGGACTTGGGCTTCGACGAAGTGGCCGATGCGGGCTTTGGCCATGACGGGGATGGAGCTGGCGCCCATGATCTCGCGGATGACGGCGACCGAGGCCATGCGGGCGACGCCGCCTTCGGCGCGGATCTGCGCGGGGACGCGTTCGAGGGCCATGACGGCGACGGCTCCGGCGCGCTCGGCGATCTCGGCCTGTTGGGCGGTGGTGACGTCCATGATGACTCCGCCTTTGAGCATCTCGGCGAGACCGGTTTTGAGGCGCAAACCGGCCGAGCTGAAGTCGCCGTTGTCCCTGTGGCTACCGTTTCCGTTCGAAGTGTGATCGCTCATGGTGTCTCCTAAAATTCGTACCCGCGTCGACTTCTTCAGTCATCTTCGCTAAACAATCAGCTTAGCAGTTCCTTGTGCAGGCCGCCGTACATGTCTCCCCCCGGGGGTGCATTGCTGCGGGAACGCCCTCGAAGTAGTCGATGATGATGTTGCTGTCGAAGAGAGCTCTCAATCGTCCCATTCACTCCGAATCTTGCGTTGGTACTCGATTACCGTCGACGGGATGGTCGGCCCAGATGCCGAAGCCGGGTATCTCACGCGGAGGTCTGTGCGGCTCGAGGTACGTTGAGATTGTGTCGCACACGAGTTCCGCGCGGGAGACCTTTCGGTTTTGCTGAGATCGTTCAGGATCTGGAGGTCGGCTTCGGGGATGTCGACGAGAGTTCGCACGGGAGGGCACCTCTGACGTCGCGCTGAGTATGCATGATATCAGTGCGGTCGGGAGGGTTAGCCGATTGCGGGCGGCCGGCGCTGGAGAAGGCTCCGGTCGATGGCAAGGAAGAGAGCTTCGGCGTGGGCGAGCAGTGTGCCGTCAGGGGCGAGGAGGTCGGCAGTGTGGAAGAGTTTGCGGGGGCCTTCCCTCCGAAGGTGGCGGGCGGTGAGGG
>CAXUIB010000165.1:0-5278 GCA_964250945.1 uncultured Acidobacteriaceae bacterium
GATCTCTTCGACGTCGACCCACTGCGTCGGATAGTGGCCGGTGTAGCAGGCGACGCAGAAGGAGGCAGGCGAGAGTCCGCTGCCCGGTTCGCCCTTGGTGCAGGCGTGGGTAAGGCCGACTAGGGAGAGGTAGGCGAGCGAGTCGGCTTCGATGAAGTCGCAGATCTCGCGGACGGATTTGTTGGCGGCGATGAGGTGCTCTTTTGAGGGCGTGTCGACGCCGTAGAAGCAGGGGCTGATGGTGGGCGGGCAGGAGATGCGGAGATGAACTTCGGCGGCTCCGGCGGCGCGGCACATGCGGACGATCTTGCGGGAGGTGGTGCCGCGGATGATGGAGTCGTCGATGAGGATGATGCGTTTGCCTTCGAGCAGCGAACGGACCGGGTTGAGCTTCATGCGCACGCCGAAGTCGCGGACGCGCTGCTCGGGCTGGATAAAGGTGCGGCCGACGTAGTGGTTGCGGATGAGGCCGAAGTTGAAGGGGATGCCGGACTCGGCGGCGTAGCCGATGGCGGCGGTGACGCCGGAGTCGGGGACGGGGACGACGAGGTCGGCCTCGACGGGGGCTTCGCGGGCGAGCTGGCGGCCCATCTCGTCGCGGGATTTTTGAACCGGTCGGCCGTAGATGCGGGAGTCGGGCCGCGCGAAGTAGACGTGCTCGAAGATGCAGGAGGCGGGCGGTACGGTGCCGGGGGCGAAGCGGCGCGAGGTGACGCCGTCTTCGGAGACCATGATGAGTTCGCCCGGCTCGACGTCGCGCTCGTAGCGGGCGTGCAGCAGGTCGAGGGCACAGGTTTCGGAGGCGAAGACGAAGGTGTCGGGCGCGCCATGCTCGCCGGAGATGCGGCCCATCGACAGGGGTCGGAAGCCGTGCGGGTCGCGAGCGGCGAAGATGCGGTTGCGCGTCATCATGACGATCGAGAAGGCGCCCGAGACTTCGGCGAGCGCTTCGGCGATGGAGTCGACCAGGGTGGAGGCGCGGGAGTGCGCGATCAGCTGCACGATGATCTCGGAGTCGGAGGTGGTTTGAAACACGGCGCCGGCGCGCTCCAGGCGTTCGCGTGACGTTCCGAGGTTGACGAGGTTGCCGTTGTGCGCGATGGCGATGAGGCCGCGTGTGCTTTCGACCGAGATGGGCTGAGCGTTGAGGAGCGCCGAGTCTCCCGTGGTGGAGTAGCGGGTGTGGCCGATGGCGAGGTGGCCGGGGAGCTTCTGGAGGACGGGGTCGGTGAAGATTTCGGAGACCAGGCCCATGCCCTTCATGTCGGTGATGGTGCGGCCGTCCGAGCTGGCGATGCCGGCCGACTCCTGGCCGCGATGCTGGAGCGCGTAGAGTCCCCAGTAGGTGAGGCGGGCGGCGTCCGGGTGGTTGTAGATGGCCATGACGCCGCAGTGTTCGCGGAGTTTGTCGAAGTGCTGTTCGCCTTCGGCGAGCGCTTCAACTTTGATCAAGCCGTCACCCGCGTTCTATCGGATGCAGACTGCACGGGCACGAAATCACGCTGGATTCGGCGATAAAACTCAGGCGTGATCGCATGAAGATCAAGAATGTCTACAAAGATCGGCAGATCGGACTCATCGAAATCTTCCTTGAGGAGCGCTCGTTGGCGAAGAGTAAGTGGAGTGTCTCCGCCGACAGCCAGATCGAGATCGGAGCGGCGTCGTGCCTTTCCAACCGCTCGTGAGCCGAAAGCATATACGGGCCGTCCCGGCACATGCGTGGAAAGAATACGAGTCACAATTTCAAAGTCGCCTACGGAGAGGCCAAGATCTTCAGGCTGGCTCATACCTCGACCCTTTCTTGAAGCGCTGTGAGCAGCGCAAGAGCCTCCGCAGCAAAGTCTTCAGCGGTCGCGGCTACCTCGACGGCTCTCATTTCATTGTAAGTGTGCACGGTGTCGGTGCGTGCCTGACGGAAATCGAGCCACTTGAGCACGTCCCCGTGTAACAGCTTGAAATCACCGGCCCTGCGCAGCAGTTCACGAAAGCTCAGTTCATCGACCTCGTCATTGGAAGGGGCGATCGAACGGAGATACCGCCTCAACGTCTTGACGGAAAGTTCGTAGGTAAACTCGAATCGCTGAATCACCGCATCGCGAATCAAGGTGTTGTCCGGTTCGTTTGCTCTCGCGCCGATAGCCAACTGCAATTGCTTCAGGGCAGATGCAAATGGTCTCAGGTCGACTTCTGGAAGGTCGTTGTCGTGGTGTGTCATGCGGTGACGACCTCGGCGGCTAGCTGGGATTCGAGGGTGTGGGAGAAGGCGGCGCGGAGGTCGTCCAAAGGAGCGGAGATGATGGTGTGTCCGTTGATGGTGACCCGGAGCGAGGACCCTGTGACCTTGCCGACGGGGGCGGCGTAGGCCCCCGGGGTCTGGGCCAGGACGGCCTTGATCTGGTCGAGGTGGGCTGGGTTGCAGGTGGCGACGACGGAGGAGCCGATCTCGGCGAAGAGGACTTCGGAGGAGGAAAAGGGCTCGGCATCGCGGGCGAAGGGGTTGAGGTCGGCGCCCAGGTCGGAGGCGAGGGCGGCTTTGGCGGCGGCGGTGAGGAAGCCGCCGTCGCTGATATCGGTGGCGGAGCAGACGAGACCCTGCGCAGCGAGATTTTGAAGTGCGTGGTGGAGGGTGGCCTCTTCGGCCAGGTCGAGAACGACGGGCTCGCCCCAGAGCGGCCAGCCCTGGCTCTGCGCCCAGGCGGATGCGCCGAGGTCGCGCATGGCTTGCCGGCCGGCGCCGCGAATGGCGGAAAGAAACAGAATGGTGTCGCCGACGTGCTGAAAGGCGCTTGGGACGGCTTTGGTGACATCGTCCAGAATGCCGACGACGCCGATGACGGGGGTGGGGTAGATGCCTTCGCCGCGGGTTTCGTTGTAGAGGGAGACGTTGCCGCCGGTGATGGGGGTGCCGAGGGCTGTACAAGCCTCCGCGATCCCATCGATCGCGGCCGATAACTGCCCCATGATTTCGGGTTTTTCGGGGTTGCCGAAGTTGAGGCAGTTGGTGGCCGCGACCGGGGTGGCTCCGGTGCAGGCGACCTTGCGGGCGGCTTCGGCGACGGCGTGCATGGCTCCGAGTTTGGGGTCGAGGTAGCACCATCGGCCGTTGCCGGCGAGCGCCATGGCTAGGCCGCGCTCGGGCTTGTGGGATGTAGCCGGTTCGGGAGCAAGGGAATGGGGAATAGGGAACAGGGAAGAGGGAACAGGGAACAGTGTGCCTTCCGTGGGCGCCGTGCTTGGGGTGTGGGTCTCGTCAGGGGCCACCACGGGATTGGTAGCGTCTTCATTCCCGGTGGCGAGGGTCGCTTCGCCCTGCGGCGTGGAACTGGCGACGAGATGGGCGAGTTTTCCGAGGATGCTGTGGTCGACGGCGACCGGGTCAAGTTGCGAGGCGGACGTTGTCTCGGCGGATGGAACGCCGGTCCGGTCGAAGCTGGGGAAGGCGACAGAGGAAAGTGTGTCCTCGCGGCGCTCTGAGGCAGAGACCTTCTCGAGCGGTGAAGCTGTTCGCTGTTCCCTGTCGCCTGATCCCTGGCGTCCGGTGCCCTTGATGCGAATCACGCCGGCCTCGCCGCCCGGGCCCTGGACGGTGTTGGTCTGCACCATCGAGTCGTACTGTTCGTAGATGTAACGCTTGTCGCAGATGTTCGGGCTCGCGAGCAGTTTGAGGAGGTCGGCGGTGTAGTCGCGCGGCTTCTTCAGTTGCTCAAGCACCCACGCCGGCGGATCGCGCGGCACAGGCGGGGTCCAGGTGCCGACGGGCCGGTGGTAGACGGGGGCGTCGTCGGTGAGGGCTTTGTTGGGGATCGCGGCGACCAGGGTGCCGCTGTGCGTCACGCGCATGATGTTGTCCGCGGTGACGGAGCCGATGATCGCGGCGTCGAGGCCCCACTTGGCGAAGACCTGGAGGACCTCTGCCTCTTTGCCGCGTTCGGCGACGAGGAGCATGCGTTCCTGCGATTCAGAGAGCATGATCTCGTAGGAGCTCATGCCGGTCTCGCGTTGCGGGACGAGGTCGAGATCGATGGTGAGGCCGAGCTCGCCGCGCGCGCCCATCTCGCAGGTGGAGCAGGTGAGGCCGGCGGCGCCCATGTCCTGGATGCCGAGCACGGCGCCGGACGGCAGATGCATGGCTTCGAGACAGGCTTCAAGGAGGAGTTTTTCGAGGAAGGGGTCGCCCATCTGGACGTTGGGGCGCTTTTGCTCGGAGCCCGCGGTGAACTCTTCGGAGGCCATGGTTGCGCCGTGGATGCCGTCCCGGCCGGTTTTGGCGCCGACATAGAGGACCGGGTTGCCGACGCCGGTGGCCTTGGCGTAAAAGATCTCGTCGGTGCGGACCAGACCGAGCGCGAACGCGTTCAGCAAGGGGTTGCCGGAGTAGCACGGCTCGAAGCGCGTTTCGCCGCCGAGGTTGGGGACGCCGAAGCAGTTGCCGTAGCCGGCGACACCGGCGACGACGCCGTTGGCGACCTGGTGGTTCTTGGCGCGGAGAGCCTCATCGGGCTCTGCCTCGGGATCAAGCGGGCCGAAGCGCAGCGAATCCATGACGGCCAGAGGGCGCGCGCCCATGGTGAAGATGTCGCGGAGGATGCCGCCGACGCCGGTGGCTGCTCCTTGGTAGGGCTCGATGTAGGAGGGGTGATTGTGCGACTCGATCTTGAAGGCGCAGGCCCAGCCGTCGCCGACGTCGATGATGCCGGCGTTTTCACCGGGACCCTGAACGACAGAGCCTGGGCCAGACAGGCGCGGTCCGCGGGTGGGAAGCCGCTTCAGGTGGACGCGTGAGCTCTTGTAGGAGCAGTGCTCGGACCACATGACCGAGAAGATGCCGAGTTCGGTGAGCGAGGGGGTGCGGCCGAGTAAGGTGAGGATGCGGGTGTACTCGTCGGGGGTGATCGAGTGCTGCTTCAGCAGGGCCGGCGTAACGGCGCAGGGCGCGGGCACGGCTTGCGAAGCGGGTCGCTGAACTTGCTGGTTGGGCATGGCTCGCTTAGGGCGGTTCTCCTGTTACTGGACCCAATCGAGCTCTGAGGAGTGCTGCTTTTCTTGGAGAAAAGCAGCGTTGAGCCCCGCGGCCCCGGGTACACCGACAGGAGAATCGCTTAGGGAGATTGTCGCATGGGCGGGGCCCGGGTGCGTTTTGTCGGGAGGATTGGGAGCGGGTGCAAAGAAGAAGGGGAGCCCGTGAGGGACTCCCCTTTGGTAAGAAGGTGCGAGAGGACTACGAGATGAACTTCGCTGCGAACTTCCGACGCGCCATGCCTGCCGCACCGACCAGACC
>CAXUIB010000166.1:0-5269 GCA_964250945.1 uncultured Acidobacteriaceae bacterium
GGGTGGGGAGGGTCGGCTGAGTGGAATTGAGGTGCTGTGGCCGAATGGGAAGGTGGAGCAGTTTGCCGCGCCGACGGGGGTTGACCGGATGGTCGAGTTGACCGAAGGCGGCGGCAAGTAGAGCTCTTTTTGGATTGTGCTACTTGGAGTTGAGGTCTGAGGCGGGGGTTCTTTGGACATCGAGGTGCTCTCGGCGGAGGGTGACCACCTGGGTGTCGCGCCGCTCGGTTTCGCGACGGGTAACGCGGACCTCTTCCTTGAGGATGAGCTGTTTGGTAAGAATAAGCTGCTCTTCGACGAGCGGGTAGATGGTCGTTTCGCCGTCGTGGCGTACTTCGGGGGCGACGTCGATTGGCTGGTTGAGGATGATACGTTCCACGTCGAAGGTGCGGACGGCGAGGGGTTCGTTGAGCTGCTGCTGGTACTCCTGCACGGTTTTTTCAAGGCGTACGGTGCCGGTGGCTACGGTGCGCTTGCCGACGGTCAGATGTTCTTCGATCAGGGGAATGACGGTTTCGTCGATCTGGGTTGAAGCGGCGTTGGCAAGATTGGCTCTCCCGCCGTCACCGGACTCGAGAAGACCGGCGGTGGGCGCGGATCGCTGGAGCAGAAGAGCGGTGGGGAGACGAAGGACTTCCCCATTGGAGAGGCGAAGCTCGGTGTAGGTACAGGCGAGATCGAGATTGCCGGACACGGAGAGGATGTTTACCGGCTCGGAGGTGGCGAGGTTGCTGCCCAGTGTGGAAGATACGTTGCTCATATGAATCCTATCGTGCGGGTGTCGTGTCGGTCAGGTGCGAGAGACGGCACAGGCCGGACTCCGGAGTTGAGGATCCGTCGGCCGGCCTGGTTGCCTGTTTGGGGTAGTTTTGTGAGGAGAGCGGTTTTAGTTCTTGTCTTTCTTGTTGGTTGTTGTGCCGTAGGAGCCGGCGGTTCCGGTGGTGGAGCCGGAGATGTTTTCGACCTCAACCTCGGTTTTCCGGACGCTATCGTGGATTGCCTCGGTACGCTCGGAGCTTTGTTTGCCGACAACGACTTCTTCGACAACGCGGCTGGACTTACCGACTACGGCTTCTTCCCCGGTGGCGGTCAGCTCGATGACCGAGCCGGTGCCGGTCTGGAAGTCGGCTGCCGTGGCGGGGCGGTTGACGGGACGACGCTCGACGTTGATGTGCTCTTCACGAAGGGTGACGTCGGCTTCGACGGGCCGCTCGGTCACGTGAGAGAAGATACGGACGCCGCCCCGATCCACTTCTCGTTTGCCGACGACGAGTTGCTCCTCGATGATGGGGATCGACTCGGTTCCAGAGACGTCGGTGTTGGTTGTGTTAGAGGATCCGTAGATCGGAGTTCCGGAATCGGCTGCGCGCTGCGAGCCGCTATCGATGTCCTTTGCTCCGTTCTGTTTGAGGAAGGAAGCGACTTCGTTGGCTTCGGAGTCTTCGACCGTGACCGCCAAGAGAGCTCCGCCGGAGCTTACGCCTGAGGCGTAATGGCGATGGGCCTCTTCATCTCCGCCGGTGAGAGAGCGGAAGAAGCTGCCGATCTTTTCGCCGATACCTTCTGCGGTTCCGCCAGTGGTGCCTGTTGTACCGGTGGTCGAGGTGCCGCTATCGTTTGCCACGACGGAGATGCGCTGGGCGCCGTAGCCATTGCTCACAAGGGACTGCTTGACCTGCTCTGCCTGAGCAACCGTGCTGAAAAGCCCTACTACTGTCTTTGACATTTGTATTCTCCTAGGTTCTGCATAGCCTTAGGTGGTTGATGCGGTTTGAGTTACTGCTGTGAAAACAGTTCGACGCGCCGATTGTCGGCTTTTCCTGCCGAAGTTGAATTGGACGCGACAGGATCGGACGGACCGAAACCCTCACCGGTAAGGCGGTTTCCTTCGATGCCCTGGGATTTCAGGTAGTCCGCTACAGTAATGGCGCGTTGCTGGGAGAGCGTGAGGTTGTGTGGGTCGGTTCCAGTGCTGTCTGTAAAACCCTCAAGGCGAAGATGAACGTTGGGGTTTGATTTCATTGCAGCTGCTGCTTGTTGAAGGGTGGCCTCACCTTCAGGCGTGAGAGTTGCCTTGTTGGTGGCGAAGTGGACCGTCCCAAGGTCAGGAAAGGCCGCGGGAGTTGCAGCGGGAGCGGTCTGTGAGACGGGAGCCACTACCGCTGCGGGCTCCGCGCGATGGCGGGTGAGGAAGTAAGCGAGCAGGGCTAGCAGAAGTAGAAGGGGAAGAAGCCAGGCCCAGATGGGAAGGCCCTTTTTGCTGGATTCTTCATAAACTTTGACGCGGTCAGCCATAATAATCTCCTGAATATCTTGGTGCGGCCCTTGAGGTGTGACGAAGAGTTTCCGGTTGTACCTGGGCCTAGGTGCGGCTGGAATTTCGGCTGGGCGAGGAAAGGTTTTCCGTTGCTGCGATCTCCTCGATCTCTACCTCGGTCTTGCGGACGGTGTCGTGGATGCGTTCGGTGCGCTCGCTCGTATCTTTGCCCAGACGGACTTCTTCGACGACACGAGCATCTTTGCCGACGACGGCCTCTTCCGCCGTTTCGGTCAATTCGACGGTACGGTCGGCCATGGCGAGGTCCTGATTGGTTACGGCGCGATCTACGGGACGACGCTCCACGTGAATGTGCTCTTCGCGCAACTGAACAGATTCTTCAACGGGAATCTCGACAATGCGGCGGTAGACACGAACTCCCCCCTGATTGACATCGCGTTTGCCGACGACGAGTTCCTCTTCAACGATCGGAATCGCGGCGTCTCCAGACACTTGTGTCTTTCCAATTGCGGCAGCAGCCACGGGCGCCGCAGCAGCCACGGGCGCAACCCTCTCCTGGCCTGTTCCCATCGTGGCTTCGTCGATCTTGTGAGCCTTGTGAGCTTCAAAGACGTCCTCGACCTTGTCGACGTGATCGGATATGGCGGACACTGCGACCACGAGCCCACCGTCCTTGACGCCGTCGGTGAGGTGTTGGAGATCGCGCGCCGGAACGCCAAGCTCTTCGAGCGATCTATTCGAGAACTCTGATCCTTGATTTGAGAACTCTGATCCTTGGGCAGCCTGACCGCCGGTCACGGAGATTGAAGACTGCGGGACACCGGCTTGAAGCAAGTCTCTGATGGCTGCTTGTGCTTGATCCTGATGATGAAACAAACACACCAGAGTTGTGAGATCGTCTGTTGTTGCCATGTATCCTCCGCGCTACTGATTCTTTCTGTAATTGGTAAGTCTGGGGTCGGCGCTAGCACGTGTCTTCGCGGGCGAGAGGCGATTTGGACGTGTTCTCAGCAAAAAGCGCCCCTGCTGACGACAAATGGGAGAGTAGCCTTCGGGTCGATACCTGCAGCTCCGTACCCCTGTGCATTGGGTGCCAAGTGAGCCAGCCGGGTTGTCAGGGATGGGGAGAGAAGTTGACAAACCTCTGTTTTAGTCGATTTCGAAGTTTGGTCTGCCTGCGCTATACGGGTCGCGCCTCGGTGGGTCAGGCGGACGCGTCTGCGCACGCGGAAGCTAGGCGGAGGAGCCGGATTGGCATGATCTCTGGTAAGCGATCTTGGCTAAATCGTGGCTGCGTCAAGGTGCTATGACGACGATGTCAACTCGCCGGTTATCTGCCCGGCCACGTGGGGTCGCGTTGTCGGCGATCGGGTGATATGGACCGTATCCAGCGACGGAAAGCATCCCGGGATCCGCGTGGCTGAGAGGCAACAAGGCTTGCAGAACTGCTTCGGCGCGTGCGGCGGAGAGTTCCCAGTTGGATCGGAATGCGGCGTTGTGAATTGGGCGGTCGTCAGAGTGGCCTTCGATTCTTAGCCGCCATGGCCTCTGAAGTATCGTTTCCGCGATGGATTGGAGCTCAGCCGCGGCTTGGGGGGTGAGTTCGGCGCGCCCGGTTTTGAAGAAACCTCCTTCCCTGAGGCTGATTACGAGACCTTCCCTGGTACGCAAAACATTGAGTTCGCCCCTTCTCAGCTGTGGTTGGAGCGTCGTTCGCAGCGTTCTTTCCAGCGCCGCAAAGTCGTTGTCTCCGGTCTGGGGCGGCAGCGTGGGAGAAGCATCCGAAACAGGTTCGGTTTGGCTGTTGGGAGTAGCGAGACCGGAAACGTCTGCCGACACCTTCGAGTTTTCAATCTCTTTGCTCGCATGGAGCGGCTGGACGTGCCGGGACGCACGGAGGGAGCTGGCGAACAAGATGGCGAATGTAGCTAAAAGCAGCGTCATCAAATCTGCATAGGAGATGAGCCAGCGATCCCGACCCGCTGGGCCATGCCGTCTCGGTCCCGGATTCGATCTCATTTTTTGATCACTTGCGGCAGCAGCCGTGTCGGCGGTTGCAGAAGATATCCGCTCAGGCTCTCCTCGAGGGCACGAGGACCGGTTCCGCAGAGGATCGCAACAATTGCATCGAGGGTCATTTCGTCGAGCGTGTGGGCCTCTTGCGCGCGCTGTCTCAGTTTGCCTCCGATCGGCAACAGAAGTAGATTTGCGACTCCTACACCGTACAGGGTAGCGACAAAGCTTGCCGCGATGCCTCTACCAACCTGGTCGATGTCGGCCAGCATACGCATAACATGTATAAGACCCAATACGGCGCCCAAAATGCCGATTGTTGGAGCTAAGCCGCCTGCCGTTTCGAAGACTTCGGACGCGAGTTCTGCACGATCAAAGCGCATGTTCAGGTCGACTTGCATCCGACGACGTAGTTCATCGGGAGGAGTGCCGTCTACAGCTAGCATGAGGCTCTTCCTCATGAAAATGTCTTCTATACGGTCTAGCTCAGTCTCCAGAGCAACGATGCCTCTTCGACGGGCCAAGGATGCGAAAGTTGTCAGACATTGAATACGTTGGGTTGGGGCGAGGCCATCATTCCAGAAGAGCAGATGCAATTGGCGGAGTGCATGCAACAGACTTTGTGCCGGGAACTGAATCATGACTGCACCGATTGTTCCGCCGAGGACAAGTGAAGCTGCGCCTGGCTGGAGAAGTTCCGAATAGCTCACGCCACCCCAGAACAAGCACGCCGACATACCAGCTGACGCAACAGCTAGACCCATGACGGTGTTTTTATCAAGCAACTTTAGTCGATGCGCCACTTGTGTTTTCTTCATAGATATTTCAACGGCTCACCCACTCTTCCTGATCGCACAGCTGCTGTAAATACGACCTTTGGCGTACACCTCCTAATTTTCATCATTACAACGTCCACCTAACGCCACTAGGAGCTTGTTGAAATAGCTTCTTGTCGATGCATCTGTTCTAGGATTTTGT
>CAXUIB010000167.1:0-5188 GCA_964250945.1 uncultured Acidobacteriaceae bacterium
GAGGAGGAGTGCGCCGGGGAGGCCGCGGCGGACGAAGCCGGCCTGGTAATTTATGAGCCAGTCGGCGGTGATCCAGGGGTGCGGGCTCGCGTTGCGGGCGTTGAGGAGGGCGAGGAGGGTGGTGAAGGCGAGGAGAGAGAGGACGTAGATCTGGGGGAGGCGGCGGTTTAGGTGGATCTGTCCAGTTGTCAGGTGTCGGATCTCAGATATCAGAGAGCAGTCTCAGCGGAGGTTCGGTGCGGTAGTCAGGTTCTGGGTTGAGGTCAGGGACCGGCGACGACTCAGGAGGGTCGCCGCCGGTATTGGGGGCGTGTCTAGGGATTAGAGCGGATTTCCTGTTGCTGTGAGTCGGACAGAGTGTGGGAGTGCCGTTTTCAGCGGGGAAAACGGCCATGAGACCTGTTCTTTCGCTATACACCCGCTCTAGTGGGCACCGACGACGGCGGGTTCGGCGTGGATGGCGGCGGCGCCGAGTTTGAGCGCTTCGGCCTTGTCGGTAGCCTCCCAGGTGAAGTCGGGACCGGTGCGGCCGAAGTGTCCGTAGGCGGCCGTTTGTTTGAAGATGGGACGGCGGAGGTCGAGCGAGGCGATAATACCGTGGGGTGTGAGGGAGAAGTTGGCGCGGACGAGGGCTTCGAGGAGATGGGGTTCGACCGTTCCGGTGCCGAAGGTGTCGATGCGGACGCTGACGGGTTCGGCGACGCCGATGGCGTAGGCGAGTTGGACCTCGCAGCGCTCGGCGAGGCCGGCGGCGACGACGTTTTTGGCGATGTAGCGGGCCATGTAGGCGGCGGAGCGGTCGACTTTTGTGGCGTCTTTGCCGGAAAAGGCGCCGCCGCCGTGCCGTCCCATGCCGCCGTAGGTGTCGACGATGATCTTGCGTCCGGTGAGGCCGGAGTCGCCCATGGGACCGCCGATGACGAAGCGGCCGGTGGGGTTGATGTGGTATTTGGTGTCGGCGTCGAGCAGGTCGGCGGGGATGACGGCCTGAATGACGTGTTTGAGGACGTCGGCGCGGAGCTGGTCGTTGCCGATCTCTTCAGCGTGCTGGGTGGAGATGACGACGGCGTCGACGCGGGTGGGTTTGTGGTCCGGGCTGTACTCGACGGTGACCTGGGATTTGCCGTCAGGGCGGAGGTAGGGCATGAGGCCGGATTTGCGGACTTCGGAGAGTTTGGCGGAGAGTTGGTGCGCGAGCGAGATGGGCGTGGGCATCAGCTCGGGGGTCTCGTCGGACGCGTAGCCGAACATCATGCCCTGGTCGCCGGCGCCGCCGGTGTCGACGCCCTGCGCGATGTCCGGGGATTGCTTGTTGATGGTCGAGATGACGGCGCAGGTGTTGGAGTCGAAGCCGTGGAGGGCGTTGTTGTAGCCGATGTCGGAGACGGTGGAGCGGACGAGGGACTGGAAGTCGACGTAGGCTTTCGTGGTGATTTCGCCGGCGATGACGACGAGGCCGGTGCAGGTGAGGGTTTCGCAGGCGACGCGGCTGTAGGGGTCCTGCTCGAGGCAGGCGTCGAGGATAGCGTCGGAGATCTGGTCGGCGATCTTGTCCGGGTGGCCCTCGGTTACAGATTCGCTGGTGAAAAGGAAACGGTCGCGTGTCGCCAAGTGGAGCTCCTTCTGAGGGGGGTGCGTGTGGGAGATAAGGTCAGTAGCTTATTTTAGACGGCTCCACGGGCGAGGGCAAAGGCTGTGTGAGCTGCGACGCACCGGGGTAACGGGACCTTTGGACCAATATGCGTTGTTGGAAGCCAGGGATCGGGCGGAGCGGGTTGGTAGACTGGAGCGCAGGTGAAGATCCCGTTTCCAGAACGCTTTCCGCTCCTGTACGTGGCCCTGTTCGGGCTTGTGCTGGCGATGCTGCAGCAGTTGGATGGGACGACCTTGGTGTTCAGCATCTATTCGTTTTTATTTATTTTTATTGCGGCGATGGCGTTCAACCTCGCCGGTGGGATGACGACGCCTTCGGGCGCGTATGTGTTTTTTTACTCGATGTTTGGCGCGATTGTGGGGCTGGTTTGGAAGTCGGTTCTGGGGCAGCCGGGCGACTCGAACCTGCTTCGACCGCAGCTGACCCTGGCGGTGTTTCTGGTGGGGATCACGACCATGTGGGGGTCGGTGTGGGTGAGCCAGAAGCTGCGGCGCAAGCGCGCGTTTTTGGAGAACATTGTGAGTCCGGCGAACCTCCAGAGTGCGACGATCGGCAGTCTGGCGGTGGGCGCGCTTCTTTATTTTCTGGCACATACAACCTCTCGCGTGAGCGGAAGCGCGCTCAGCGTACTCCTTCAGATGAATCGGTTCTCCGAGCTGGCGATCATCCTGGGGGTGACGCACCAGATCCGCCGAAGCGGCGGCCGGAGCAGCGTGAGCTTGCCTGTTCTGGTGGCGGGAGCGGTGATCTTCGTCCTGGGCGGGCTGTGGGGATTTTCAAAAGAGGCGATGTTTACACCGTTTTTGTGCTGGGCTGTGGCGGCAGGGGCGCAGGGCTACCGCATGAGCCGGAGGACGATGGTATTTCTCGTGCTCGCGATGCTGTTTCTGTTCCGGTACATGGTGCCGTATTCGCAGTATGGGCGAACGCAGTCGGGGGTCTCGTTTGCGGGCAATATCGCTCTGTCGGGGGAGTTGTTGTCGGATCTCGGGTCGGTTCGACGGCACTTCAACGAGGCCGTGGAGGCGGAGGCGACGGACACGAATCAGGGGTACTTCGGCAAATCGCAGGGCTTTATGGACCGTCTGCATATGATCGGTCCGGATGACGCTCTGATCGACGCGACCGAGCGCGACGGACCGTACGGGATCTTTCCGATCATCGCGAATATCGAGAACCTGGTGCCGCACTTCCTTTGGCCCGGGAAGCCGCAGTACCTGTGGGGCAATGTGTTTGCGCATCAGGCCGGGATGGATCTGCCCGAGGAGGACTACACAACGGGGGTTTCGTTTACGCCGACCGGGGAGGCATTCCACCTGGAGCGATGGGCTGGGCTGTTCCTTGTGGCGCCGCCGCTTTGGATTCTACTGTTTACGATCTTTGATTCCCTTTGCGGGGATGTGCGGAAGTCGCCGTGGGGGTTGCTGGCGACGGCGGTGTTTGCGCACCAGGCGGCGGAGGGAATGCTCGACGCGATTTTTTACTCAATCGAATATGGCAGCATCACGATTATCTTTGCGGCATTTACGGCGGCGTACGTGATGCCTCTGGTGGGGTCGATGTTTGTAGGTCCGGGGGCGCGGATGGAGGCGCGTGTGGATGCGGTACGGCGTCTGCCGCGGAGGGTTTCGACGGGCCGTGCGGTGGAGAGTACATGAGGTTGACGGAGGCAACAGCAGATTCCCTTCGGGAATGACAACTAGAAGGGCAATGGCAACAGCAGATTCCCTTCGGGAATGACAACCAGAAAAGCAAACAACAGAAGCGGAAGCAAAAGGGGCCGATGAATCGACTGGTGGTGGGCAATCTGGTGTATCGGCCGTTGCGGTCGACGATCAGTGCTTTGGCGGTGGCGATCGAGGTGATTATGATTCTGTCGATCGCGGCGATCATGCTGGGGATGCTGAACGGGCAGAGGACGCGGACAAGCGGGATCGGGATGGACATGATCACGCATCCGGGGACGGCGTCGAATTTGATGGGGGTTTCGGGGGCGACGGCGTCGATTGCGGTGGCGGACGTCTTGCGCGGTCTGCCGCACGTGACGGTGGCTTCGCCGGTGAATATCCAGCTGACGGCGGGCAAGAGCCTCGAGAACATTTACGGCATTGAATTCAAGAGCTACGACGCCCTGCGGCCGTTTGTGTTTGTCTCGGGCGGGCCGTTTGGGGGGCCGAACGACGTCATAATCGACGACTATGAGGCAGCCAAGGGGCACAAGGTCGGGGATACGATCGAGGTCTTGAAGCACCCGTTTCGGATCTCGGGGATTGTAGAGCATGGCAAGGGCGGACGGAAGATGATTCCGATCGACACCATGGATGAGATTGGCGGGACGCCGGGAAAGGCGAGTCTCTTCTATATAAAGGTGGACGATCTGGCCAATCGGGAGAAGGTGCGCGAGGAGATCCTGGGGACGCCGGGGATGCAGCAGTATGACGTGCAGACGCTCGAGGAGTTGATGTCGACCCTGACGCCGGAGCGCCTGCCGGGGTTCAACATTGGGCTGCGAGTGGTGATCGGGATTGCGACGGTGATCGGGTTTATGGTGATCTTTCAATCAATGTATACGGCGGTGATGGAGCGGACGCGCGAGATCGGCATCCTGAAGTCGATGGGGGCGTCGAAGGGGTATGTGGTTTCGGTGGTGCTGCGTGAGACGGGTCTGCTGGCGGTGACCGGGATTGCGCTGGGCATTGGGCTGACGTACCTGATGCGGCTGATCTTTCATCTCAGGTTCCCGACGCTGGACTTTGCGGTGACGCCGCACTGGGTGTTGTCGGCGGCGCTGATTGCGTTTGCCGGGGCGATGCTGGGGGCGATGTACCCGGCGTTGAAGGCGGCGCGCAAGGATCCGATCGACGCTCTCTCGTATGAGTAGCGGGCGGGCGTTCGCGACGTGGGAACCTCCGGAGATGCCGCGCGTCTTTCGTTGTGAGGCTTTTTGTCGGCGACGGACCTGGGGGCGTAGGATCTGTTGAACCGCCGCCAGATCTGCCCTTCTGCCGCGAAACGGATTGCGTGCCGCGGTGTCTGATAGATTGGGCGGTGTTCTTTGCTCGACCGGCGATGTTCTGGGGCGAGACCTGGGTCCGCGCCAGTCTGGAATTCTGCATTTTCAAGGCAGGTGCTTTGTGGCTGAAGCGATGCGTGGACAGATCGGCCTGGCTGGGTCCGGCATGGCAGCCGCCGTGGCTGCTCCGGTGGTTGAGATCGGCAGCGAGACGGCTGCCGAGACACGCGCTATCGAGCGCAGACCGGCGATCTCGCCCGAGTCTCTCCTTCATGCGGTTCTTCTGGCGATTGCTGTGTTGTTCTATGCCCTTCATTTTGTGCATCTTCAGGCAGATTTTCCGAACCACTCGCCGTGGATGGATTGGGCGAAGTACACGGACGAGGGGTGGTACGGGGACGCTGCGATCCGGCACTTTGACCGGGGCAGATGGTATGTGAAGGGCGACTTCAATCCGGCGGCGGCGCTTCCGGTGTGGCCTCTGGTGGAGGGTCTGGTCTTTCGGTATACCGGTGTGGGTG
>CAXUIB010000168.1:0-5181 GCA_964250945.1 uncultured Acidobacteriaceae bacterium
CCCGGAAAGAGCCCCGGCGCACAACAACCCCACAACCGCAGCCACGCTAAGCCGCAGCCCTCTCACCACGTCTTCTCGTCTCATTCTCGTCTCCTCGCGCCACAACTTGGTCCCCTGCTTTGCCGGGCGGGAGCCCTACTTCTCACTGCTCGGCGGTGTCAGCCCCTTCAATCGCAAATACATCGCCAGCGTCGCATACTGCTCCTCATCATGCGCCACCGTCCCCCACAACAAACCCACCCGCGACCGCTTCGACCCGAACGCCGCAAACGTCTCCGCAAGATTCCCATCGGTGGCCGCCGCGAACGCCCGGTCACAGACCGCAAACGACGCCCGCAAAGCCGACACAATCGATGTCTTGTCCGCTGTCTCCTCCGGCACCTTCACCGCATCGCCGGCCCCCGCCCCGTTGATAGCCCCACAGCTCCGCAGTTGCGCCTCCGTCACATGGTTCACCACCCGCGCAAACGTTCGCACGTCCGACGTCGGCTTGTAACTATACGCCTCCGCCGGCATCTTCTCCGCCGCCTTCAAGATGTTCCCCTTCACCCCCGCGTAACTCCTCTGCACCTCCGCAGCCGGCCCAGTCGACGCGGCTGTCCCCGCCTCATGTGCCTGTGCCCAAACCATACCGGACATCGCCATCCCCGCCAGACACACCGCACTAAATCGCCGCATCGATCGCCCCCGCCAATTCCTCATACTCCCACTCGCCCTCGTATCTCTCGCCGTTGATAAAAAACGTCGGCGTCCCATGCACGCCGCTTCTCGTTCCGCCCTCTACATCCCGGTCGATCCGTTCGCCATACGTTTGATCCTCCACTGCCGCGTCGGCCGCCCGCCTATCCAGCCCCAAACCTTGTGCCGTATTCCCCAGCATCCCCAGACTCAGGCCCCGCTGCTGCTCAAATAGAGCATCATGCATCTCCCAGAACTTGCCCTGCGCCGCCGCATACTCGGCCAACTCCGCCGCCGGCTCCGCCATCGGGTGGATCCGGTCCAGCGGAAAATGCCGGTACACAAACCGCAGCTTCTCGCCGAAACGCTTCTGCAGCTTCTTCACCATGGGGTACGACGCACCTGCATCCGGACACTGAAAATCCCCATACTCCACCAGCGTCACCTTCGCCGAAGCCGCCCCCTGCACATGATCCTCTTCCGAAACCGCAACCTTCAACTCCGGCATCCCGTCCCCCGTCCTACCCCGAATCCGCCCTCTCACTGAAGAGGAGAGACCTGCATCTGCCCCAGCTCCAACCGGTCAGATGCAGAGCCGGCGTCCCGCGCCAAACCGACCTCGGCCGCACCCCATCCAACTCGTCAGAACTCCGGATAGAATAATTCCATCCACTCGAGCGCCGCTTCCCCGGGGACGAACCCCAACCGCTGCAACATCGCCCCAAACAGAGAAAAAGACCAAACAGAATGCCTCTCAACTGCGGAATCGTCGGCCTTCCGAACGTCGGAAAGTCCACCATCTTCAACGCACTCACATCGGCCAAGGCCCAGGCCGCCAACTACCCTTTCTGCACCATCGACCCCAACACCGGCGTCGTCACGGTCCCCGACCATCGCCTCAGCAAAATCGCCGACCTCATCCAGCCCAAATCCCTCGTCCCCACTACGATGGAATTCATCGACATCGCCGGCCTCGTCGAAGGCGCCTCCAAAGGCGAAGGCCTCGGCAACCAGTTCCTCGGCCACATCCGCGCCACCGACGCCATCGTCCAGGTCGTCCGCTGCTTCGACGACCCCGAAGTCGTCCACGTCGCCGGAGCCGTCAACCCGCTTCACGACATCGACATCATCAACACCGAACTCCTCCTCGCCGATCTCGACACCGTCGAGAAACGCTCACTGCGACTCGAAAAACTCACCAAAAACACCACCGACAGCAAACTCAAATCCGAGGCAGCCGCCGTAGCCAAACTCAAGGCCGCCCTTGAAGCCGGCAAGCCCGCCCGCACCCTGTACCAGAATGGAGCCCTCTCCGACGATGAGCGCTCCGCCACGCGCGACCTCCAACTCATCACCGCCAAACCCCAGCTCTACGTCGCCAACGTCGACGAAGCCGCCATCTCCTCCGGCAACGCGTACACCGCAGCCGTCGCCAAACGCGCCGCCGAAGAAGCCTCCGAGATGGTCCAGATCTCCGGAGCCATGGAGTCCGAGATCGCCCAGCTCGACCCCTCGGAGCGACAGGAGTTCCTCGCCGAAATGGGACTCGGCGAACCAGGCCTCAACCGCCTCATCCACTCCGCCTACCGCCTCCTCGACCTCATCACCTACTTCACCGCGGGCGTCCAGGAGGTCCGCGCCTGGACCATCCGCCGAGGCACCCGGGCCCCCGGAGCCGCCGGAGTCATCCACTCCGACTTCGAAAAAGGCTTCATCAAAGCCGAGTGCTACAGCTCCGACGACCTCTTCCGCCTAGGCTCCGAACAGGCCGTCAAAGAGGCCGGCCTCCTCCGCCAGGAAGGCAAGGACTACACCGTCAAGGACGGAGACATCCTCTTCTTCAAATTCAACGTCTAGCCTCTCGCGTCCGCATCACCACAGACAGGAAAAGATCGACCATGAAACAAAAAAAACTTCGCGTCGGCATCCTCTTCGGCGGCCGCTCGGGCGAGCACGAGATCTCCCTTCGCTCCGCCTCCTCCATCCTCAACGCGATCGACCGCACGAAGTACGACGTCGTCCCTCTCGCCATCACGCGCCAGGGCCGATGGCTCACCGGCAGCTCCGCGGAGCAACTCCTGCTCAGCGAAGCTTCTTCCGAAACGTCGCTTCCGACTGAAAAGAACTCGGAAAACACAGACCTCCTCAGACAGGGCAAAACCCTGACCTCCGAACTCGATGTGGTCTTTCCCGTTCTCCACGGAACCTTTGGCGAAGACGGCACCATCCAGGGTCTGCTCGAGCTCGCCGACATCGCCTACGTCGGCTCAGGCGTCCTCGGCTCCGCGGCCAGCATGGACAAGGACGCCATGAAGCGGCTCTTCCAGGCCGCGGATCTGCCGCAAACACCCTACCTCGCCCTGCTCCGCTCCGACTGGCGCCTCGATCCCAAGCGCGCGATCAAACGGATCGAAAAGCACCTGAACTACCCCCTCTTCGTGAAGCCCGCAAACCTCGGTTCGTCCGTCGGCATCTCCAAGGTCCATCGGCGCTCCGAACTGCCCGACGCTCTCCACCTGGCCGCAAGCTTCGACCGCAAGCTGGTCGTCGAGCAAGGCGTCGGAGGTCCAGACGTAAAGCCCCGTGAGCTCGAAGTCGCCGTCCTCGGCAACGACGCTCCCGAAGCCAGCGTCGTCGGCGAGATCATCCCCAACCGCGAGTTCTACGACTACGAATCCAAGTACATCGACGCTCCCGAAAACCCGTCCATCCCCCTCATCCCCGCCGAACTCACGCGCTCCGAAGCGAAGTACATCCGCGACCTCGCCATCAAAGCCTTCCGCGCAACCGACTGCTCCGGTCTCGCGCGCGTCGACTTCCTCATGGAACCGGGAAAGAAGGGTAAGCACGCGAAAGACCGCATCTTCCTGAACGAGATCAACACGCTTCCCGGCTTCACCTCCATCTCCATGTTCCCCAAGCTCTGGGAAGCGAGCGGCGTCAGCCACTCCGACCTGATCGATCGCCTGTTGACCCTCGCCCGCGAACGCCACGCCGAAAAGGCGCAAACGACCTTCAGCCGTTGAGCAGCAAGCCTCATCTCTCTACAAAATGCGGCTGTGCCTGTACCCCTCGGAGGTCAATGCGTCGAGCAGCTCTGCAACCTGGTCGCGTCCCCGCGTCTCCATCGTGATGTCGATCACAGTATCGCCCAGGTTCACGCCGTAATACGCTCGGTTGTAAAGCGTGTTCACGATGTTGACCTGGTGGCTCGCAATCAGCTTGGTCAGCTCGGATAACGCGCCCGGCTTGTCGAGCAGATGGATCCTCAGCAGGATCAGCCGGCCGTCCTCGACCAGGCCTCGCTCGATGATCCGGCTCAGCAGCGTGACGTCGATGTTTCCTCCGCAGACCAGAACAGCCGTCTTCATCCCTGGAGCGAGCACCCGCGATCGGCCTTGCAACACAGCCGCCAGCGCAGTCGCACCCGCACCTTCGGCCAGCGTCTTCTCTCGCTCCAACAACAGCAGAATCGCCGATGCTATCTCATCCTCTTCGACCGTTACGATCTCATCGACGTACCGCTCCACCACCGGGAATGTAATGTCTCCCGCGCGTCGAACGGCAATGCCGTCCGCAATCGTGGTCGCCCGCTCGATCGTCACCGGACCGTGTCGCTCCATCGCCGCCACCATCGAAGGCAACCGCGCCGTCTGCACCCCGATCACCTTCACCTCAGGCCGCGACTCCTTGATCGCGCACCCAATCCCGCCGATCAGGCCACCTCCGCCGATCGGCGCCACCACCGCCTCCAACCCCTCCACCTGCTCCAGCATTTCCAGGCCGATCGTCCCTTGTCCAGCCATCACAGCCGCGTCGTCAAAGGGATGGATAAACGTCATGCCTTCCGCGTGGCACAGCCGTGTAGCCTCCTCGCACGCCTCGTCGTAGTTCGCCCCGAACAGGATCACTTCGGCGCCAAACCCCCGCGTCGCAGTCACCTTCACCAAAGGTGTCGGCAGAGGCATGACGATCCTGCTTCGGATCCCCCGCCGCGTGGCGTGATAGGCCACCCCCTGAGCATGATTGCCGGCGCTCGCCGCCACAACCCCGCGCGCGGCTTGCTCGGCAGAGAGCATCGCGAGACGGTTCAGAGCGCCACGCTCCTTGAACGATCCCGTCATCTGCAGGTTTTCGAGCTTCAGATAGATCGATAGCCCCGTCACCTTGGACAGCATCTCGGAACGTGCACAAGGGCTGTAGTAGACAACATCGCGCAGCCGCGCCCGTGCCGCAACCACATCCGCGAGTCCGATCGTGCCTTGCCCTTCCTCTATGACCATTTCTCCTGCCAGGGAGATATAGGCTCCCGGAATGCCCCACATCCATCTACATATCTACATCCGATGTCGTCCAAAACTGTTCGCCCGTTCAAACTCTTCCCGCAGCAATGGCGTCCGTAGATTCTCCCTCAAGTGTCCCAACGCAAGCTCCAGCGCAAGCAGGCCCCGCGCGATCGGTTCCGTATTCGTCAACGCCACGTCCCGCCACATGCTATATGGG
>CAXUIB010000169.1:0-5171 GCA_964250945.1 uncultured Acidobacteriaceae bacterium
GGGGGGTGGGGTGAAGGTCGGCTCTGCCGGGGGCGCGTGGGGCGGTACCGGGGCAAGCGGTGGGATCGGGCGCTGCCGCACAGCATCCTTTTCCGGCAGCGGAGAGTCAGGGTCTGACGGCGGATTCTGCCGCGGCGAGCATACCTCAAGCAAAGCCGGGCGAGGTGCACGCCGAGGTGGCGGCGACGCTGAGCTACGACCCGTCGGCCGGCGGTGCGGGGCCCGGTTCGGGGCAGGGCGCCGGATCTGGAAGCGCAGCTGCTTCGGCGCCTCGGGCGACTCCGCCGGCCAATGCGAGCGGGGCCGCTCCGCAGGCCGCAGCCGCAGCCTCACCGGGCGGTCCGGATGCTCGGTCTGCCGGAGATGTCCGGGCGGTTGCGCCACCTCCGCCATCGCCTCCAGGGGCAACCGATCTTGCGCACCGGATCGGGCGGTTCTTTCGCCGGCTCTTTGGCCGGGCATAGACGGTGGGCCAAAGAGTCGGGGACGGTCACGGTACCTCCGTGCGCGGGAGTTCTCAGCGCGCGGTTCGCCGGAGCTCCGCGGCAGCTATTCTGAACAGGCAATGACCACCGTCCCCGCAGCGCGCGCGTACTACCCTGAGCTCGACGGTGTGCGTGCGATCGCGGCGATGATGGTCATCTTCTTTCATATGACGCAGATGGGCATTCCGCTGCGCGGTCCAATCAGCTTTGGACAGAGCGGTGTCGATCTGTTTTTTGTGCTTTCCGGGTTTTTGATCACCTCCATTCTCTTGAAGGCGCGGCCGGAGGATTGGGGCGAGGTACGGAAGTTCTACGTCCGGCGCAGCCTGCGCATCTTTCCGCTCTACTATGGGTACCTGATCGTGGCGGCCATCGTTGGCGCCGGGGTGACGAGCTCCTATTGGGTGTATCTCCAGAACTACCGGATCGCGATGGGCGCGCCGATGGGCGAGATCGGCCACTTCTGGTCGCTCGCGGTCGAGGAGCAGTTCTATCTCGTGTGGCCGTTTGTGGTCCTGTTCCTGCCGCGCCGGCACCTCGTCAAGGCGCTTTGGCTGATGCTGGTGGGGTGCATTCTCTGCCGGACCGTACTTGTGACCACATCGCACGTGGACGTCTTTTACTTGACGCTGACGCGGCTGGATGGCCTGTGCGGAGGAGCGCTTCTGGCGGTGTATCAGTATCGGGGGATGCTCCAACGTCTCCGCAACCTCTTGATACTGCTGGGGATTCTGGCGATTGTGCTGGTGAGCTGGCAGGGTGTGCTGTACCACGGCGAAGCTCGGCCCTGGGTCGAGATCACCAAATACACCTTTGTGAGCTGCCTGTTTACCGCCGGCATCGGTCTTCTGCTGGTGAGTCCGACGACGCGGGCGACAGGATGGCTTGCCTGGACGCCGATGCGATTTCTGGGCCGTATCAGCTATGGCCTTTATGTCTTTCATCCTGCCGTTCTGCGGTTTTGTTTTTCGCACCTTCACGGGAGCCCGGCGTTGGTGCGAGCGGGTGCAGCGCTCTTGTTGACGGTGGGCATTGCCGTTCTAAGCTGGTATGGGTATGAGAAGCCGTTTTTGCGGATGAAGGACAGGTGGGCGCCGGAGATGAAGTTTTCCGCTTCGGCGGTGGCGCACACTCCGGGCTGACAGACGGGACGAGCGATGCTCGGCGCGATGCGTGTCCTGGGAACGGACTGGGGTGTTTGCTGCGCTACAATCAGGGCTGTTGCGGCGCCCCCGGCCGACTCAACCGACAGAGGGTCCGCCGCTGCCACACCTAACAAGATTTGAGGTCCTTTCGTTATGTCGATTCCCGCAACGCAGATGCGCCCGGGCATGATTATCAAGTTCAAAGACGATCTTCACATGGTGTTTTCCGTGGAGCACAGAACGCCCGGAAACCTGCGCGCGTTTATCCAGGCCAAGCTGCGCAACGTTCGCACCGGAGCGATGTATGTGGAGCGCTTTCGATCACCCGACCCGATCGATCGCGTCGTTGTCGATGAAGTCAAGATGGAGTTCCTGTACAACGACGGCGATGAGTACTACTTTATGGACGACAAGTACGAGCAGACCATGCTGACGCACGACACCCTGGGCGATGCGGTCGAGTACCTCCTTCCGAATCTCTCGATCAGCGTCAGCTTTCACGATGGAAAGGCGGTCGGGATTGAGCTTCCGGGCGTGGTCGAGATGACGGTCGTCGAGACGGAGCCGGGGATCAAGTCGGCAACGGCATCAAGCGTCACCAAACCGGCGAAGACCGAGACGGGCCTGGTCGTGCAGGTTCCGCCGTTCATCAACGAGGGCGAGAAGATCCGGGTCGATACGGCGGAAGGCGCATACATGAGTCGGGCATAGTGTTGCAATTCGCGTCTGCATCCGGGTAAGCACCTCAGCTGAGCTCTCCAGAGGTCGGAAGTCCCATAGACTAGCTAGATGGTTGCTCATTTCCTGGTGAAGGGGCGCGTGCAGGGCGTCGGGTTCCGATGGTTTGTTCAGCGCGAGGCGGCGGAGCTTGGTCTGCGCGGGTGGGTGCGCAACACGGACGATGGGTGCGTCGAGATTGTGGCTGCGGGGGCGCCGGAGCTGCTTGCGGAGCTGCGTGGAACGCTTCAAAAAGGTTCGCGCGGAAGCCGGGTGGATGCCGTTCTTGAACACGAACTTGAAGAAAGCCAGGCGGCCGGGCTTGAAAGCTTTGAGATTCAGGGAGCGTGGTAGAGGACGATGGCGAAGCCGATCAACTGTGAGCCGCTGAAGGAATTGATCCGCACTATTCCGGACTTTCCGAAGCCCGGGATCCTGTTCTACGACATCACGACGCTGCTAAAGGACAAGCGCGGTTTTGCGCAGCTGATCGACGCTTTTGCGGCGTATTACATCGGCAAGGAGGTCGACTTGGTGCTGGGCATTGAGGCTCGCGGCTTCATCTTCGGGCCGGCGCTTGCGTATCGTTTAAACGCGGGATTTGTGCCCGTGCGCAAGCCGAAGAAGCTGCCCGGACCCACGGCCAAAGTGACCTACGACCTGGAGTACGGCACAGATTCGCTCGAGATTCATCTGGATGCGATTGAGCCAGGGCAGCGCGTCGTCATCGTGGACGATCTGCTGGCGACAGGCGGGACGATGGAGGCTACGGTGCAGCTGGTGCGTCAACTGGGCGGCGAGGTGGTCGGTCTGGGATTTGCGATTGAGCTCGATTTTCTGAACGGGCGCTCGCGGTTTGTCGAGTACGACGTCCTGAGTCTGCTGCACTACGACGAGTAGGCAAAGGGGGGAGGGTCTTTTGTGCGACGAGCGCCTCGGTCTGGGTTGGATCTGGGTTGGATCTGAGTCGGGTCTGGGTCGGGTCTGGGTTGGATCTGGGTCGATCTGGGTCGGATATGCTGGAGTCCGTGGATCTTCGCGACTTCAGCCTCCTGACCAGCAAACGCACGCGGTATTCGCTGCTGATCGCTCTTTTGCTGTTAGCGGGGCTGGCCGTTGCTGTGTGGCTTCGCAAGGAGGCGCCACCCGAAGTTGCGCGGCTTTTGCCGGAGTCGGACGCGATCCTGTACGCGAATTTGAAGCCGCTGCGGTCTGCGACGCACTTTGATCGGACGCCGGTGGAGCACAGCCCGGAGTACGCGCAGTTTATCGCCGCGACGGGAATCGTTCCTGAACGGGACCTCGACGCGGTCGCCTTTGCCTTGGAGCGTATGGACGACCCGAATGGGCCCAATGGTCCGGTAGCGTACTCGGAGGTCTTCGAGGGCCGGTTCGATGGCGACCGGCTCCGGCGGTATCTGCGCTCGATCGCCACGCAGGTGGAGCCGTACGCCGGCCATGAGATCTTTACCATTCCGGTCGGGGAGGCGGTGGCGGGACGGCAGCGACAGTTGCGCGTGGCGCAGCTGGGGTACGACACGATTGCCGCGTCGAACACGCCGACAACGGAGCAGATACATTCGATTCTGGACCGGTATCGATCGGCGGCGGTGCCGTTTGCGGGCTCGTCGCTGCTGGCCGCGCGTTACGGTGATGTGCCTCTGCTTTCGAGCGCGTGGGCGATCGGGCACGTCGGCCTTCCGTTTTCCGAACGTGGCCGGATCGCGGTGTTTGGGCTCCATCTGCCGCTTCCGGAGGACACCACGTTTGTGGCGAGCGTGCGCTACGTTGGCTCCGTCCGCCTCCGAGTGGAGGAGCTTGCCCCAAACGAACCGGAGGCCGCTCGAACGGCCGAGACGCTGCGAAGTTTGCTGGCGCTTGTGGGTCAGTTTGAGACGGCTCGAGCGGGGATTTCGGGCGCGCCTGAGGATCCGGCGCTGAAGCAGGCGCTGGCGTCGGTCAAGGTGGAGCAGCACAAGGATCGAGCAGTTCTAACGGCGGCTGTCCCGGTGGAGCTTTTGCGGCAGATGGCGGGATCGCCGTCCGATTCTGCCCGTCGATGAGCATGAGCACGCCGAGACCTGAGGGAGCGATCGGCATCTATAAGTATCAGTCCTGCGAAATTTTGCGGTTTGAGCTAAAGTTTGGGAGATTTATGCCGATAGAGTGGTCAGAGATGATGTTTCGAGGAAAGAATCGATGGGCTTCCGCGTTTGTTCTGGGTTGCTCGGGCGTTGTGTTGGGCTGTGCGTCCTTTGGTGCGCAGGCAAGCGCACAGTCGGGTGCGCCGAGCACTGGACAGACGATTACGGGCAAAGCGGCCTTTACCGACTACTCGCAGGAACATCCGGGAGTTCGCCGCAAGATTACGGTCGCGGACCTTCCGCAGCCGATGGAGGATACCTCGGTCGATAATGGTGCAAACGTTGTGCCGCGTCCCGAAGGTGCGTGGCCGCAGGCGCCGGCGGGATTCAAGGTCGAGATGTACGCGCAGGGTTTTACCGAGCCAAGACTGATTCGCACTGCACCGAATGGCGATTTGTTTCTAGCGGATTCGCACGCCGACAAGATCTGGGTGCTGCGCGGCGTTGGGCCGGACGGCAAGGTGCAGCAAAAGGAGGTGTACGCGACGATTGTGGACACCGGCGGGAAGTCGCTGCCGTTTGGGATCAACTTTTATCCCGCGAACAATCCGAAGTGGGTGTACGTGGCGAATACCGTGAACGTCGTCCGCTTTCCTTACAAGACCGGCGATCTGCACGCGAGCGGACCGGCCGAGGTTGTCATCAAGGAGCTTCCCGGATTTGCTCAGCTGCGCGGCGGC
>CAXUIB010000170.1:0-5134 GCA_964250945.1 uncultured Acidobacteriaceae bacterium
GAGATGGTGCGTCGGCCGCAGCAGGATCCGTTGCTTGAGACGGCGGAGGAGGCATAGATAATGGCCTTCAGCCCTGACCATCCCTTGAACTGTGCACCTGGGGCGATGCCCCAGGCTGGTGTAGAGTCGCGCCTTTGGCGCTTCCAACCCTAGCGCGTTTTTCGTACGAGGTACCCATGTTCGACACCTCAAAGTCCCGCACTCAGGTCAAACACTCGGTTCGTGTCTACGCCGGCGTGCTGCTCGCACTCACGCCCAGCCTCGTCGCGCAGACATCTCAGCCCGTCAACCCAGGCCAGGCGGGTGACGGGACACAACCTCAAACTTCAACCCAGCCCTCGGCGCAAACGCCGGGCACATCCGCTTCAACCGCAGTACCAGCCCCGCTTCCGCCGCACACGCTGCGCATTCGGATTCTGAACGCTCAAACGAACAGGCCTGTTGCCGACGAGCGCCTCAATGTTGCGTTGGCCGCTGCCCAGATCGGATCGGTGGCGATGGCCACGGACAAGAACGGCGTGATCCTCGTCAAGACGGGGCAGGCGACCACGATCCGTATTCTCTCGAATATGTATGCCGATTGCCGGCCGCGCAGCGAGCTGTATAGCGATTACCCGATCGCCATGGTTCTCGCAAACGGGATTACTACGGGCAATCTTTGCAGCTCTGCCAGGCCCGCGCCGAAGCCTGGGGAGCTACTTCTGTTCGAGATCCCCAGGACCTACATTCCGAGCGCAGGACAGCCGCCGAACACCTACCTGCCTCACTCGGACGAAAACCCGCACGCTCCGCCGCCGCCATAGAAGGTTTGCAGCGCACAGCCTCATACCTCTGTACCGTGAAAGGCCTCATGCTCCACACATTTGTAGCGCTTGTCGAGGACAAACCCGGCGTTCTGACCCGCGTGGCCTCGCTGTTCCGGCGGCTGAACATCAACATTGTTTCGCTGACGGTGGGCGAGTCGGAGCGTCCGGAGACTTCGCGCATGACCATTGTGTGCGAGGCGCCGGAGAACGCGGCGCATCGGATTCGGGCGTCGCTTTACAAGCTCGAGATTACGGAGGATGTGGACGAGGTTGGGCGGTCGGAGGCGGTGATTCGCGAGCTCTGCCTGATCAAGGTGGCGGCCGGGCCAAAGCCGCCGCAGGCGAACCCTGAGGCGCAGCACTCGCGATCGCAGATCTTTGAGCTTGCCGATGTTTTTCGGGCCCGGGTCGTCGACCTTGCGCCCGAGTCGGTGATGCTCGAGATGACGGGTGCGGCGTCGAAGATTGAAGGTCTGCTACAGGTGCTGCGCGAGTCGGGATTTCACATTCTTGAGGTTTCGCGGACCGGACGAATGGCGATGCGTCGGGGACACCACACATCGCGCGTGCTGAAGGCGCTCGGTACGGCGGCAGGAGCGCCGGAGCCGGTTCCGGACTACGCCGATCGGCCGGGTGTGGAGGAGATCTTGCCGAACGAGTTTGAGGATGTGCATGAGGAAGAGGACCCGTTGCCGGAATGATTTGTAGATCCAGGGGCCGGTGGGAGGCCCAGGCTGCTTGGCAACTATTACTGACGTCTGCGCCCTAAGCGTTTGGGACGCACTGCCGGAAGCGGTATCGCATGTTCTAGACTGCTTGCGCTCACCGTGAACTTCAGCATGCCCGGCGCCAACGTCGACCGGGGCGGCGGCAGGTTATCGGTGGGAAGCAGGACATAATCGACGACCGCAAGGGTTTGACAGAGTTCGTCTCCATACGCGTTCGTGGTGAGGTGCCAGTGGGAGACGGCGTCCTGGGTGAACCGCGCGAGGACGGGTGAGCCGCTCACAATGTCGGTGCTTGTCACCTCGCCAGAGTGGCGAAAGGTTGCGCGCAGGAGGACGGGACCGGACTCGTGGGCAGCACGGGCGAGGACCGGACGGTAAAGGTTCTCTGCGCCGCTGACGCCACGCACGTCGCACCAACGTGTCTGGGCCTCGACTGCATGACAGAGGACCGTGCCGCCGGCGACGAGCGCTCCGAGCAAGGCGCTGCTAAACTTCACACCTATACCCCTTGAAGGAATTGAAGACACTCACATGGCCAAAACTTACCACGACCAGGACGCTGACCTCGCTCTTATTCAGGCAAAGAAGGTTGCCATTATCGGCTACGGCTCGCAGGGGCACGCGCATGCGCTGAACCTGAAGGACTCGGGCGTGGAGGTGCGCGTGGGGCTTCGCGAGGGATCGCCGAACGCTGCGCGGGCTCGCAATGCCGGGCTGGAGGTTGGATTTGTTGCGGACGTCGCGAAGTGGGCTGACGTGATCATGAATCTGACGCCCGACCAGACGGCGAGCAAGGTCTACCACGCCGAGATCGCGCCGAACATGAAGCGTGACGGGACGCTGATGTTTGCGCACGGGTTCAACATTCGGTTTCGCACGATTACGCCACCGCCAGGGGTGGATGTGAGTCTGGTGGCTCCGAAGGCGCCGGGGCATCGGGTGCGCGAGGTGTTTACCGAGGGCGGGGGCGTTCCGGCGCTGGTTGCCGTGGAGCAGGACGCCTCGGGAAAGGCGTTGGAGCTCGCGCTTTCCTATGCGAAGGGGATCGGATGCACGCGGGCCGGGGTGCTCCAGACTACGTTCACCGAGGAGACGGAGACGGATCTGTTTGGCGAGCAGGCCGTGTTGTGCGGAGGTACGGCGGCTCTGGTGAAGGCGGGTTTCGAGGTGTTGACCGAGGCCGGATATCAGCCGGAGCTGGCCTACTTTGAGGTGCTGCACGAGTTGAAGTTGATTGTGGATCTGATGTATCGCGGGGGTTTGGAGTACATGCGATTTTCGATCTCGGACACGGCCGAGTGGGGCGACTATGTGGCTGGACCGAGGGTGGTGACACCGGCCGTCAAGGATGCTATGCGACTGTTGCTTGCGGACATTCGCGACGGCTCGTTTGCGAAGAAGTTCATTGAAGAGAACGAGACGGGGCGCAAGCAGTTTGAGCGGCACCGTGCGGAAGAGCGCGCTCACCCGATCGAGAGGGTTGGGGCTGAGCTTCGGTCGGCGATGCCGTTTTTGGATCCGTTGAAGGTGGAGAATGGCGTTGTGGTGAAGGCCTGACGAGACGCTTGTTTGAAATGCGACATCGGGTCGAGCGGTGGGGACGCCCCTGAGGAGATGGGGGGCAGAAAACCACGACAATGATACGCCCCGGGTGGGCTAATCGCGATAGCATGTTGGCAGGAGCTTTTGCGATGGCGACCTTGCACGAGGCCTTATCTGATCCAGCCGAGTCCGGTCTGCCGTTGGTCGAGGCGCCCACCGCTCCGGCCGTTCCGACTCCGTGCGCCGAGATTGTGGCTGCGCTGCGCACCATCTCTGCCTTGGACGGCCTGGCGGATGCCGAGTACGAGTGGATCGCGTCGCATGCCGGCGAACGCAAAGGCGAGCACGGAGCTCTGGTGTTTCGCCAGGGCGAACCTGCCCTTCATCTGAACTTTATTCTTCGAGGCGAGATCCACGTGCGTCGTCTCCACGTCGGTCCGCTCGCGTTTTTGATTGGACGCGCCGGCCAGATGACCGGTCTGCTGCCTTTTTCGCGCATGAAGACCTACGGCGGCGACGGTACGACTCTGGGTCCGATCTGGGTGCTCGACCTCCACAAGGATCTTTTTCCCGAGATGCTGGCGGCGATTCCGTCGATGGGACAGAGGTGTGTGACGGTGATGCTGGACCGGGTTCGCGAGATGACGCGGATGGAGCAGCAGGCGGAGAAGCTGAACTCGCTGGGCAAGCTTGCGGCCAATCTTGCGCACGAGTTGAACAATCCAGCTTCTGCGGCGCAGCGCTCGGCCGCTTCTATGTTTCACGAGCTGCAGGGCTACGGAAGACAAGCGTTTGAGCTGGGGAAACTGTCGACGGATCAAGCGACGACTGAGCGGTTTCAGCAGTGGTTCAAGGCTACCCGGGAGCGGCTGGCGGCTTACACGAGTCGGAGCTTTCTGCTGGTGAGTCCGCTGGCTTTGAACGATCGCGAGGACGCGATCCTGGCGTGGCTGGACGCTCACGGTCTTGAGAATGGCTGGGCGCTTGCGCCTACTCTGGCGGAGAGCCCGATCGGCTTCGACCAGCTGGACGAACTTGCGGAGATCGTTTCCCCCGATCTTTTGCCGTTGATGTTGACGGCGTTTACGAGTTCGCTGCGGGTGGAGCGCACGGCGGAGACGGTGCTGCACGCGACGCTGCGCATCTTTGACCTGATCTCCGCGATCAAGGACTACTCGTACATGGACAAGGCGCCGGTGCAGGACATTGATCTTGCCCGGTCGCTCGAGAATACGCTGGTGATGTTGGGATCGCGTCTGGCGGGGATCGAGGTGGAGGTCGACTTCGATCCGAATTTGCCGCCGATCAGCGCGTACGGCTCGGAGTTGAACCAGGTTTGGACGGCGCTGATTGAGAATGCTCTGGAGGCGATGGGCGGCTCCGGCACGTTGCGCTTGAAGACCAAGTTGACGGGCAATCTGGCTACGGTGGAGATCTCGGACACTGGACCGGGGATTGATCCGTCGATCATGAGCCGGATTTTTGAGCCGTTTTTCACGACCAAGCCGCCGGGAGCGGGGCTGGGTCTGGGGCTGGACATGGTGCAGCGGATTGTGGCGCGCCACTCCGGCTTTCTCTCGGTCGAGTCCGAGCCGGGATCGACGTGCTTTCAGGTACGTCTGCCGCTTGATCGGGCCGAGGCTTACTAGAGCGGAGATCGGTCACCCTCGACGCATTGGATTGGGTCTCGGCGATGGCGCCGATGCGGGTGCATAGGGCCGGCACGGTCGGGAGATGAGAGAGGTGTAGGCCGTGGTGAGAGGGTGAACGTGAGGGACGGAGCGGAGCGGAAGTCGACCATACCGTCGCGGCTGGACCCTGCGTCGGCGCGGCAGAAGGGCAACAGCTCGGCGGTTGCGCTTCTGCTGACCGAGATGCGGTCGGAGGAGGCGCGGATCAGGCTGGGTGGTGGGTTGAAGGCTGCGGATGCGCAGCGGGCGAAGGGTCGGCTGACGGTGCGCGAGCGGCTCGGGTTGCTGCTCGACGCTGGGACAGACCTGCTGGAGCTTGGGCTTTGGGCTGCGCACGGGATGTATGCGGAGTTTGGCGGGGCTCCGG
>CAXUIB010000171.1:0-5122 GCA_964250945.1 uncultured Acidobacteriaceae bacterium
GGCCAACGCCTCCCCGCCTCCTACGCCAACTTCTACATCGCCAACTCACTCGTCCTCGTCCCCACCTTCAACGACCCCAACGACCGCATCGCCCTCAACACCATCGCCGAGTGCTTTCCTCTCCGCACCGTCACCGGCATCCACGCCACTGACCTCATCTGGGGCCTCGGCGCCATCCACTGCCTTACCCAGCAGGAGCCCGCGTAAAATCTCGAGAGGAGACTCTATGGTCGACGTCGAATCGGCAGTAAAAATAGCATTTAGCCAACTCGGTAAAGTAATGCCGGAGTACCTGGAACTGAACCCTGCCATAGAGGAGTTCGAACTCTCTGAAGACGGCTCCTTGTGGAACGTCACTTTTCGGGCCAAAAACCCCGATGCGGAAAAGGAAGGCGGCGGTCGGGTCTTTTATCCGTACAGGGATAAGCTTGTTCAAATACAAGCAAAGAGCGGTGACCTTATCGCGATTCGAAATCCCACCTATAACTAGTAGACCAGATGAGCACCAGACATACTTCGGTCGTGTTGGATTCAAACCTGCTCTTACTTCTTACGGTAGGTCTGTGGAATCCGCGTGCCATCGCCACTCAGAAACGACTCAACGGCTTTAGCGTCGATGACTTCAAGGTACTTCAGACATTCCTGACCACCTTCAAGCAAGTAGTTACAACAGCTCACGTGCTCACGGAGGTAAGCAATCTGGCAGGTGCTGCTTCGGGGCAAAGCAGAGAAGCCATCTTCACCCAGCTTTCGTTACTGGTTCACACCCTTCAAGAGTCGACGCCATCCGCTGTCACCCTCTGTGAGCAGCCGCCATTCCGGTATTTCGGTCTCACGGACGCGGGCCTGTCGCACCTTTGCTCCGAGATGCTGCTCCTCACTCAAGATGGGAGGCTGGCGCGCCATCTGCAGCTAAGAGGCTTGGACGCTTGGACGCTCGAGCAGATCAAGCATCTCCGTCATGAAATGGATGGCTAGCGACCTGGACCACCTCCGCCTCGCCCTCGCCGAAGCCCAGCAAGCCGAGCTCGCCGGCGAAGTCCCGGTCGGCGCCCTCATCTTCGCCCCCGACGGCGAAACCATCCTCGGCCGCGGCAACAATCAGGTCCTCCGCGCGCACGACCCCACCGCGCACGCCGAGATCGTCGCCCTCCGCCAAGCCGCCCTCACCCTCGGCAACTATCGCCTGACCGGATGCACCCTCGTCTCCACCCTTGAGCCCTGCGCCATGTGCGCCGGCGCCATCCTCCACGCCCGCATCGCCCGCCTCGTCTACGCCGCGCCCGACCCCAAGGCCGGCGCCTGCGGATCGGTCCTCGACGTCCTCCACCATCCGCAGCTCAACCACCGCGTCCGCGTCACCACCGGCCTGCTCGCCGAAGAGTCCGCCGCGCTTCTAACCAGCTTCTTCCGCGCCCGCCGCCACCTCCTCCGCCCCTGAGCTCCGCTCGCCGTTCCAAATTGACCAACTTCCACACAAACCAAGCTTGTAAACTCAACCCATGAGCCTCCTTGTCTACTCCGCCGCCTGGTGCCGCGACTGCCGCGAAGCCAAGCGCTTCCTCAAGCAACACGACATCCCTTTCACCGAGATCGACATCGAAAGCACACCCGGGGCCGCCGACGAGCTGCTCCGAAACGTCGGCAAGCGCGCCATCCCGCAGTTCGTCATCGACGGCAAATGGGTGCAGCCCTACAAGCCCGGCCTCGGCTTCCTCCACGAGGAGATGTCCGAACTGTTCGGCGTCGCCAAGTGATCGCTCGCTACAGCCGTCCGGAGATGGCGGAGGTCTGGTCGGACGAAAACAAATTCCGGACCTGGCTTCTGGTCGAGATCGCCGCCTCCCAGGTTCTCGCACGCTCCGGCCTCGTGCCGCAAGCCGCAGCCGATGCCATCCGCGATCGCGGCAACTTCTCCCTCGACCGCATCCTCGAGATCGAAGCCGAAGTCAAGCACGACGTCATCGCCTTCACCACCGCCGTCGCCGAACACATCGGTCCCGAGTCGCGGTGGCTTCACTTCGGCCTCACCTCCACCGACGTCGTCGACACCGCACAGGCAGTCCAACTCAAGGCCGCCTCCACCGTCATCCGCTCCGGCATCGTCAGCCTCTCGGAGGTCCTGCGCCGCCGCGCCGTCGAGTTCAAACACACACCCACCATCGGACGCACGCACGGCATCCACGCCGAACCCACCACCTTTGGCCTCAAACTCCTCCTCTGGTACGCCGAAATGCAGCGCAACCTCCTGCGCTTCGACGCCGCCGCCGAGGATCTGCGCGTCGGCAAACTCTCCGGCGCCGTCGGCACCTTCGGCCACCTCGAACCCGCGCAGGAAGAAAGCATCTGCACCGAACTCGGTCTGCGCCCCGACCCCATCGCCACCCAGGTCGTCCAACGCGATCGCCACGCCGCCTACATCAGCACGCTCGCCGTCCTCTGCTCCACGCTCGACAAAATCGCCACCGAGATCCGCCACCTGCAACGCACCGAAGTTCGCGAGGTCGAAGAGTTCTTCTCCGAAAAACAGAAGGGCTCCTCCGCCATGCCGCACAAACGCAACCCCATCACCTCCGAGCAGATCTCCGGCCTCGCCCGCGTCGTCCGCGCCAATGCCCAGGTCGCCTTGGAAAACGTCGCGCTCTGGCACGAACGCGACATCTCGCACTCCTCCGCCGAACGCATCATCCTCCCCGACACCACCACCCTCGCCGACTACCTGCTCACCAAAACCACCGGCCTGATCGAAAAGCTCCTCGTCTACCCGCGCCGCATGCTCCGCAATCTCGAGTCCACCGGCGGTCTCATCTTCTCCGGCCAGCTTCTCCTTGAGCTCGCCGCTGCCGGCATGTCGCGCGAAGACGCCTACGCCCGCGTCCAGTCTCACGCCGCGCGCTCATGGAAGGACGAGCTCAACTTTCGTGACGAGATCGGCGCCGACCCTGAGATCACCGGCCGCCTCAGCCCCGACCAAATCGACAGCGCCTTCAGCTACGCCCATCAGCTCCGCAACGTCGACACCATCTTCTCCCGCGTCCTGGGATCGCAGGAATAAGCCGACCAACCCCTACCGCAGCGGCTTGCCGTATTCCTCGCTAAACACCGAGTGCGTCAACGGAAACCGCCCGCCGTTGAACTTGTCCGGGCCCTTTACGTGCCCCATCGCCAACAACGCAACCACCGTAAAGCTCATCGGCAGACGAAGCACCTCACACACCTTCTCTGCCTCAAACCCCTCCATCGGCGCCGTGTCGTACCCCATCGCCTCCGCCGTCAGCATCATGCTCGTGTAAGCCAGCATCACCTGCTTGTTCAGCCATCCACTCATCTGCTCGCTTGAAAAGCTGGACAGGTACTTCGGCACGCTCGTCCTCGCCTGCGCCGCGTAGCTCTCCGGCATGCCGCCTTCTTGCCCCATCTGCAGCATCAAATCCAGGTCCTTGCGCCAACCATCCGCATCGCCGCACGCGACGATCACCGCCGACGCCTCCTCCACCTTGGCCTGGTTGTAGCTCGCCTGCCGCAGCCGCCGCTTGCCCTCCGGCGACTGCACCACGACAAACCTCCACGGCTGCATGTTGTATCCGCTCGGCGCTTGCAGACCGGCATCGAGGATCCTGTAGAGGTCTTCGGACGGCATCGGCGCGCCATCAAAACTCGGTGTCGACCGCCGCTCGCGGATCGCCCGACTCAGACTCTTCTCCGGTCGATCCTTGGTTCCAGATTCCATAACGCTTGCTCTGCTCCCTCTTTTTTCCACTTCAAATCTTCTGCTTGACTCTACGCCGTACGCTCCCGGCTCTCGGAGAAAAACCCAGACTAGCATCGGAGGTCGGGCCCTTCCTTGATCAGGTCAAAGCCGGGCGGCACTCCCCCCTAATGGATCTCCGCCATGGGCTGCTCGGTCGCAAACGGACTCCCGCCCGTCGCGTCCGCAAACATCCAAACTCCATGAAACGCCTGCCTCAGCTCCGGATACGCCGCCAGGAGCGCGCGCATCGCGTCCAGATTTCGCTTGCGCGCAGCCACCGGATCGCCGATCGCATCCACCACCCGCAAGTGCGCGACCACATCCACCTTGTCGCGGCTCAACGCATCGTCGGCTGAAAGTTCGGTAAAGCTATATTCCGCTCCATCCGCACCTTTCACGATCAGCGGCGTCTCTGCGCTCACGCCCGCGCTCAAAGCCGGCGGAGCATCCGACCTCTGCTCATCTTCGAGCTTCTCCAGGTGAGAGCTGCGGACAAACTCAGCCGGCCGCATCAACTGCTCCGCCTCCCGGAAATACAGCCACGCATCCCAGCGCTCCTTCGCCGCCGCAAACCGCCGCGCCTCGCTCCAATACCACAAACCGTCGTGCCCGGCCGCCGTCGTCGCCTCCTGGTAGAGCCCCGCCATCAGCCATCGCCCACCCTCCTGACGCAGCAAAAACGACACCCGCCACGGCGTCGCCGACCCGCTAAACCCCACCAAAGCAAACCCGTAACGGCCCGGAGTCAACCCCGGAATCAAAAAATCCACCTCCGCCTGCGACCGGTTCAACGAACAGAAAAACTGCGCCTCGCCAGACTTCGCCCCCGCCGGGAGCTTCATCCCCTCCGCGTCCAGCAGATACACCCCCTCCACCTGCGCCGTCGCCCCTTGCAAATGGGGCGCCGTGCTCCCCAACACCGATCGGATCGCCCCAAAGTCCGTCGCATACTCCGCGACCGTCTCCGACCGCACCCCCGCGGCATCGTTGGCTTGCACCTTCTGCGCCAAACTTCGCGCAGCCGCGGACAGCGCGGCGCGGTCCGCCTCCTTCATCTGCGACTGCGTCGTGCAGACCTCGGCACCCGCCATCTTCCCCCCCGCAAACGCAACAAGAAAGAGTCCAAACACTGCCGTCTTCCAGGACCGAAACATCAGCTTCTCCCCCTAGAAGTCTAGCGCAGCGAAGGCCACGAAATATAGAGGACAGAAGCCGGGAAACTGCACATATCGGTCGATCTCCGCGCCGCATCCTGATACAACCAAAGCTGGAGCCCAAACAGAAGTGGATCGACCTCACGTGCCAACGCCAGACGGAAACCCCCCCCCAACCCCCCCCCCCGACCCCCCCACCGACCCCGGGGAGCCTCGC
>CAXUIB010000172.1:0-5060 GCA_964250945.1 uncultured Acidobacteriaceae bacterium
CTCGCTCTCGGTCGCCATGTGGCTCCGCGAACAAGGCTTCACCCAGGCCCAGTCGCTCTCCGGCGGCATCGATCAGTGGTCCCGGTCAATAGACCCCACCATCCCCCGCTACTAAGATCCCGACCAGCTCTATCGCACCCGCGCCGCCACCTTGATCTCAAACACCGCAGGCCACTGCTTGCCGGTCACAAAGATGCGGTCCCGCTCGGCGTCGTAGGCAATCCCGTTCAAAACCGACTCGGCATCGACCATCCGGTCCGCCGGCAACAGCCCGGAAAGATCGATCCACGCGATCACGTGCCCATCCCGCGGCGAGACGCGCGCAATGCGGTCCGAGTGCCAGATGTTGGCGTAGATCTCGCCCTTGATGAATTCGAGTTCGTTCAGCTGGTCGATCTCTCGACCGCCGTCTTTCACCACGATGTGCCTCGTCTCAACAAACGTCGCAGGATCGCGGAAGCGTAGGGTCGCCGTTCCGTCGCTCGTGATCAGCTCCTTCGTTGTGCGGGTCATGCCCCAGCCCTCGCCCGTGTAGTGGAACTGCTTTACCAGCCGCAAGCTGAAGCGATCGTAGACGAAACAGACGTGCGACCTCCACGTCCACTCATAGAGGTCCGGCCCCCAATCCACAATGCCTTCGCCGAAGTACTCAGGCGCGAGATTGCGCCTTTGCGACACCCTTCCCGTTGCCGGATCGATCGCCATCACAGCCGACCGTCCTTCCATTCCTGTCCCCTCATAAAACTGGCCGTGGAGGTACAGAAAACCTTCGGTGTAACTTTGGGTCGAGTGCGGATACTGGGCGATCACACGATATCCGTACACCGGGGCAGCCCCGGTTGGCGGTGCGGCAGACGCGCGCCCGACCACAAAGAAGAGAAGCAGCGGCAGAGAGCGGAACAGCATGCAACGGTAGACGTCCGGTAGAGGGCACGCGTTTGCTCCGGACGCGATCCTGATGCCAAAGGGGCGGCGGAGCACCCGGTTCGCTGTACGCCCGCCGCACTCGGTCCTTGACACCGCCCCTCGAAAGGAAGTATCACCGGGCATGTCCATTGGGCAGCAGACGACCGCGCCACGAGGCGCCCTAACCAGAGAGAAGGCCGGCGCGCAAGCGGCAGCGCCGAAGACCTCCGAGGCCGGGCGCACCCCCGAAGACCGCCACATCTTCGGTTCGCTCCGTGCCATCCGCGCCGCCGCGCAGTACCTCGAAGACCTCCTCGCCAAGCCGCCCTCCTGCAATCATCCCGCCGTGCCCGGCGCTGATCCGCTCGCCGGCGCCCCCGACCTCGCGGAAGTCGACCGGATTATCAGCGGCAATCTCGACGACATCCAGTATCTCCTGCGCGCCAGCACCGCCGAGCTCGAGTGGTGCGCCGACAGCGTCACCCTCATCACGCTGCTCTGGCATCGCAACCTGCGCCTCTGCCAGCACGTCTCGGCAGACGCGGTCGAACGCGCCGCGGACCTCGCCGAGGTCGCCGCCGGCCTCGACCAGATCGTCTATCAGTGCGCCGCCCTCACGCTCACGCCGCGGGTCAACGATGTCATGTGCAACCTGCGCGTCGGCCAGGCGCTCAACCTCGAATTTCAGTTCGGCGACGAGCTGCCCCGATCTCCCCAACTTCGTAAACGCGTCCTCGACGAACTCGCCCAGCAGGCCGCCGCCATCGAGGGCGGACTCGTGGACGTCGACCAGGGCATCGTCTACCGCGCCGCCCGCAGCCGCGCCGCCCAGGTCTTCAGCTCCGTCCAGCTCGTCGCCGTCCTCCTTCTCGGCGCGCTCATCCCCGTTATGCTCGCGTACGCAAGCCGCTTCGTCCACAACTGGCGCTTCAGCTCCGCCGACCTCCAGCGCCTGCTCGCCGACTACGTCTTCATCCTGCTCGGCAGCGGCGCTCACATCGCCATCGCCCTGCTCAAAGCCGTTAAAAACGAGACCCGCCCCAACTTCAAGACGATCGACGACTGGCTGCTCTGGCTTCACGTCCGCGAGGCGCAGGTGCTGCAGGGCTTCGCCTCCGTCTGGATCGGCTATCTCCTGCTCGTCTTCACGATCCCCGACCTCGAGTGGTCGACCGCTTTCTTTGCCGGCTACAGCATCGACTCCGTCACCGAGCTCTTCCTCGAGCGCTTCGAAACTTTGGCCCTGACACGCCAAAAAGCCCTGATCCCCTGACCGACCTGGCCAGACCACCACTGGCACAGACCTGGGCCGTTCCAACTTCGCCGAGACACCGGCGTAACTCCTCGCCTAACCGCGCTAAACTTGAGAGCAGTGGCTCTCTTCGCAACCACCGCGCCCCTCGCTTCGCCCGCCGTCGTCCAGGAAGCCGCGGACGCTGCCCGACCGTCCATGCTCGCCGACTACGTGACTCTCTTCAAACCGCGCGTCTCGGCCATGGTTCTGATCACCGCGGCTGCGGGCTTCTATCTCGGCAGTCTCCGATCGGGGATCAGCCCCTTTCACGCGGGCCTCTTTGAAGCCCTGTTCGGCATTGCCGCCGTCACTGCCGGATCCTCGGTGCTCAACCAGGCGCTGGAACGCCGCTCCGACGCCGGTATGCGCCGCACCGCGAATCGTCCGATGGCCGCCGGCCGCATTTCGCTCGCGCACGGTCTTCTGCTGGGCTTCGCGGCCGTGCTCGGCGGCACTCTGTACCTGGCCGCCACCACCAACATCCTTACCTCGATCCTGACTCTGCTCACCGCCACCTGCTACGTCGGCATCTACACACCGCTGAAGCGCTTCACCAGCCTGAACACCTTTATCGGAGCATTTCCCGGAGCTCTCCCTCCGTTGATCGGTTGGACGGCAGCCCGCGGTCTCATCGAGTGGCCCGGCATCAGCCTCTTTGCCATCCTCTTTGTCTGGCAGTTCCCCCACTTCATGGCCATCGGTTGGCTCTACCGGGACGACTACAAGAACGGCGGCATCCGCCTTACCGCCACGCAGCAGACGGTCTCCGATGCGGCCCGCTCCACCGTCATCCAGGCGCTCTTTTATGCCGTTCTGATGATCCCGGTCTCGCTCTGGACCACCGTCCTCGGTGTCACCGGCCGGCCGTACGCCGTCGTCGCCACCCTGCTCGGCCTCGGATATCTCGCCGCCACCGTCCGCTTCGCCCGGATCCTGCGCGACCCGCTCGGACCCACCGCCCGACCGTGCGCCAAAGCTCTCCTCAAAGCCTCGGTCCTCTACCTCCCCCTGCTCCTTCTCGCCATGATCCTCAACGCCCAAGGACGCCTTCTGTTCTAAGAGCCACCATGCCCAATACACCTCCCAGCCTTGAAAAACAGCTCCAGCACCAGGACCTCGCCGTCGCCGCCGGACTCAGCTGCGTCCTGGTCGGCATCGTCGCCGCTCTCGCCGCCATGACCCACGCGAAGCTGCCGCAGGCCCTGCTCTTCCCCGGCATGCTCCTCCTCGGCACTGTCGTAGATACCACCGACACGTACCTCTTCTACGCCCTGTCCGCGATCCTCGACATCGTCCTCTACACCGCCATCATTTACATCTGCCTGCACCTCCGCAGATCCTCGCAAGCAAGACGGAACGCCGTCTCTCTCCCGGAACAGGGCTGACCAAACAGTGACTACCTCCACCACCCAGCCCGCCCGCACACCACCGCAGCCTGTCAGAACTCCTGTCTCGGTCATCGCGGGCATCGTCGCCGTCTCGATGGCGGCCTCCATCTTCCTCGCGTGGCTCGTCTACTTCCACCAGCCCACCGACCTGGCCGGAACGCACCTGTCGTTTCTCCCCGCGCTCAACGCCATCCTCAACACCTGCTGCACCGTCGCTCTTCTGTCCGGCCTCTACTGTATCCGCCACCGCCTCATCCTCAAACACCGCAACTCGATGTTCACCGCGTTCCTCTTCTCCTCGCTGTTTCTGGTCACCTACATCACCAACCATGCGCTTCACGGCGACATGCGCTTTCTCGGCCAGGGACCGGTCCGGACCGTCTACTTCGGCCTCCTGATCTCTCACATCCTCCTCTCGGTCGTTGCGCTCCCGCTGATCCTCGTCACCTTTTTTCTTTCCCTCTCCGGCCGCTTCCCGCTCCACCGCAAGGTCGCCCGCTACACCTACCCGATCTGGCTCTACGTCTCGGTCACCGGAGTCGTCGTGTACGCCATGCTGGCCGTCTATCGCTAGATCCGACCGCACCTCCGCTCGAAGAGAGCCCTCGCCGCCGATGCAGACCGACACCCAGAAGCTCCTCCGCACCGGCCTTGCCATCTTCGGCGCAGGCCTCGTCGCGATCCTGGCCATCGATCTCCTCTTCGGCGGCATGGGCCGGCAGGGCCCGCACACCAACGGCGGCTGGCTCGCCCTTATGCTCGCGATGGGCTGCCTTCCCACCGGCGCCCTCACCCTGGTCCTCGCGTGTATGAAGATCTTCGCCGACCGCCGCCGCCGCTAGAGCGGTTCTCCTGTAGGTGTATAGCGAAACCACAGCCTCATGGCCGTTTTCCCCAGTGAAAACGGCACTCCCACACTCTATCCGATTAAACAGGGACAGGAGAACCGCTATAGATCTGACGGACGTTCCGCCAGCTTTGCCCAATCGCGACCACCTCGCCCAACTCCTTGACGACCCACCTCGTAGAGGCGCATCCTCCTCGCACGCGTCCTTCGCGCCAGAGGCTCCCCATTATGCGCAACCTCTCTGCCATTCTTCTGCTCGCTTCCGCCTTCGCCCTCCCCAACACCGCCCACGCCGACACCCTCGACGACTTTGTCGTCACTACCCCCAATCACGTCTTCACCTTCTCCCTTCCCGCAGTGGTCAGCACGATCAATTTCAACCTCGGAAACAACTCGGTTTCTATAACTACCTCCGGCACAGTGGATGGCGTAAGCGGCTACCAAATCGATACTGCCAGCTACTACATCGGCACTTTGTACAACACCGACGTGAACTTCGGTCTGTACTACTCTCTGCCCGGCCAGTTGATTGCCGATGAGGACGAACCCTCTCCGCTGCGGGGCGGTCCTTACGCTCTCGACATAACCTCTGATGTCTATACATATCTGTATTGCTGCGGCGGAG
>CAXUIB010000173.1:0-5032 GCA_964250945.1 uncultured Acidobacteriaceae bacterium
GTTGGGGGTGATGGTGCGCGGGGTGGCGGGCCAGCCGATCTCCGCGCCGAGCTTAGCGGCGTGCGCGAAGGTTGGGGTCTCCATGATCTCGAGGTATTGCTCGTTTTGCGACGCGGCTCGACTGGCGACTTCGTCGAGCCACTCGCCGGTGTGGGATTTCGCGAGACCGCCGAAGCGGCCAAAGGTGGCAAAGAACTGGTCGTGGCCGCTCCAGTCGGGGGAGGGAACGTAGGCGCGCAGCGAGAAGGAGTCGACGAGGGCGTTGTAGAGCGGCTGACCGGTGTGAGCGTCTTTGGCGGGATGGAGGTCGAAGGGTGCGCTGGCAGCGAGGTCTCCTTCGGCGCAGACGGGTTCCGGCGGGATGGAGCGGGTGGTGCCGATATTTTTGGTGAAGGCGAGGTTGGACGGATGGATGCAGAGGAGATCGGCCCGGCCATCGGCGATAAAGGTTTCGGCATAGACGGCACCCGAAAGGTGCATGTGGAGGTCGGCGCCTTTGGGCATCTGGACGAGAAAGGCGTGTAGTTGGAGGGGATCGGATTTGGCGGAGTTGAAGGCGCGTGTGGCGCGCATTTCGGCTGGTGTCGGGCCGGCCCCGGACGAGCCACTGTGCCGAGGCGACGGGCGCGGCTGAGAGAGGGCGGGTGTCGGTCGAGAGAGAGCCGCGGTCGAGACCACGAGGAGAAAAAAAGAGAGGGATGCGCGGACTTGCGGAAGCATCGGGCGGGTTCGTCCTCCGTCGGAACTAGATGAGATGGCTAACGTGCGCTTCACGTCAGCCCCGATCGACATCCTGAGCGGTCCCAATCAACGCAAGCGAGCCGCGGTCGAGGAGCGCGAGGCAGTCCGTGCGCTCGCCGGTCGAAAGTCAAGGAGCGATGGCGCGGGCAAGCCCACTGGATGGTCGCAATGCCGTGACCCAGGCATGGCGCGCGCAGGTCTTCGCCTGATCGAGCGTGTTTGCCTTGTGATCTCCCCAAACGCGGGATGTTGTCGATGTACTCTAGCGTGATCTTTTCTGGCCGAGATCTGGTTGCAGCGGGGTGCAGCCGGGTTGGGTGCTCCTGCCGCGCTCATCGCATTTAGAGCAAAAAAGAAGAGCCTGGGCTGTCACCCAGGCTCAGATACCTGCAGGATGGGAACGAGGCGCTATGCCTGGGGTTCCTCTGCGGCGATCTTTGTCGTGGCGACGGTCCAGTTTGGGTCGCCTACTTTGAAGCGGGCGAACCGCCGGACAGAGATGTTTTCCCCGAGTTTGCCGACGCGCGTCGCGATGATCTGCGCGATCGTCTGGGTTTGGTCCTTGATAAACGGCTGCTCGAGCAGGCAGACCTCCTCGTAGAATTTGCTCATCTTGCCTTCGACGATCTTTTCGACCATCGGCGCCGGTTTCCCCGTCGCGGCGGCTTGCGATCGGAAGATGTCCTTCTCTCGCGCGAGGTCCTCTTCGGTTACATCCTCCTTGCGCACATAGCGCGGATCGGTCGCGGCCACATGCATCGCGACATCGCGGAGCAGACTCTGAAAATCATCCGTGCGCGCCACGAAGTCCGACTCGCAGTTGAGCTCCAGCAGAACGCCGATCTTGCCGCCGGCGTGGATGTAGGTCCCAACTGCGCCTTCGTTGGTCGAGCGTGCCGCCTTCTTCGCCGCCGATGCCATTCCGCGCTTGCGCAGCACCACAAACGCCTCTTCCATATTGCCGCGGGTCTCCTGCAGCGCCTTCAGGCAGTCGCCCATGGGCGCGCCGGACTTCTCGCGCAATTCCTTCACCAGCTTTGCATCTACCTTGTTTGTCTCTGCGGCCGTTGTCATTGCCCTCTCACATTCTCTTATCGACATCTTCGCGCCGGAACTTTAGCCCTGCGTAAAGATTATTTTCTGTGCACACGCAAAAAAGGAAGGCGCGGTGGCCGACTCGCTCCGTCTGAAGCGATGGCCGCCACGCCCGCAGGATCTCTGAGTCGTTGCAGCCGCTCTAGGCGCCTGTCTCGGCGGCCACCGGCTCGGGCTCGTCCACCGTCGCCGACGCCGGCGCCTTGCGGATGTTGCCGCCCAGCACCGCCGCCAGATCGACGTTCTCGTCGTCCTCCTCCGCGGGCTCTTCCGCCGCAGCCGAAAGTTCGACGCCGACCAGCGCGTCCTCGCCCTCTTCGCCGACGAACTGCGGCGCAATCTCGGTCGGCTGCACGTCCGCAACCTCGCTCGCAAACGCCTTGTCAGACACCATCTGCACGCCCTCGGCCGCCGAATCCGCGATCTTGGTCGTAAACAGCCGAATCGCGCGCAGAGCATCGTCGTTGCCCGGGATCACGTAGTCGACCACCGTCGGATCGCAGTTCGTATCGACTACGGCAACTACCGGAATGCCGAGCTTCCGCGCCTCCGCCACCGCGATCGCCTCATTGTTCGAATCGATTACAAAGATCGCATCCGGCAGACGCTTCATGTTCTTGATGCCTGACAGATTGGTCGAAAGATGCTTGCGCTCGCGCTCCAGCTTGATGACTTCCTTCTTGGTCAGCAGCTCATACCGTCCGTCCGTCGACATATCGTCGAGTTCCTGAAGCCGCTTCACTGACTTCTGCACCGTCACCCAGTTGGTCAGCAAGCCGCCCAGCCAGCGCGAGTTGATGTACGGCATCCCGGCGCGCGTCGCCTCCTCGGCCACGGCGTCCTGCGCCTGGCGCTTGGTGCCGACAAACAGGACCAGCTTGCCGGTCGAAGTCAGGTCGGTGACGAATTTCGATGCGTCCTTGAACATCTTCAGCGTCTTCTGCAGATCAATGATGTAAATGCCGTTGCGCTCGCCGAAAATGTACTCCTTCATCTTCGGGTTCCAGCGCTTGGTCTGGTGCCCGAAGTGAACGCCGGCTTCGAGCAGCTCCTTCATCGTGATATTTGCCAAAATCGAACTCCTAGCTAGGCATCACCGTCTGTGTGTCCGGAAATCTGCTTCCTTGGCGACAGCGATTGATCCCTTTTGGTTGGGGATTTAGGTTCCTGCCGCCACGCAGAGTGTGGCGGGTCGTGCGATGCTGTTGAACCCAATAACGAAGCGATACCGAGCAAACGCTCTAGAGGTCGACGCGCTCTTTACCGCTTCGAGAACTGGAACCGTGCGCGAGCACCCTTCTGACCGTACTTCTTGCGTTCCTTGCCGCGCGAATCCCGCGTGACCAAGCCTTCTGCCTTCAGAGCTTTGCGCAGCTCCGGGTTGAACTCCATCAGAGCCCGCGCAATGCCAAGCTTGACGGCATCGGCCTGACCCATCACGCCACCGCCCCGAACCGTCGTCATCACATCAAACGTCTCGCCGATGTTCTCGATCCCGAGCGACCGCTTTGCCGCGGCCCTCTGCTGCGGTGTCACAAAGTACACATCGACCGGCTTTTTGTTGACGACGAAGTTTCCGCTGCCCGGCCGCAAAAACACCCGCGCGATGCTGGATTTGCGCCGCCCCGTCCCGTAGTACTGAATCAGATCCGCCATAGAACTCCCTTATCTCTTCTTCGCTCGAAACGGCTCTCACGCAGACGAACCAAACCCCAAAATCTTACGACGCTAGCTCCATCGGCTCGGGCTGCTGGGCCACGTGCGGATGATCGGCGCCCTTGTATACCTTCAGCTTGGTCGCCATCTGGCGGCCCAGCTTTGACTTCGGCAGCATCCCCTTTACGGCCTGCTCGACAATCGCCTCCGGCCGACGCGCCAGGAGCTTCACAAACGACTCCTCGCGCAGACCGCCGGGAAATCCTGTATACCGCCGGTACAGCTTCTGCTCCGCCTTCAAACCCGTCAGGACGATCTTCTCGGCGTTGACGATCACAACATGGTCCCCCATATCGATGTAGGGCGTGTACAGCGGATTCAACTTGCCTGCGAGAACGCTGGCAGCCTGCGTCGCAAGCCTGCCGAGCGTCTTTCCGCTCGCATCCAGCACAAACCATCGCCGCTTGATGTCTTTGCCGCTTGGTATCGTGGTCGACATAAGTGCACTTCTCCCTCTAAACCGCAAAAATCACAAATTCATATCAAACATCCGACAACCGTTCGGAGATCGTCCGCCCACCCGTCCAGAACCTGCCCGCCAGGGGAATAACTCAGGAGAGGAAAGAAGAAAGACCAGCGTCTGAAGGCACCGAGGCCGCATAGATCGCGCAGAAGCCAAAAGAAAGCCAGCCTTGTGTGGGTCAGGAGGAGGCGCCGCGAACGAAACTCGCCGGACCGGCCCCGAGAGGTATCCACCACGGATATCCGCCATCCCCGCCCCATGTGCCAAAGCTGCAGCACAACAGACGTACGGACGCGAATCCCGCGCGAGGTCTTAGACTACCGAAAGCGGCCAGACGAGTCAACCAGTCTCGTCTGGCTCGGCTCAGTGCTCCAACTGCGCCGCGCTTGGCTGCTGGCCCATCGCTGTCTCCAGCGACTTTGGGACCGGCTTGCGTCTTCGCACACGCGGCCGCGACGGCCCCGGCCCAGGCTCCACACGATACAGAATCAACAGGTTCCGCTCCGGATCGTCCATCGCCGGAAACGACGCAACCCGCTCCAAGTGAAAGCGCGGCGTAAACGCGTCCATCTTGTCGTCGTCCACCTGATTCCAACTCGCGTACCAACCTGGCTTGTACGCCCGCACCCGGTCCGGCAGCTCCATCGTCCCAAAGTCGTCGCAGATCGACGGCAGCCCCGTCATCAGCGACAGGTCCGACCCGCTGATCGAGAGTACCAAGGGATTGTGGCCACGGTCCTTCGCCACAATCGCGTCAATCCCGCGCGCCGCCTCCAGAAACGTGTACTCCGGCGTCCGCACGTAGTAGACCATATGGTGCGCACCGACCACCACCACCGCCGCGAGCACCACCCCGGCCAGGCCCACCAGAACCCGTCTCGTCTCCGAGCCAAACCCAAGCTCACCCCGCCACAAACGGTCCAGCACCGCCGGCGCCAACAGCGTCAGCGGAACCGCAATCACCAGGTAGTACCGCGGCTGCAGATTCGCGTGGTACGCCAGAAACGCCCCGTACCC
>CAXUIB010000174.1:0-4985 GCA_964250945.1 uncultured Acidobacteriaceae bacterium
CACCTACACGCGCGTCTTTGCCGATGCGCTGGTGTCGGAAGCCGAGCGCGACGAGGATGGCGGAGCTGGCCTCCGTCGGGAGCAGGCCAGCCGCGACGCGGTCGAGCGAAAGGAGGAGCTCGCGGGTGACGTGGCCGGGAGTGGCAAGGACGACGTGGTCGAAGATCTCTGGGGCGGCGTTGCGGGATGGGGGGTCGGCGCCGGTCTGGACCAGCCATTGCAGGCCGCTCCGGGTGATGCGCTGGACCGGGGTGTTGAGACGGACGTTCGAGGTGGGGAGCGGAGCGGCAAGGCGCTCGGTGAGAGTGGCGAGGCCGGAGCGAAGCGTGCTAAAGAGACTGAGTGGGGTCTGCGGCCCAGACTCCTGCCCAGACTCCTGGCCAGAAGTCTGGCCGGCGGATTGCAGGGCAAGGATGAGCGATCCATGGGTGCGCTCCATCCGAACAAACGGGGCGAGAACGGCGTGCGCGCTCAGCCGGCTCACGTCTCCGCCGAGGACGCCCGAGAGCAGAGGGCCGGCCAGGGTTTGGAGGACCTCCTCGCCGAAGTGGCGGCGGACAAAGCTGCTGACGCTCTCGTCGGCGAGCGGTGCGGACGCTTTCAACTCCGCGGCCCGGCCGGGTTCGGCCCGGTAGGCGGCACGGGCGGCAGGCGAAAAGAGCGGCGATCGGTCAAGGGCGGCGAGGTCGGTCGGCACCATGAGCCGCATCCCGTCGGGGATCGGGTAGAGGTGGCCGCCTGAAAGAGTACCGCCCGAGAAAATATACGTCCGGCGCGTCAAGTCGTTCGAGGCGACGAGGTCGTCCGCAAGGTCGAGCTCACGGGCAAGCTGGGCGGCCCAGGGTTTCTCGCTGATCCAGCCGTCAGGTCCGAGTTCCGCCGTAAAGCCGTCCTGCCGGACCGTTTCGACAATGCCGCCGAGCCGGGGAGAGGCCTCAAAGAGGGTACAGGCCAGCCCGAGCCGGTGCATCTGCCAGGCAGCGGTCAGCCCGGCGAGACCGCCGCCCACGATGGCGATCCTTTTCATCCGTGAGCGGCTGGGGTCTCTTCGTCGATGTCGGCCCCGTACTCGCCGGTCGCAATCTCGGCAAGCGCTTGGATGAGCAGCGGCGAGGCGTTGAGGCTTTCGGCGCGCCAGAGCCGCAGGCCCAGAGTCCGCGCAGTTTCCTGGAAACTGATGTCGATGTCGTAGAGGATTTCGACGTGGTCGCAAAGAAAGCCGACCGGCTGAACGACCACGCCGGCGTGCCCTTCGGCGGCGAGCGCGGCGAGGGTGTCTTCGACAGTGGGTCCGATCCAGGGTGCGCCGGCGACGCCCTGGCTCTGGAACGCGAACACCCAGTCCGCGTCGGTCATGCCGACCGGCTGGAGGAGGCGGCTGACGGCGGCCGCGGTCTGTTTGGCTTCGACGGGGTAAGGGTCGGGGCTCAGCCGATCGTCGTAGGTCTGGATGCCGTCAGGTGGGACGGGCAGGTCGCTGCGTGCGGGGGTGTCCGACGTTCCGGCGCGGATCGTTCGGCAGGGAACGGAGTGCGCGGTGAAGAGGACGGGGACGCGCCGGCCGGTGGTGGCGCAGGCCTCGGCCCACACCGGCCACAGACGGTCGGCAAAGGCGGCCGCAAGCATCGGCTGGGCAGACCAGCCGGCGACAAACTCGACCTCGAGCGATCGGGCGCCCGGCATGCCGTTGACCGACGGCGCGCCGGCGGCGGCCTCGAGCACGGAGCGGCGGTAAAGACCGACCGAGGTGCGGGAGTTCTGCGGCGCCAGACAGATCGCCTTGAACCGCGAGATGCCGTCGCGGCGCATGTGCGCGACCGTGTCCGCAATGTAAGGGTGCCAGTTGCGCATGCCCACGTAGACGGGCAGGCCGATCCGCTCGGCCAGAAGTTTGCCCTGAAGGAGGGTCCAACGGGTGAGCGGCGAGCCCTCGGGGAGCGGGTCGTCGCGCAGGCCGATGGCGCTGTAGCGGTGCTGGAGCTCCTGGACCACCTCCGCTGGCAGCGCCCGTCCGCCGGTCACGCGACCGAGGTACTCCGCCATCTGGCCGAGGGTCGCGGGGGTGCCGTGAGCGAGGAGGAGAATGGCTTCGGTCTGGGCGGCGGTGGGGGGCATCGATGTCTTCATCGTAACCCCCGCCGCAGCCCTACTTGCTCGGAGCCAGGCGCACGATAGAGATCCCGTCCCAGGTTTGTTTGCCTGATCCCACCGGCGGCGTCTCGCTCATGCCGATGACGCCCATCTTCTGCGGCGCCAGATTGAAGCGGAGCTGGAGATAGTCGCGAATCACGATCGCTCTTTGGCGTGACTGGACCAGCATCTCTCCCGGCGTTCCAGGATCGGCATAGCCTTCGACGATCAGAGCGCTCGTGTACAGATCGGGAATCTGGCTCGCGGCCGCTTCGATCGCCGCCCGTCCCGACGCCGACAGCGTCTCGGTAATGGTGCTGTTGTTAGGGGCAATCCTGTGCTCGAACAGCTGCGCCGAGGAGATCCACTGACGGTTCTGTGTTCGCTTTTTCAGCAGCTTTCCGTCCCTGTAGGAGTCCACCGGAAGCCGGTCCAGGCTGTCGTACCCTCGCTTTTTGAAGAAGCCCTTGAAGAAAAACTCGTGCTTCAAGGCCTCCGTGTCATCGGCCAGGTTGCCGGTCGCCAGGTTGATGTTGGTAAGCGATTGCTGGAGGTTGGTGCCGGCGCCCTGGCCAAACTGGTCGGGAGCCAACGCGCTCTTCAGCGTCGTGTTGATCTGTTTCGAGGCCTGGTCGAGCTGTGCCGTCGCGCTCTTGGTGTTCTTCAAGGTGTCATCCACCTTGGCCACGATCTGCCGCTGCTGCATTTCGCCGATCATGCCGTTGACCTGCGTCGAAGCCGTGTTGAGACTGGCGGTCGCGTCGCGCGCGTTGACCACAATCTGCTTCACGTTTGCGGCCGTCGTCGGATCCTCAAGAAGAACGCCCACGCTCCCTTTGCCGTGGCGAACATCGGTGATCGCGCCGTTGGTGTTGTTGATGGTTGCGGTGGCCGCGTTCAGAGTTCCATTCAGTTTGCCCTGCACGTCCGTGATGGCGCCGTTCACATGCGTCAAGGTGTGGTCGACCTGTGTGATCGTTCCGCCTACCTGCGTCATGATGCCGTTCGCCTGGTCCATCATCTTGCTGATGGAGGCGGGCTCTTTGCTGCGCAGCGTCGATTGGGGCGCCGCCTGCGGGGATGCCGCGCTGCCGCCGCCGATCAGCAGGAACTTATCCCCGACCAGGCCGTCGCTCTCGATCGTCACCACGGAATTCTCGCGGATCAATCCGCGAATCCGGTCTTCAAGCGTCATTTTGAGACGGAACTTCTCCGGTGAAGTCGGAATAAACACGTCGGAGACCTGGCCGGCGTCCATGCCGTTCACACGAACCTTGGCGCCCTTGGAAATGCCGCTCAGATTCTCAAAGTCGGTATAAAACTCCGAGTGGCTGCGAAACGCCTTGTGCTGGTTGCCGACAAGAAACAGGCCCGCGCCAAACAACACGACCGCGGCTGCCACAAGGATGCCGATCCAAAGATTGCGTTTCTTCATCGTCCGGTCTCCGAGATAAATTCTTCCAGGTGCTTGTCGTGCTTGGCATCCAGCTCCTCGGGCGTACCGAAGCCAAGCAGTTTCGCTTGATCGAGAACCAAAAGCTTGTCGCCGACGCGGCGAGCTCCGTGAATGTCATGGGTGACGATGACAATGGTCGAGTGATGCTCCGTTTTGACCTTGCAGAGAAGATCGTCGATCTCGGACGCAGTGATCCGGTCAAGCCCGCTGCTCGGCTCATCGACCAGCAGGATCTCCGGCTTCAGCACCAGAGCACGAGCCAGACCGGCGCGTTTCTGCATGCCGCCCGAAAGCTCCACCGGCATCTTTTCCTGATCGTTCTCGAGCCCGACACTCTTTAGCGTCTCCTCGACCGCATCCTTGATCTCTGCCCGAGACATGTGCTTGTTCTGCCGGCGAAGTGGAAGGGCAAGATTGTCCCGCACGCAGAACGAGTCAAACAGAGCGGCGCTTTGAAACAAAAAGCCCATCTTCTGCCGAATCGCCGAAAGCGCCTTTCCGTCCACCGCCGCAATGTCCTGGCCCATCACCATCACCTTTCCGCTGTCCGCGGTCAACAGCCGGATCATCAGGCGCAGCGTCACGCTCTTTCCCGTTCCACTGCGGCCAAGAATGCAGACAGCCTCGCCTTTGGCGACGTTGAAGGAGATACCGTCGAGCACCTTGCGATCGCCAAAGCTCTTGACCACGTCGTCAAAGCCGATAACCGTCTGGTCGCCCCCATCGGGCTTCTCGCCCCCGTCCGGTTTTCCGCCCCCATCGGGCTTCTTGCCCCCGTCCGGTTTCCCGCCGCAATCGGGCTTCTCTTTCTCGGCCGCGTCAGGCTTCTCGCCGCTCGGTTTGGTTTGCGCGTTGTCGGTCATATGGCTTGTTTCGGGAACCAGAAAAAAATGCACTTGATCAAAATGACGTCGGACAGAATGACGGCCAGCGACGACACGACGACGGAGTTGGTGGACGCTCGACGCACGCCCTCTGAACCTTCGTTGGTGGTGTAGCCAAAAAAGCACGAGATGGTGCCGATCAGAAATCCGTAGACAGTGGTCTTCAGCGTGGGCGGGATGATGTTTGCCAGAAAAACGCCGTCAAAGGCTCGGTTGATGTACAGGCTCCATGTGAGATTAGAGGAAAAGTCCTCGGACAGGTATCCGCCGAGGATTCCGGCGGCATTCATAAAGGTGGTAAGCACCGGCAGCATCAGCGTGCACGCCACGATGCGGGGGACGACCAGGAACTTGAACGAGTCGATGGACAGGGTTTCAATGGCGTCGATCTGTTCTGTCGCGCGCATGTTGGCAAGTTCGGCGCCCATGCCCGCGCCGATGCGTCCAGCCACCAGCAAGCCGGTCACCAGGGGACCGATCTCATTCAAAAAGGCCATCGCCTGAAACGTGGGGAT
>CAXUIB010000175.1:0-4943 GCA_964250945.1 uncultured Acidobacteriaceae bacterium
GGGGGGCGGCCGTGGAAGCCGCCGGCGGCGGTGATGCGGGAGGGCACGAGGCTTACGGGGTTACGGGAGGGGCTGCTCGGAGCGGAGTTTGTCGAAGACGTCGAGGACGTATTCGAGGTGTTCGGGGGTGTGGGCTGCGGTGACGCAGAGGCGGAGGCGGCCGGCTCCCTGTGCAACGGCGGGAAAGAGGACGGGGGCGGCGATGATGGAGTGGTCGCGGAGGGAGCGGGAGAAGAAGGCGGTGGTGGCGTCTTCGCCGAGGACGACGGGGATGACGGCGGTTTCGGAGAGGCCAGTGTTGTAGCCGAGGCTCTTGAGGCGTTGGCGGAGGAAGTTGCCGTTTTCGCGGAGGCGGGTGACGCGTTCGGGTTCGGCCCGGAGGATGCGGACGCCTTCGAGGACGGCGGCGGCGGAGGCGGGGGCCATGGCTCCGGAGAAGATGTAAGGGGAGGCGGCGTGCTGGAGGAAGATGGCGAGGCGGCGCGAGAGGGCGACGAAGCCGCCGTTGGCGGGAATGGATTTGGCGAGGGAGCCGGTCCAGATGTCGACCTCGTCGGTGGGGATGCCGAAGTGCTCGTCGGAGCCGCGGCCGGTGGCGCCGAGCATGCCGATGGCGTGTGCGTCATCCATGAGGAGGTAGCAGCTGAACTCTTTCTTTATGGCGATCAGATCGGGGAGCAGGGCGATGTCGCCGTCCATCGAGAAGACGCCGTCCGAGACGATGAGGGTGCGGTTGGCTTCCGGGCCGTTTCTGAGCTCGAAGCGGAGGGAGTTCATGTCGTTGTGCTGGAAACGTTGGACCTGGACGCCGGCGAGGCGGAAGGCGTCGATGAGGCTGCGGTGCGAGTAGATGTCGGCGATGACGCGATCGGCGGGACCCAGGAGGGCGCTGATGACGGCCAGATTGGCCATGTAGCCGGAGGTGCAGGTGATGGCGGCTTCGGTACCTTTGAAGCCGGCGAGGGCGTCTTCCATCTCCTGATGGAGGTCGAGGGTGCCGGTGAGGAGGCGGGCGCCTCCGGTGGCGGTGCCGTACTTGCGGACGGCGGCGATGGCGGCTTCGTCGATGCGGGGGTCGCCGATGAGGCCGAGGTAGTCGTAGGAGGACAGCATGAGCATGCGGTGGCCGTCGAGGTCGACGACGGGACCGGTGCGGCTCGAGAGCGGTGCCTGGAAGGGGTAGGCGTCGAGCGAGCAGGCGAGGGCGGTGGTTTCAAAGAGCCGGCGGGCGCGGGCGTCGAGGAGGTCTTTCTTTTTGAAGCTTTCCGTTCGGTCGGAACGAAAGTAGCTGCCGAACATCTGGCCCGAGGACGAGGGGAACTGTTTCTTGATAGCGGACGGTTGTTCCACAGCGCTTGCGGTCGGTGTCATAGGTGGACCCTAAGTATAGACGGAGGTGAATCTTCTGAGAAAGAAAACAGCAGATTCGCTGCGGGAATGGCAACAAAGGAACGGACAACAGCAAGTACAACAGCTGCAGATCCCTGCGGAAAGGACAACACAAAGGAAGCCCGCTACACCAACTGGTAGCTTGCGCTAAAAGCTGAGACGCAGGCCGGCCTGCATTTGACGGCGGGCGCCCTGCTCGAAGGAGCCGGAGCCGCGTTGCCGGACATTGGTGCGGGTCTCGGGTGTGGTCCCATTGATAGACCCGGGCGTGCCGTAAAGGTTGCTGTTGAGGATGTTTCCGGGGGGGTCGAACGAGGTTCGATTGAACACGTTGAAGGCGTCCCAGGAGGGTTCGAGGGTAAGCCGTTCGGCTATTCTGTGCTGCCAGCTGAGGCGGACATCGGTGAGCAGGAGGAGGTCGAGGCCGACCTCGTTCGGAGGTGCGAGAGGGAGGTTGGGCATGGTGCCTTTGGCGGCGGCCAGCTGCGATGCGGTGAAGAGGCCCTGACTGACGAGGAGCTGGCCGGCTGGAGTGAGGCGGCCGGCAAAGTTGCTGTTGTACCCGCCGATGGCGCTGTTCAGACCGGAGGCGCCCTTGAGTTTGCGGCCGAAGCTGCCAGGGTCGACGTTAGGGAGCAGGTCGTTGGTGGTGCCGTCGCCGTTGACATCGGAGCAGAAGATCTCGTCGGGGCCGCCGCTGCAGCCGCTGAACGCGACGGGGATAAGGGTGTTCTGCGCTAGGGGCGAGAACCAGTGGGTGATCTGCGAAAAGATGAAGCCGCCCTTGATGTCGGTAATGGTTCCGACGTTGAGCATGCTGGTGCGGTCGAGGCCGTCTGGGCCGACGACGCGGGTGGGGTTGATGTTATCCCAGGCGTACGCGTAGGCGGAGATGTCGGACGCTGCGGTGCCGCTCGCTTTGACGTCGCCGACGTTGCGCGAGACGGTGTAGGCGACGGTGAGGGTATTGGAGCGCATCCAGCTTAGGGCTTCGCGGCTGGATTGGCCGAGGCGGCCGTCGAGCCGCAAGTTGACGCCGTTGTAGGTGTTGAAGCCTTTGTGCTCGTAGAAGGGCATGGTGCCGAAGTCGGGGTTGCGGCCGCGAAAGGCGTAGCCCTGGGTGGAGAAGCCGGCGCCGAGGCCGAATTGTCCGTAGGTAGCGATGGTGGCTCCGCCGGCGATGGCGCAGGTGGTGCCGGCGAGGGTGGCGGGGCAGCCGGCGACCGAGCCGTTGGCGGCAGAGATGGCCGCGATGGCGAGGTTGCGGTCGAAGGAGCCGAGTTGGGCCTCGCCGATGTGGTTTTCGTCGAGGATGAGGGGGAACTCGGTGCCGCGGACGTTGACGTACTCGCCGGTGAAGACGAGGCCGGGGCGGAGCTGGCGCTGGACGGAGGCGTTGATCTGGTAGACGCGAGGGTTTTTGACGCCGGGGGTGAAGGCGGCGTTGAAGAGCTGGTGGTTGATGTCGAAGGAGGTCTGGGTGGTGCCGCTGGCGGCGTTTTGGGCGGCGGCGGCTTTATAGAGGGCCTGGAGATTGCCGACGGCGGTGGCGGACTGGCCGATGGTCTGGTTGAAGAGGTAGGCGAGGGCGGAGCCGCTGGTTCCCTGGGCGAAGCCGAACTGGGTGGCGAGCGGGTCTCCTGGGGCGAAGGCGTTGCCGGTGCGGGGGTCGTAGACGGTTCCGCCGCCGCTGACGTATTGGCTGGACAGGGCGATGCCGGTGGGGATAAAGGAGGCGCTGTCGTTGGCGAAGCCGTCGAAGGTAAGTTCCTCGAAGTAGATTCCGGCGGCGGCGCGGAGGACGGTTTTGCCGGAGCCGGTGGGGTCCCAGGCGCCGCCGATCTGGGGGCTGAAGTCGGTTTTGGGGGCGTGGCGATAGCCTCCGTAGCCGGGCTCGAACTGGTTGAGGAGCGTGCCGTGGTCGATGTCGGTGTTGAACTGGTTGGAGAAGAAGACGTAGCGGACGCCGGCGTTGACCGTGAGGTGGTGCGGGAAGGTCCAGGTGTCGTGGATGTATCCGGCGGGGCGCCACTCGGAGGTGCCGCCGTGCGGGAAGCCGACGCCGGGGGTGTTGAAGGCGTAGCCGAGGCCGTTGCCGAGGACGATGGAGGTGAGCTTGTAGGAGGCCGGGTCGCCGGGGGTTAGGGAGCCGCTGCTGGTTTGGCCGTCGAGCTCGGGCGCGTTGGTGCGAAGGGGGTAGTCTGCGCCGAGCGCCCATCGGGTGAGGTCGGCGCCAAAGGCGAGGGAGTGGTGGCCCAGGAGTCTGGCGCCGTCGTATTTGCCCTGGTAGTTGCGCTGTTTCTGGGCCTGGTTGGTGAGGAGGTTAGGACCGTAGGCGAGGGTGGAGCCGCCATCGAGCTGGAGGAGATATTTGCGGCCGAGCGAGTCGACGGGCGCGGGTGCGTTCGGGTCGGGGATGAGCTCCTGCGAGTAGGCGTTGAAGCCGTACTTGAAGGAGTGGGTCCAGCTGCCGCCGACGAAGTTGGCGCCTCTGCCGAAGACGTTGGACTGGGTTTTTTGGCTGATGGAGTTGATCAGCGAGTTGCCGAGCGAGGGGTAGCCGACGATGCCGTGGTTGTAGCCGTAGCTGTAGCGGGCGAAGCCGGTCCACCTGGGGGTGAGGACGGCGTCGAGGCGAGCGACCGAGAAGTTTTCCCGAAAGGGTTTGCCGTAGTTGCGATTGAGAAAGGGGAAGGGGGTCTGGCCGGCGAAGGTGTCGCGGGTGTCGTTGAGTTCTTCGTCGAGGAAGAAGAAGAGTTTATCGCGCTGGATGGGACCGCCGAGGCGGCCGCCGAGCTGATTGCGGTCGTATGGGCCCTTCACGAGGCCCTGTTTGGCGCCGAGGCGGGAGTCGCGGAAGAACTCAAAGGCGGAGCCGTGGAAGCTGTTGCCGCCGGTGCGGCTGAGCATGTTGACGGCGCCCCCGCTGGCGACGCTCTGGGCTGGGTGGAGTGTGGTTTCGGCGACCTGGAACTCCTGGATGGTGTCGAGGCCGACGTTTTGGACGGGGCCGCCGACGGTGTGGTCCTGGATGGAGAGGCCGTCCCATTGGACCTGGGTTTCGCGGCCGGAGCGGCCCTGGAAGGCGGCGACGGTGAAGTTGCTTTTGGTCGGGTCGATGTCGTTGCCGTCGCGGAGCTGGACGCCGGGGGCGAGCTGGGCGAGGTCCATGACATTGCGGCCGACGATGGCGAGGTTTTCGATCTGGTTCTGGTTGATGACGATGCCGGATTCGGTGGAGACGGGGTCAACGGCGACGGTGCTATCGCCGGTGACGGTGACCTGCTCCTGGACGGCGCCGGCGCCGAGGGTGACGTTGAGCGGGGTGACCTGGGCGAGCTGGACGGTGATGTGCTCGAAGACGGCGCGCTTGAAGCCGGGGGCCTGGACGGAGACGGTGTAGGGGTCGGGTTTCGCGTTGAGGATGCGGAAGAGGCCGGTGCTGTCGGTGGTGGCGGTTCCGGTTTCGCCGGTGGTTTCGTCGGTGTAGAGGACGGCGGCGTTCTGGATCGTGGCGCCGGAGCTGTCGGTGACGGTGCCCTGGACGCCGCCGG
>CAXUIB010000176.1:0-4936 GCA_964250945.1 uncultured Acidobacteriaceae bacterium
TGGGTGTAGATCTCTCAAAACGGTACTGTTATCTTCGTGTATTTTCTGCAGTCTTACGTGTTTTTATGGGAAATTCGGCGATCGGTTGCTAGGCTTGGTTTAGCGCATTTGCGCACCAGGAGCCTTACATGCAGAAGCTGATCCGTTCGTTCGCGGTAGTTGCCATGTTTTCCGTCTCTGCTTCCTCTGCAATGATGGCGGAGCCGATGGGAACCAATCCCCGACCGTATGTCGTTGTGGCGGCGCCGCACCCGACCTTGCTTGAGGTGATTCAGTACACTGTTCTCTCGTATCTTGGCTTGTAAGCTCTTCCGCTCGCTGTGAGCCGGAATGCCGAGTGGGAGACCCCGAGTGAACTTCCGATGCACTTTGCGAGGCTAGAAAACGTGTTGTGGGCGGCGGGCTTTGCGGGCCACGCCGCCCTGCTCGTTGTGCTGTTTATGAGGGCGCGGTGGCGCGAGCTGCCCGCGTTCACGCTGCTGATCGGGTATGAAGTACTGACGACGGCGGTGCTCTTCGGATTGTCGCGGTACGGGAGCAGGCACGCCTACGTTGTGGGCTATTGGACCTACGTCTTTGTCGAGTACGGACTTCAGTTGGCGCTGATTGTAGAGATGAGCCGGGCGGTGCTTCGACCGACAGGAACCTGGGTTCGCGATGCTCGGACGGAGTTCCTGGTGGGCGGTCTGGTGGGTGTGCTGATCGCGGCGGCGTTTGCCTGGAAGGTTGGTCCGCCGCAGGCGCGGGGTTTGAGCTTGTGGGAGGTTCGGGCGATGCTATTTACGTCGCTTCTGACTTGCGAGTTATTTGTCGCGATGGCGATGGCGGCCAACCGGCTTGGGCTGCGGTGGCGGAGCCATGTGATGGCTCTGGGACAGGGGTTGGCGGCCTGGTCGGGGATGGCTGTGATCAGCGACGTGGCCCATGTGGCTCTGGGATGGGGCCGGCAGTTTGTTGTTTTGGATCAGCTACGGATGTTGGTGTACATGGGTGCTCTGGTTTGGTGGATTGTGGCCTTCTGGTTTCCAGAACGGGAAAGAGGCGCACTTTCGGTTGAAATGCAGGAATATCTTATTGCTCTGCACAGGCGGGTGCACTACGATCTCGAAAGTGTGAGAACGGCTGACAAATCCTGATGACGTTTCTGATCTGAAAAATTCCCATGACCTTTCTGATTCTGCTTTCCCTTGTTGCAATTGCTTTGATCTCTGGGCTCGGCCGCTCGTATTTTTTGGCTTCCCGGCTTTCGCGGATGAGCTGGGAAGAGCTTTGCGAGAGACTTGAGCGGACGGAGACGTCCGGGATCACGGCGGTGGCCCGTGAATACCTGAACCCGACTGGATGTCAGCTTGGGGCGGAGCCGAATGAGCTTTGGGACCTGATTGGAGGGGCAGAGGGTCTGGCCCGGATGCAGGCGAACGCGGAGGTTCTGATTGCCCTGGCAGCTCACGCGAGTGGCTGGAATTTTGAAGAGAGTGTGATCGTGGCGGAGCGGATGCGTCGGGACGGTGTGGCTCTGAAGCGCGCGGCGCGGGGGATTACGCTCAGTCTGACCTTTGGATATGGCCGATCGCGTGGGGCGTTCCATATCCATGAAGCGGCGAGCGCGTATCACTTGATGCGGAATCGTCTGTTAGCGCTATACGAGACGAGTCATGCGGGACGGTATCCGCGTTTGTTGGAGGCGATGTAGGGGTAGATGGGCTAGTCGGGTAGAGTGGCCCTTAGATTACTTAAGTACCGCCATTCCTGATACTTACGTACCCTTTCAAAAGTTCCGATCGGTTTGGCCTTTTGGCATTTTGCTGGAGCGAGCGGATCGAATTCATGTCAGTCTGGGGCTATGATTAAGTCCCTTTGCGCGATTTTCATACTTTTCTCAGTGTCTTCCCTGCTCCATGCTCAGGCGGTTCCGGCGGCGGAGCGCAAAGGGGATTTGACGGTGGGCGCTGGGTTGCTCCTTTCCGACCCGGATTACGCTCCGCACAACAAGGTAGGGTATTCACTGTTCGGCGATTACGTCTTTTTGGAGCACTTTGGGGGTGAGTTCCAATTTCACCAGCTACCAAGCACTGGGACCAGCAATGTGTCTGAGACGACGTATGAGGTGGGTGGACGTTTACTATGGACGTTTCGGCGAAAGGCGCCGTACGCTGGAGAGCAGTCGGTCACGCCTTTTATCAAATTCGACGTGGGAGCCGGGAACTTCAATTTTCAGAATAGTTATCAGAACGGAACGTATGCTTTGTTTGCCGGCGGCGGTGGTGTGGAGTACAACATAACGCGGGCCTTTGATGTCCGGGCGGAGTATGAATACCAGCGGTGGTCGAACTTTCCTCCGCGGGGCCTGCAGCCGAACATGGTTACGTTGGGCGTAGGGTACCGGGTACGAAACCTCCGGAACTTGGGCCGCCGCGGTCAGTAAAGCAGACCTGCTCTTCACCTGTGGGAAGCGACTGGGTGAGAACTGGATTCGTGAGACTTCGTGAGCAGCAGCGACGGTTGACTCTGCGCGGTATGGTCGGTGAAGGGCGCGAGGGGCTTTGCTGGGTGAGATGAACCTTTGCTTGCCGGCGGACCCGGAGGTGTAGATTCCAGATTGCCGGTGAAGGCGCGGAAGCAGTTTCGGCCTTGTGCTTTGGCGTGATACATGGCTTTGTCGGCACCTTTGAGGATCTGGTCGGGGTCGACGGAGCCATGTGGCACGGTGCAGACACCGATACTTACGGAGATTTCCAGATCACGCTGGCCGATACGGATGGGCAGAGACATGGCGACAACGATCTTCGCAGCGATCTCCGCGGCTTCCTTATCTTCTTGCAGGTCACAGAGAAGAACGACGAACTCGTCCCCTCCCATGCGCGCGACAGTATCGATCCTTCTGACGGTCTGTGAGACGCGTTCAGCTGTGGCGCAGAGCGTCAGATCTCCAGCGGCGTGACCGAAGACGTCGTTTACGCCTTTGAAGTTGTCCAGGTCCAACATGAGCAGAGCGACTTTGGTGTGAAAGCGATTGGCGCGATCGAGTGCTGACTGCAGGCGATCGTGCAGAAGAGTTCGCGTGGGGAGACCGGTGAGGCTGTCATGCTGGGCGAGATGCCGGAAGCGTTCTTCGCTTTCGCGGATCACTCTTGTTTGCTGCTCCACCCGGCGTCTGAGGATGACGACCCAACCCAAGACGGCCGTGGTGATGGCGAGAACAATGAGAAGCAGAAGAAGGATACGGGAGGCGGTCCAAAACGAGGGCGTTTCGACAATTTGCAGATCTTGGGCTGAGCGAAGAAGGAGCTTAAAGGACTGGATTTTGGCCTGGCCTTCTCCTCTGTAGGTTCTCTGCCTGTCGATTTGGACGGAGCAGATGCCGGTGACTCGCAACGTGGAACCCAGCGAAATTGAGTCGACCTCGGGTGCTACGGTGCCGGCGGGGAGGAGAACAGAAAAGATCGTTTTTCCGGATGTGAGGACCAGGCTAACGTCGTTGGCGGTCAGGTCGCGGCCGATCAGGCGGCCCTCGATCTGGACGACTTCGGAGTCGTAGTCGCCCGTGAGAGCTTGATCCGCGCTTATGGGTTGAGGCGCCAGGGATGCGGTAGGGCCTGCCGGCTTGTAGATTGCGTCTCGAAGTGTCGGTCTGTTGCCGCCGAGAGCAGAGAAGCCGATGACATCGGCCGATTCCCCGACTGCGAGGTGGTCGGTTTGGGAGGATTCTGCGCAGAGGCCTTCCGATTTATCCTGGACGCAGAGGATGCGGCCTGGCCATTGCAGGGTTACGGTACCTCGAATATGAATGCGGTGCGGAAGTCGGGTGCCTGGCACGAAGTGCGATAGGTCCGCAACGGAGCGGGTTGGCACGGAGAAAGGGTCAGCCGGCGCGGCCTCCTCGACGGTAAGGCTGTTCAGGTCCGGGAAGAAGATGCGGGAGCCGGTGATCTGACGATCCTGGTTGAAGAAGGCGGCTGCGTTGCCGCGGACAAGGAGGGTTGCGTTCACGAGGCGGTTATAGTCGACGCCCTCTTTTCGAACCGTGATTGCGTTGATGAGACCGTCGGCCGTTGCCATCTGCAAGGTGACATTGTTGTCTTTGCCGAAGACGGACTGCACCACGCCTTCGATTTCGACCCATTCGCAATCTCTGCTGCCGGTTTGCAGGTCGATCAGGGTGACTCGTTGGGCGACGGGAGTGGTGCGGGATTGGCCAAGGATCTGAAATTTGGGATTCGACACGATCGGCGCGAACTCGCCAGAGTTTGTTGTGCCCTGTATATCCAGGATCGTGCCGGGCCGGGGGGGTTGCGCAGGCCATTCGAAATCATCGTCCATGCGGACGAAGACGCCGCCGGACTTGTCGTGAACGAACAGAAGGCTATGTGGACTTTTGGGGGTTCGATCGTAGTAGGTGACGACCGCGCGGAGGTGGACTGGGTAGTGGCGGGCGGCTTCGGATGGGGCGAGCGCGTGAACCTCGCGGGCGAGGCGCATGGTCGGGAGCGGGGAGGGAGTGGGCTGGCTCCTCGCGGCACCTGAAAACAGGAATAAGAGGCCGAAGAGAGCGGAGAAGCGCTTGGGATGCGGGATGCGAATTATGTCTGGTCGTGCCATACCGTCTATATCGTCCAAAGCGGAAAGAACTTTAGAGGATTTTGTCTAAAAGGAGCGCGGTATGTGGTACTTCCGTGTGATCTTTCGTGTTCCACCCGTCGTTCGAGAGCCGTCAATGCGCTTCAGGCCCAAAGACTGGGTCGGATTGATTGAGCGATCTGAAGGGCAAGGGCAAGGGCGGAAGCAGATTCCCTTCGGGAAGGGTAACTAGAAGGGCAAGGGCAACTACAAGGGCGGGTTCTGTTCAGACGACGGTCAACCGATGTCGGATCTCAGCCGGCCGTCTAGAGCGGTTCTCCTGTCCCTGTGAGTCGGATAGAGCGTGGGAGTGCCGTTT
>CAXUIB010000177.1:0-4904 GCA_964250945.1 uncultured Acidobacteriaceae bacterium
CCCAACCTGAGCCCCTCGCCTCAGGCCACCCGCTCGATCTCGCCCAGGGCCGCCGCATCCGTTCCACCACCGTCATCTGCGTTCGCCGCGGCGACTCCGTCGTCATGGCCGCGGACGGTCAGGTCTCGCTCGGCGCCACCGTCATGAAACACTCCGCCCGCAAAATCCGCCGCCTCTATCAAGACAAGGTCCTGGCCGGCTTTGCCGGGTCCACCGCCGACGCCTTCGCGCTCTTCGCCCGCTTCGAAACCAAGCTCGAACAGTTCGCCGGCAACCTCGGACGCTCCGCTGTCGAACTCGCCAAAGACTGGCGCACAGAAAAAATGCTTCGCCAGCTTGAAGCTCTGCTCATCGTCACCGATCGCAAACAAACCTTCGTTCTCAGCGGGACCGGCGACGTCATCGACCCGGACGAGGGCATCGCCACCATCGGCTCCGGCGGCAGCTACGCTCTCGCCAGCGCACGTGCGCTCCTTGAAAACACCGATCTCAATGCGCGTCAAATCGCCGAAAAAAGCCTCCTGATCGCCGGTCAGATCTGCCTCTATACCAACGATCGCATCACGGTCGAAGAACTCAAGTCGGAGTAGCCGAAAGGTTCCGCAAAGAAAGCAAACACCATGGCAATCTACCTACCCGGAGCCGCGGAAGATCAGGCTCTCGCCCTCGACGAGATGACCCCGCGCGAGATCGTCGTCGAACTCGACAAGTACGTCGTCGGACAAGAGGCCGCCAAGCGCGCCGTTGCCATCGCCCTGCGCAATCGCATGCGCCGGCAAAAGCTTGAGCCCGAACTCGCCGAAGAGATCATGCCCAAAAACATCATCATGATCGGGCCCACAGGCGTCGGTAAAACCGAGATTGCGCGACGTCTCGCCAAACTCACCAACTCGCCGTTCCTCAAGGTCGAAGCCTCAAAGTTCACCGAGGTCGGCTACGTCGGCCGCGACGTCGAATCGATCGTGCGCGACTTGGTCGAGATCAGCATCGACATGGTGCGCGAAGAAAAACTCGAAGAGATCGAGGACAAAGCCGAACTCGCCGCCGAGGATCGCCTGCTCGACCTGCTCCTGCCCGCGACACCCGCATCCACCACCGCCGAGAACGCCGCGGCCGCGATCCAGGAGCCCGGAACCAACCTCATCCAGCTGCCCGCCTCCATGGACACCGCCGCCTCGGGAGCCGACACAGGCAGCCCCAAAGGCCAACCGGCGTCCGAGCCACGAGCCGGCGAGCGGACCGGCCAGGAGCGTTCCCGCGAGAAGCTCCGGCAGCAGTTCCGCGAAGGCAAGCTCGACGACCGCATGGTCGAGCTCGACGTCCGCGACCGCAACCAACCCAGCTTCGAGGTCATCAGCACACAAGGCCCGGAAGACATGGACATCAACCTCAAAGACATGCTCCCCGGCCTCTTCGGACAGCGCACCAAGAAACGCAAAATGAAGGTCGTCGACGCCTTCGACTACCTCGTCCAGGAAGAAGAAGGCCGCCTCATCGACATGGACCAGGTCACCCGTCTCGCCGTCGACCGCGTCGAAGACTCCGGCATGGTCTTCCTCGACGAAATCGACAAGATTGCCGGTCGCGAGGGCGGCCACGGCCCCGACGTCAGCCGCGAAGGCGTCCAGCGCGACATCCTCCCCATCGTCGAGGGCACGACGGTCAGCACCAAGTACGGCATGGTCTCCACCGACCATATCCTCTTCATCGCCGCCGGCGCCTTCCACGTCTCGAAACCGAGCGACCTCATCCCCGAGCTGCAAGGCCGCTTTCCCATCCGCGTCGAACTCAAATCGCTCACCGTCGAGGATTTCATCCGCATCCTCACCGAACCCAAATCTTCCCTCGTCAAGCAATCCACCGCCATGCTCGAGACCGAAGGCCTCAAGCTCGAATTCACCCCCGAAGCCATCGCCGAAATGGCCCAGTTCGCCTTTCGGGTGAACGAAACCACCGAAAACATCGGCGCTCGCCGCCTCCACACGATCCTCGAGCGCGTGCTCGACGAGATCAGCTTTCAGGCCCCGGACCTCTTCAAGGGACCTCGACCGCAGCCCTCCGAAGAAGGCGTCGTCGCAGCCGTGGGTGGCTCAGCCTCCCTCACCGGCGAACCCGCGCCGGCCTCTCCGCCTCTGCCTGTCATCGAGCGCCAAACCGCGACCGGCACCCAGAAGGTGATCGTCGTCGATCCGGAGTACGTCCGGCAGCAGGTCGCCTCCATCGTCAAAGATCACGACCTCTCGCGCTACATCCTGTAGATCGCCGCCGCTAGTAGCCCTCCGCTAGGGCGAGGGACGGTCCGCATCCTGAGTGCCGGGCCGTAAAGACCCGACTTGGAAGTTGCCAGCGGAGCGCCGGTCGCCACGATGGACTACCCGGTGGGGAGAGCTGCCAGGGCCAAAGCTAGGGCCAAAGCTACTAGAGCCGGCCGATCCGCGATCCACGCCACAAAAAAGAAATCGCCCCATTTACGGGGCGAGGAGGTATCTCCAATCTAGCTGGCTGGCCCTCCCGCGTCATCCAACCTTTGATCAGATTTCTATCCATCCTTGGATCGAGATCTGCCGCAACACAGCCTCCGCGACCTACTCCGGCAGACTGTACGGCAGCATAAACCGGCCGATCTGAATGATCCTGCGATCCGCGGGCGGCCAAATCCGAAAGACCTCCACGCGCCCCGGTTGCGTCATCAGGCGAGCCGTCGTTGTGCCGCGCTCCGCTCCCGTACCCGCCAGGAAAAAGCTGACCCGCAGCCCGTCCTCCACCCGCTTCCACCCAATAACATACGCTCCCGCCGGCAGCGAGATTTCGCCGATCGTCATCGGACTTTGCGTGAGAAGATAGTGCGAGTACTTGCCGTCGGCCGAGTACCCCGCCGTGATCAACACCACACCCGCGATCATGTGCCCACGGTCGTCCACAATCCCCGAAGCCGTCCGCATCTCGGTCTCGATCCGCTCCTTCTCCACCCCCGCCCGCGCAGGCAGAAACGCCTCCAACTCGGCCATGCTCGCAGCATGCCAGGCGCGCTTCGTCTCCGCCCGTCCGGGGAGCAGGAGCAAGCAGACCGCAAACCCCACATAAAAAACTCGCTTCATCAAAACCCTCAAGACAGATGAACGATCCCACGCTGAATCGCCAGCGTCGCCGCGTGCGTGCGGTCCGCCACGCCCAGCTTTCCCAAGAGGCTATTTACGTGCGACTTCACCGTCGTCTCCGAAATGTGGAGGTCGGTCGCAATCTCCTTATTTGCGCGCCCCGCGACGATGCGCTCGAGCACGCTCAACTCCCGCGCTGTCAGCTCCTGCCCGCTGATCCGCTCGGCCAGTTTCTCCGCAATCTCGGCCGGAACCCGCGACTTCCCCGCATGCACTGCCTGAATCGTCTGCAGGAGCTCCTCCATCGGCATGCCCTTCAGCAGGTACGCCTTTGCCCCCGCCTGCAGCGCCCGAAAGATATCCTCATCGCCATCGTACGTGGTCAAAACGACGATGCGGGCCGACGGAAACTCCTCCCGAATCTTTGCGATGGCCGCCACTCCCCCCAGCCGAGGCAGCTGCAGATCCATCAAGGTCACATCCGGCTGTAACCGCCGAAACATCTCCACACCCTCCATCCCGTCACTCGCCTGCCCCACCACCTCAATCTCCGGGATCGCCGACAGGAGCGCGACCAGCCCCTGCCGAACAACCGGGTGATCCTCCACAATCATCACCCGCGCGCGCTCCGCCATCTCTACGACCTCTCTCCCACAGCAGCCGGGGCAATCGGCACTATCAACCTCACCGTAGTCCCCGTGCCCGGCTCGCTCTTCACTACCAGCCGAGCCCCCATCACTGCCGCTCGTTCTCGCATCCCGTGTAACCCATAGTGTCCCTCGGCCGCGCCTGCCACGGTCATGGTCTCAAACCCGCGGCCATTGTCGGTCAGCTCCAGGAGCACACTATCGTCACTATAACGGAGTTCCATCCCCACCTCAGTCGCCCCGGCGTGCCGCGCCACATTCGTCAAAGCCTCCTGCGCGATCCGGATTGTCTCGTCCTCGATCCGCGTCGAGAGCGGCCGATAGACACCGCCGATCCGCAGCCGCGGCCGCACGCCCGCTTCGCGCCCAAACCGGTCAGCCACCTCCGTCAGACGCGCCGGCAAACTGTCGGTCGCCGTGTTTGCCCGCAGCTCCCAGATGCTCCGCCGCGCGTCCGCCAGACCCTCGGTCACCAGCTTTCGCGTCTGGTCCACCTGCTGTGCTGCCGCCTCCACCGCAGTGTGTTTCAACAGCTGTGAGATGATCTCCAGCTGCAGCGACACCCCCACAAAATCCTGAGCCAGGGTGTCGTGGATCTCCCGCGCCAGCCGGTTCCGCTCCGCTAACACCAGCTCAAACTCCGTCTGGAGCCGGCGCAGCCGCATCCGGTACAGCAACGTACCCAGCACCCCGACAGAAACCGCCGCCAGCCCATAAAACCACCACCTGCGATAGAACGGCGGAGCGACCACAAACGAGAGCTCCGCGCCCGCCTCATTCCAAACCCCATCATTGTTCGCCGCCTGCACCCGAAATCGATACCGCCCCGGAGGCAGATTCGTGTACGTCGCGGACCGTCGCCCACCCGCATCGGTCCACGCTCGATCCAGACCCTTTAACCGAAACCGATACCGAACCTCGCCCGGCGCCGTGTAGCTCAAGCCGGCGTACTCAAACGTGTACCGCACGTGCCCCGGCGAAATCCGCACCTCCCCCGGCCCCGCCGCCGTCTCCCGGTCATCCACCGTAAACCGCTCAATCACGACCGGTGGCGCAACCGCGTTCACCGGAAAATGCCCGGGATCCGTAATCGCCACACCCTTGCGCGTCGTAAACCAAAGCTCCCCATCTGCCGCGCTCCACACCGCCGGAAGCCCCT
>CAXUIB010000178.1:0-4845 GCA_964250945.1 uncultured Acidobacteriaceae bacterium
ACCACCTCTTGAGAGCACAAAAGAACCCCAAGTCGCAACCAACACCTACCCTCAGGGGTAAAGAAAGAAAAAACAGCAGGTTGATCAGACCATCCCTAAACCATCTTACCGTGGGGTATAGCCGTTGATTCTTTGCGTGCGCTTTGTTTTCCTTGAAGGTGAGGGGATGGCGCGAGCGTATAGCGATGATCTTCGGCGCAAGGTGTTGGGGGCCTATGCTTCCGGCAAGGGCACCATGCGGGTATTGGCCGAGCGGTTCGATGTGAGTTACGGCTGGGTGAAAAAGGTGGTTGCGGCCGAACGTCGGACGGGGCGGGCCGAACGTGTCCCGCAGCGTCGCGCCGCCAGCGGCATGAACTACGAACTGATCCGGTCGCTGGTGGAGGCGCAGCCCGACATCGTGCTGGTGGAGTTGCAGCAGAAGGCTGCCGCGCAGGGTGTGCAGGCCAGCACCGTGCACCTGTGGCGTACGCTGCGCAGGCTCGGTCTGCGGCTTAAAAAAAGTCGCTCCATGCCACCGAACGCGACACCGAAGCTAACCTCCAGAAGCGCCAAGTTCACCTCCAGACCCTCGCTTCGATCACGCCCGAAGACCTGATTTATGTAGATGAAAGTGGCGTTTCGACGCAGATGACGCGGCTCTACGGCCGCGCCCCGAAGGGCCAACGCATCCGCGACCGGGTTCCCGGCGGGCACTGGAAGATCCTCACGATCCTTGGCGCCATGGACCACACCGGCCTGCTCGCGACGATGACGATCGAGTCGGCCACCGACGGGGACGTGTTCCTGGAGTTCCTCGACCAGGTGCTGTGCCCGAAGCTGCGCGCCGGCCACGTGGTGGTGATGGACAACCTCAGCGCCCACAAGGTCGCCGGCGTACGCGAGCGGATCGAGGCGTGTGGGGCAACGGTGCTCTACCTGCCACCGTACTCGCCGGATCTCAACCCCATCGAAAAGGCCTGGTCCAAGCTCAAAGCCCGTCTACGAGCGCTCGCCGCACGAGCCATGCCCCAACTCGAACACGCCACCGCGCAAGCTCTCCAAACCATCACCGCCCACGACACCAAAGCCTGGCTCAGACTCCGATTCGGAGGCAGCCAATGCAGTTCTGTGGGTGGAACATATGTCGATCCAAAAGCTTTTGCAACTCTGAACGCAGGGGACTGGAGTGGCCAAGCGAACCAACAGATCGCCGACGTTGCGATGACTCTGAGCGGCGCGAACAACTTCACAAACGTGTCGGTCAATGCGAATGGGAGCGGCTATGTAGATCAGACGTACATGAATATGTCTGGCAACATTCCGTACATGATGACCAACGATACGAGTTGGCAGGGAGATCGCAGCTTGGCACTGGCGACCGCCGTCATGGACCAGGGCATCCCGAAGGTCTGTGCAATCGGAGTAACAGCAACGCTCCGTAAGAACTCTGTAGGCGTTAGCGCATCCGGCAGTGGAGTTGGAGGTACGGCTAACGGGCACTCTAGTTCTGGGTACACACCGCAGGCCGGAGGGGTGGATATGCGCTCCGCTTCTGCTCTCTTCAAGACCGTACCCGTTGGTGTGTACTTGTCTCCTAGAGCGGATTTACTGTTGCTGTGAGTCGGACAGAGTATGGGAGTGCCGCTTTCATTGGGGAAAACGGCCATGAGACCTGTTCTTTCGCTATACACCTACAGGAAAACTGCTCTAGCGATCCCAAAGGGAACACCGTCTCGTCTGTAAGCGCAGACGGCACAGTGAAGAAAGTTGGTGTGACTGCCTACGTGAATCTGGGTAAATATAGCTTTAACCTCAGCGAATCCCTACAACTGCCCCTAACCGATGCGAGGTGACGAAGTGGAAGAGCAAAAGGGAGTGCCGGGGATAAGCCGTATAACGTGGTTCTGGGCGTTGGTGTTCACGTTTTTTACGGGTGGAGTGTTCGCCATGGGAGTTGCTCTATACCTGTCTCTCTGGGTTCACCTTAAGCGCAGAGCAGGTCTCGCCGTCTATGGATACCTGGTTGTGGCGGTGCTCACAATCCTTGAGTTGCTGCCAGCGAGGCTGTTGTCGCACTCCGTTCCTTGGGAGGCAATCTTCACTGGCGGTGCTGTCCTCTGGATCGTCAGCGCTTTCGTGCTTCGTCGAGAGTTTCAGCTCTACTATGCAAGGCCGGACGGATCGCTGCCGCCGATTAGCCCATTGTGGACTGCTTTCTTCTCGGTCTATTACCTGAACTACTGTCTTTGGGTTCTTCGGGATACTCTTTAGCTGAGCGCACCACCACTATGATGCAGACATTCATTTACGACTGCACTCCACACGTTGTGCATATTGCCTTCAAGTTCACCGGCAAAGAACGAGACGCGGAATCGGGGCTGGACTACTTCGGGGCTAGGTACTACAGCAGCGTCATCGGCCGGTTCATGTCGCCAGATTACGACGATCCAAGCTCAGCATCTGATACTGATACGAGCAACTCAGAAGGTTCAGCTTTGCCCGCCAATTCATCAATGAATTCTGGAATGCCTGGTGTAGGCGGATCGATGCTGGGCGATGGCTTTATCCTAGTGCCTTATGCAGATCTGCAGACTCCGCAGATCTTGAATTTGTATGACTACGAACATCGACGCCGGATCCAGCACAGGACGTCGCCTACCAACACACCTGTTCTCCGGCTCACCAAGTAAGGGTAGGAAACACCTCTCTTTACGGCTATGTACCACCCAGCGACGATCCACTTTCTATCGTTCGCTGCCTAACAAAGGCACTGTCGGCCGTTTCTGCTGCCGGAGACCTCCGCGGCGACGGTGGATGAGGACTTCGCGCGCGATGTCGAAGAGGCCGTGGCTGCCCATCGTGAGCCGCTTGATTCTCCGGCCTGGGACTGACGCTTGGGCCTGATCCTCGACTGCAGCGTCCTGATCGCGGCGGAGCGCAAAGGCCGCAACGCCCGTCCGTCTCGCCCTGGCCGATCTGCTGATCGGCTGATCGGCATGACGGCCCTGGAGCTTGGCTATGGAGTTCTGACCGGGAACGTGCGCCACTTCGAACGCATCCCCGGGCGTTGATCCCCGTGGCTCCCTATACACCGACAGGTCATTTGCTTTCGTCGAGCTAGAATCGAGCTGTTATGGCGACCTCCTCTCTCTCAGAAGCGCAGATCTTGACAGACGAGTTTTCTCCCGATTTTGCGAACGAGCCGTTTACTGATTTTTCTGAGCCGGCGAACCGCAGAGGGATGGAAGCGGCTCTGCGGAAGGTTCGTGGAGAGCTGGGCAGGGAGTATGCGCTCGCGATTGGGGGACGACGGCTGCGGACGGCGGAGAAGATTGTTTCGGTGAATCCCGCCCGACCGGAAGAGGTGATTGGGATTCACCAGCGAGCGGTTGAGGAGCATGCGTCGATTGCGATCGAAGCGGCGCAGGAGGCGTTCAGATCGTGGAGCCGGACCTCTGCGGCGGAGCGGGCGGCGTTGCTGACGCGATGCTCCGGTCTTGTCCGGGAGAGGAAGTTCGAGCTTTGTGCCTGGCTGACGTACGAGGTTGGGAAGAACTGGGCCGAGGCGGATGCGGATGTCGCCGAGACGATCGATTTTTTGGAGTTTTATGCGCGGGAGGCCCTGCGGCTTGACCGCGCAACGACGCCGATCCAGTTTCCGGGGGAGAAGAACCGGCTGCGGTATCTGCCGCTCGGGGTGGGTGCGGTGATTTCGCCGTGGAACTTTCCCCTGGCGATTATGGCTGGGATGACGTCGGCTGCGATCGTCTGCGGGAACACGGTGGTGGTGAAGCCGTCGATCGATGCACCGACGATTGCGGCTGTATTTTTCGCGATTCTTGAGGAGGCCGGTCTGCCGGTCGGTGTGGTGAATCTGTGCGCGGGGGATGGGCCTGACTTTGGAGATGCCCTGGTGAGACATCCGCACACGCGCTTTATCGCGTTTACCGGGTCGAAGGCGGTGGGCGTAGCGATTCACGAGCATGCGGCGAAGTTGGCTCCGGGGCAGAGGTCGATCAAGCGCACCGTTCTTGAACTTGGGGGCAAGGATGCGATTGTGGTGGCGGACGACTGCGATCTGGACGCGGCGGTCGAGGGCGTGGCCGTGAGTGCGTTTGGCTTCAACGGCCAGAAGTGCTCGGCGTGTTCGCGGGCGATTGTGGATGAGAGGATTTACGACGCTTTTTGCGATCGGCTGGCTATGCGTGTTCGGGGGATCGAGGTGGGAGATCCGGCGGAGAATTTTTATGCCGGACCGGTGATCAGCGAACGGGCGTACCGGCGGGTGCTGGAGTATATCGAGGTGGGAAAGACGGAAGGTCGGCTGCTGGTGGGGGGAGAGCCGGTGGGGTCTGCCGAGAGTGGGTACTACATTGCGCCGACCGTGATTGCGGATGTTTTGCCGACGGCTCGGATCGCGCAGGAAGAGATTTTTGGGCCGGTGCTGGCGGTGATTAAGTCGCGGAGCTTTGATGAGGCGCTTGGGATTGCGAATGGGACGGAGTACGGTTTGACGGGGGCGGTGTACACGGGGTCGCGGGAGCGGCTGGACCGGGCGGCGGCCGAGTTCCACGTCGGCAATCTGTATTTGAACCGCAAGTGCACGGGCGCGATGGTCGGGGCGCACCCTTTCGGGGGGTTCAACATGAGTGGGACGAATTCCAAGGCGGGGGGGCCCGATTATCTTTTGCTTTTTACGCAGGCCAAGAGCGTTGCGGAGAAGGTTGCTGACGGTACACCGGTTGCGGAGGAGCAGGAGTCGGGCCCGGGTTTGTAGAGCAGATTTTTGCAGGGGTTAAAAGCGGCGATCTAGAGCGGTTCTCCTGTTGCTGTGAGTCGGATAGAGTGTGGGAGTGCCGTTTT
>CAXUIB010000179.1:0-4820 GCA_964250945.1 uncultured Acidobacteriaceae bacterium
TTTTCCCGCCTGGGGGGGGGGGGGGGGGGGGGGCGCAACCCCGCGCGCCCCCACGCGGTACAGCAACGCCGTGCCATCGGCAGAAGAAAGGTCTAGCATAAAAGCAAGAGGTTTCCGCCGCACCCAAAACATCGCGGCGTGAAACCACAACCGTGAGGAAACACCAATGGCCCCCAAGGCAGCGACCGCGCCAAGATCCGCTTCGGTCCAGACAAAACCCGCACCGCTCCCCGAAACCGCAGCGACCAGCCGCGACGCGGAGGTCCTCGACACCTTTCGCCGATGGGGCTATCTCCAGGCCTCGCTCGATCCGCTCGGCCAGTATCTCCCGCCCGAGCCCTTTCCGGTCGCCGTCCCGGAAGGCGAAGCGGCCCAGCGCGCGCGCCGCTTCTACTGCGGAACCATCGCCGCCGAGTTCATGCACATCACCGACCCCGAGCGGCGAGAGTGGCTCCAGGCGCAGCTCGAACAGACGCCCAGCAAGCCGAATCAGCGGCGCATTCTCAGCCAGCTCATCCGCGCCGACCTCTTCGAGCAGGTGATCCAGTCGCGCTATCTCGGCACCAAGCGCTTCTCGCTCGAAGGCATCACCGCGCTCTTGCCCTTTCTCGACCAGGTCCTCGCGACTGCCGCCGCCGAAGGCGTCACCAAGGCCGTGATCGCCATGAGCCACCGCGGTCGCCTCAACGTCATGGTCAACACCATCGGCCGAGCAGCCTCCGAAATCTTCACCAAGTTTGAGGACGTCGACCCGCGCAGCACCATGGGCGGAGGCGACGTCAAGTACCACATCGGCGCCACCGGCGAGTTCCACGGACCGAACGGCGAGCGCGTCAGCCTCCATCTTGCCTCGAACCCGAGCCACCTTGAGGCGGTCGACCCGGTCGTCCTCGGCCGCGCCCGGGCCAAACAGGAACGCCTCGGCGCAAACGGCAAGCAAGCCGTCCTCCCGCTCATCCTGCACGGCGACGCCGCCTTCGCCGGTCAGGGCATCGTCGCCGAGACCCTCAACATGAGCTCGCTGCCTGCCTACGACGTCGGTGGAACGGTCCACGTCGTCGTCAACAACCTCCTCGGCTTCACGGCCGTTCCCGAGGAGTCGAACTCGTCCCGCTTCGCGACCGACATCGCCAAGCGCGCTCCCAACCCGATCCTGCACGTCAACGCCGAAGACCCCGACGCCGTCGTCCGTGTCGCCTCGATTGCGGCCAGCTACCGCCAGCGCTTCCGCTCCGACATTGTCATCGATCTGGTCGGCTATCGTCGTCACGGACACAGCGAGGTCGACGACCCCACCGTCACGCAGCCGCGCCGCTACGCCATCATCAAGGATCATCCGCCGCTATTTGAGATCTACGCCAAACAGATCGGCGTCGATCCCGCGCCCGAGATCGCCAAGATCCAACAGAGCCTGCTCGAGGACCAGAAGCTGGCCAAAGAGGCCGATCACATCCCGCACCTCGCCAGGCTGCCGGATTATTGGACTCCCTACAAAGGCGGAACGTTCAACCCCTCCGACGACGTCGCGACCGGTCTCGACGCACAGACCATCGGGCAGCTCACCGCCGACCTGGTCCGCTACCCTGAGACCTTCCACATCCACCCCAAGGTCAGGAAGCTCCTCGAGCAGCGCTCCGAGATGGGCGCCGGAGCCCGGCCCTTCGACTACGGCACCGCCGAGCTCCTCGCCTTCGCCTCCCTCCTGCGCGCAGGAACGCCCGTTCGGCTCACCGGCCAGGACTCCGAACGAGGCACCTTCAACCAGCGTCACGCGGTCCTCATCGACACCGAAACCGAGGTCAAGTACATCCCACTGTCGCACCTCAGCGTCGACGAGAAGGCCGGTGGCGGCGCAACGGCTCAGGCCCGCTTCGAGGTCTATAACTCGCTCTTGTCGGAAGCCGCCGTTCTCGGCTTTGAGTATGGATTTGCCCGAGACTTTCCCGAAGCTCTCGTCCTTTGGGAAGCGCAGTTCGGCGACTTCGCCAACGGAGCCCAGATCATCATCGACCAGTTCATCGCTGCCGGGGAAGCGAAATGGGGCCTCCTGTCGGGCGTCACCATGCTCCTCCCGCACGGCTACGAAGGTCAGGGACCGGAGCACTCCAGCGCCCGCATTGAGCGCTATCTACAGCTCGCCGCCCACGACAACCTCCAGATCTGCCAGCCGTCCACCGCGGCGCAGTACTTCCACCTGCTCCGCCGTCAAGCGCTCCGCCCCTGGCGCAAACCGCTCATCGTCTTCACCCCAAAGAGCATGCTGCGCCATTCTGATGCATCCTCCTCGCTGGCCGACTTCAGCGTCAGCCACTTCCAGAACGTCCTTCCCGATCGCATGGCCGAGAACCCGCGACGCATCCTTGTCACGAGCGGCAAGATTGGCCACAACCTCCGCGTTGAGCGCGATCGCCGCCAGGACAAGGGCGTCGCCATCGTGTTCCTTGAGCAGCTCTACCCCTGGCCCGAGGCCGAACTCCAGGCCGCGCTCGACGAGCACCCTGGTGCCGCCGAGATCGTCTGGGTTCAGGAAGAACCGGCGAATATGGGACCGCTCTTCTACGTGATGCCGCTTCTGCGACGCTTGAGCCGCGATCGAGCCGTACTGAGCGTGAAGCGGAGCGCGAGCGCAAGCCCTGCAACGGGCTCGGCCAAAGCACACGAACTTGAAGAGAAAACGCTGCTCGACCTCGCCTTTGGAGCCCTCCGGGCCTGACTTCAGGCCCTGGAAGCCTCTGGCCAGAACTCGTCCGTCAGCATCGCAAACGCCACTCATCCCAAACGAGTGAAGTATTTTTTCTCTGCAGCTCAGGCGAGTTCCATCTTGGGAGTTGGAGAGCTCTGCAACCCACATTTGTCTCGCTTTCTCCTTGCTGCCGCAGGTTGAAGCCGCTATGTTCGGCTAATGCAGTTCTCCTGTAGGTGTACACCGAAGGCACAGATATGGCCGTTTTGTCCGTGAAAACGGCGCTCCACATTTCATCCGGCTCGCAGGAACAGGAGAAATGCTCTAGTGCTGCTCGGCAAGGACCAGCCGCTCTAAGCCTGTCGTAAACATTTCTCCCTAGGTGAGCAATCCTTTACCACTCAGGAAGCAACTTCGACTCCCTGACCTCGCAGTTGTGTGCAAACAGAGGAGGAAGACGACTCTGCAACTTTTTGCATAAACGGCAGCTCATTTGCATGTATCTCTTTCGAGAAAGATCGTTACGGAGCACCATGCGTCCCACATTGGTTGTTTTGTTTGTCTTAGTAGTTTCTGCTGCCTCTGCCACGGGAGTTCACGCCTCAACCGACTGCGAGCGGTGGCTTGCCGACTACAAGAAGGCGCTCGCTCAAAAGCCAAGCTACCAGCAGCTTGAAGCAGCCAAGCACAGAGCGCGAGCTCTCGCTCGCCGGAGGATCGGCGAGATCGTGGCGGCCACTCTGCCTGCGAGGCCGAAGCCTGTCCGGATAGGCGGGACGCGTCCGAAGCTTACGCCACGGCAGATGCTGAACCGCTTCGATGTACTCTGCGGCGATCTCCCAGTTTCTCCTACCAACCAGGTCCTCGACAGCCGCATGGCCCCGGAGGAGTTCATCTCTGAGCTCTCGCTCGGGCCGATCGACGAAGTGCCTATGTCGGACTTCAATCCGCTGCTGGCAGAGACAGCGCCCACCGAATACACCCCGACCTCGTCGCCTCTGGCAACACCGTACGAAGGTGGCCCGGTCTTCCCGGTCGTCGGGCCGAGCTTCGGCGGCGTTGGCTCTGCGCCAGGAACCGCGAGCGGACCCACCGGGGGCACCACATCGCCTGGGCTTCCCCCTACCACGTTTCCTGTTCTTCCCCCAACCACCGGTCCTGCGCTACCGCCCGAAGTGCCTCCGGTCGCGGCGCCAGTTTCGGAACCCGGTACGCTCGTGTACATCTTCACGGGGCTCGGCAGCATCGCAGCTGGCGTACGCCGTCGCCTGCGGGCGGGTTAGAGCGGTTTTCCTGTCCCTGTGAGTCGGATAGAGTGTGGGAGCGCCGTTTTCATTGAGGAAAACGGCCATGAGATCTGTGTTCTCGCTATACACCTACAGGAGAACCGCTCTAGGAAAGTTAATTAGGGAAAGTTAATCTGATCAAGACTGTGAGCCTCCTCGGCTGTGAGCTGGGGAGCTTTCACCGCGTCTGGACGCATCTGCGGAAAAGTGGTTGCTTAAAGAGGAAACCCACGCAGCGCGGTGGGGGCTGATGCGTGGGTATTCCGGTAAAGCAACGAAGTGGGTGGACTTCGTTAGAGCCGGCTCAACTCGAGCGCAAGCGCTGAGGAGCCTTGCTCTAAAGAAATAGTACGAGATCTAGGCGCTTCCGTCAATACGAAATCTTTCGATCTCCGTGCAGAGAGAGAGACGCTTCGGGTCTGGCGGTTACAGCGAGTTTCGATCAAAGTCGGCAGATCAGAAGTTCCCGTTCATAGATCATCTCGGGGGGCAGGTGGTCGTGAAGGGCCAGGAAGAGCTCTTCATGTCCCATCACCTCGTGCTTCCATTGCTTGCGGTCGACGAGTTGCAGTTGGTCGAACGTATCTCGGTCGAAGTGCAGGCCATTCCAGTCGATGTCCCCGAAGTAGGGCGTCCAGCCGATTGGGGTTTCCTTGCCGCGGACACACCCGTTGACGCGGTCGACCACCCAGCGAAGGATGCGCATATTCTCCGAGTAACCTGGCCAGAGAAAGTTTCCGCTCTCGTCCTTGCGAAACCAGTTGACGTGAAAGATGGGTGGCGTAGACGAGAGCGAGCGCTGCATGCGCAGCCAGTGCCGGAAGTAGTCGCCCATGTGATAGCCGCAGAAG
>CAXUIB010000180.1:0-1303 GCA_964250945.1 uncultured Acidobacteriaceae bacterium
GTGTGGGATCGAAGGCGGGGGAGGTGTTCGGGGCTGCGCCGGACGTGCCGCCGGTCGCGTTCCCTGGGGCAGGCTGGAGGTTGGCGCCGGGCTGGAGGTTGGCGCCGATGGATTGCTGTTGGCTCTGGACGTCGGCGATGCCTTTTTCGAGGCGGCCGAGGCGGGCCTTGATCTCGTCGAGCGAGTCGTTGAGGGACTGGACCTGGCCGGAGACCTGATCGACCTTGCCGCCCTGCGCTTCGACCTGGGAGCCGAGCTGTTTCTGGATGGTTTCAACGGTGGAGGACATGCGATTGACGGAGTCGGCGTTTTGCTGGACGAGGTCTTTGAGGACGCCCATCCGCTCGTCGTTGGATTGCTGGAGGCGAGCGACGGCGTCCTGAAGTTGCTGGATCTGTGTCTGGAGCTGGACCATGTCGCGGCTGGCGGCCAGAGCCGGGAAAGAGACGAGCAAGCAAAGGAGGAGAGCTGCGGCGTGACGGAGTTTGCGCATGGAAAGTCCTAGCTTTCGCGATCAGGTTTCGGGGGAAAGGTCGGAGGGTAGGTTGCTGGCTGGGTCGAACGGCTGGATTGTCGGCTGAAGAACGCCAGTGAACCCGAATTGCACTTTGGATTTCAAGGGGACGAGGCCGAGCGCGACGAGGGTAATGAGTTCAGGTTCGATGGGCTGGCGGTAATCTGGCGAGCTGTGGGTGAGGTAGTAGGGGATAGGAAAGACGAGCAGGATCGTGAGATAGGCGGTGAGCTCTGGGGTCCAGGTGTGTCGCCGCTGCCACAGACCGGCGCATGTGAGCGCGAGCATGGCGGTGCAGTAAAGGGTGGCGGGAACGTCGAAGGGTTCGTCGAGGCGATAGGTGGGGTCGAGGCTCCAGAAGCATGTCCAGAAGCGCAGAACGCGGCGCGCGGAGACGGTGAAGAACCAGCGAGGGTGAGCCAGGACGAAGGCCTCAGATCTGGTGCGGTCTGATTTCATGAAGGCGGCTTCCCCTTCGTCCTGGTATCTGTGCATTGTGGCTGGGTCGCTGGCCGGATGGGACGAGGTGGGATTGCTGTTTTGCGTGTCGCCGTGATTGCCGGCTTCGAATTCGAGCCAGAAACCGTCCCGGACGGGGATCAACGTGTGGAAGACGTGGAAGTTTCGGAAGGTCCACGGCGTGAGGACGAGGCAGAAGGCGAGGAGAGCGGCGAGGACGCCGGTGATGACTGCTCGCGGCCGCCTGGGGTGGCCCGCGGGCGCGCCGAGGAGGGACAACGGGAAGAGCGCCCACACAGCCCGGATGGCGAGGCCGGTAAGGCCGCGGAG
>CAXUIB010000180.1:1313-4760 GCA_964250945.1 uncultured Acidobacteriaceae bacterium
GGGTGTGGGGGGGGTTTTGGGGGGGGGGGGGGGGGGGGGGGGGGGGGCCCCCGGCGACGAGGAGGAACATCGGGAAGAGCGCCATCACTGACGGATTCGAGAGGCAGGTAAGGCCGCTGAGGGCGCCGAACGCGACCCAAAGGAGCGGCGAAGCTTTGCTCTGGAGGCGTAGGGCTAGCCACACACACCAGGCGAAGAGGAACCCGGTGAGGGCGTAGTCCCAGACACGGTGGGCGGAGAAGTAGATCGAGAAGGGGTATACCGCCCACATCCAACCGGCGAAGAGCGCTGTCCGACGATCGAAGACCCGGAGTGCTGTGAGGAAGATGGGAAGGCAGGTGAGCGACGACATGAGGCTGTTGAAGGCCAAGCTGCAAAAAGCGGCGAGGGGCGTGTACAGGCCGCACAGGCGGAAGATGCCGGCGAGCAGGTAGGGGTAAAGAGGCGGCATCAGGGCTGTGGGGCCGGTGCGAGGGAGAAAGGGCGAACTGAAACCCTGGTGGAGGGCGATGCTGCGAGCGACCCAGCCCATCTCCCAGCCGAACTGCTCGTGATTGATGGTGGGATCGGCTACGTCGCGAAAGACAAGCAGGACGACGGCGAGCCGCAAGGCGAGGGCGACGGCGACCATGGCGGCGACGGGGTGAATGGAGAGTGCACGGAGCGTGAGAGCCCAGGGTGTGAGGCGGGCCGGGGTTTCGAGAGGGAGGGCAACGCCCATACTGCTTGTGGTCCTTTGTGCGGCGAGATGTCAGGGTCGAGCCTGGATTGTTTTAGCGGTCTTCTACCGATCTGGCTTCTACCGATCTAGGACGAACTGCGCACGGCGATTCAGTTGCCAGCAGCTTTCGGTAGATTCAGTGCAGAACTGTTTTTCTTTGCCGTAGGACAGGACGCGAAGGCGGCTGGGTGCGACGCCCGCGGTGATGAGGGCCGAGCGAGCGGAGTTGGCGCGGTTTTCGCCGAGGGCAAGGTCGTACTCGGCCGATCCGCGCTCGTCGGAGTAACCGCCAATAACGACGCGGATCGCGGGGTGCGTGATGAGGTAGGAGGCCGCCTGCGAGATGGAGGCCTGGGCGTCAGGGCGGAGTTCAAAGCTGTCGTAGTCGAAGAAGGCGTCCTGGACGTTTTGGTGGAAGGCTTCTTCGGAGCCCATGTCGCCGGTGCCGGAGCGGTTGGCGGATGCGTCGCCGGTGGGCGCTGTGGGGGGGACGGGCACGCGCACGGTGACGCGGACGTTCGCTTCGGTGGTGCCGCCGTCGCCTTTGGCGGTCAGGTGGAAGTTGGTGGAGTTCGAGGGCGAGACGGTCTGGGTGCCGTTGACGTTGACCTCGCCGATGCCGTCGATGGTGACGTTGGTGGCGTTGAGGGTGCGCCAGTTGAGGACGACGGATTGGCCGAGGTCGATGGCGAGCGGGTCGGCGGTGATATTGGCGACGGGGGCAGGGGCGTTGGTGGCGTCAGCGGGACCGAGGCTAGAGGGATTCACCGTGTTTGTTTTTTTGTGGCAGCCGGCGGTGGTGAGGAGGAGCAGGACTGCTCCGGCGAGGGCGACGCTGAAGGCCCGGGCGCGTGTGGCGTTGAGGAAGCTCATGGGTGTGTGATCCGATCTGTGATGGTCTGTCTTGATCTTTTCTTATATCTGTGCTTCTGTCTTAGTCCGTTTTGGTCTGTTTCGATCACTTCCAGCTCCAGTTGGGCATGTCGGCGCCGGAGCCGGTAAGGGGATGGAGATCGGTGCCGTCAGCGAGCATGGTGAGAACGCGGCTGTGGTCGGCGCGGCCGTCGGGGGAAGAGGCGAAGACGATGTGGCGGCCGTCGGGGGACCAGGAGGGGAAGTCGCAGCGGCCCTGGTCGTGGGTGAGCTGGATCCAGCGTTTGGTGCTGATCTCCATGACGTAGATGTCCTGTCCGCCGGGCGCTCCGGGGCCGTATTTGCGGTTCCAGGCGAAGGCGAGGAACTGGCCGTTGGGGGACCAGGAGGGTGAGGTGGCGTAGCCGCCGTCGGTCATGCGCTGGACCGAGGAGCCGTCGGTATCCATGGTGTAGAGCTGCGGGAGACCGGTGCGGCCGCTGATCCAGGCGATCTGCGAGCCGGTGCGCGGGTTGAAGACCGGGGAAACGTCGGGGCCGCGGAAGGAGGTGACGCGGCGGGCGGCGCCGCCGTTTGCGTCGGCGACCCAGATTTCGGGGTCTCCGGAGCGGGAGGAGGAGAAGGCGATCTCGCGGCCGCTGGGACTCCAGGCGGGGGAAAGATTGGTGCCGCCGGCGACGGGAAGGTTGACGAGGCGGCCGAGGACGAGCGAGTACATGCGGACCTGGAAGCCGTCGTGGCCGAGGGACGAGAAGGCGAGGCGGGTGTTGTCTGGCGAGACGCGCGGGGAGAGCGAGACGGTGCCGAGGTGGGTGACGGCGTGCTGGTTGGCGCCGTCGTAGTCCATCTGCCAGATCTCCTTGTTGCCGTTGCCGGTGAAATGGACGTAGAAGATTCTGGACTCGGCGATGCCCTGGATGCCTCCGCCGAGGCGGAGGATGATCTCGTCGGCGAAGCGGTGGGCGATCTGGCGGGCGGAGTCTTCGCTGGCCGTTTCGGTGTATTGCTTAGCGAGCACCTGCGGGTACTGGGTATTTTTGACGTCGAAGAGGAAGCCGGAGACGACGACGCGGTCGCCCTCCGTGCCGAGGTTGCCGAAGGCGGTCATGGCGGCGTTGACCGGCGGGCTGGACCATTGGCTGAGGTTGAGTTCGGAAGGTGTGCCGGGCGTGGATTGCGGGAGCAGGCTTTTGGACACGATGTCGAAGATGCCGGCCTGGTTCAGGTCGGAGAAGAGGGTGGCGTCAAAGGTCTGCTTGAGGGCTCCGGCGTCGGGGGTGGCGGCCTTGAAGCTGGCGACGGCGATGCGGATGCGGTCGGCGCCGGAGGAGGTTTCGGTCTTGAACCAGTCCTGTCCGGAAGCGGCGTGGGTGCTGCTGGAGGCGACGAGGACGAGGAGAGTGGAGAGGAGAGCGCGTGCGATCGATCTCCAGCGCGAAGCTGGTCTTTGTGCGGTGTTGGACATGCTTGTCTTCATGGTAGACGCAAAGGTGAGCCGAGCGGGGTGGGGCTACTGCTGGCGGTAATCAAAGGTGTACTCGACCGTGATGTGGTCGCCGGCGGGCAGGGGGCCGAAGCCTTCGACGCGTTGGAGGGCGCGAAGGGCGGAGGTATCGAGGGTGGGGGAGCCGCTGCGGGTTTCGACGCGCGGATTGGACGGGACGCCGTCGCGGTTGATGTCAAAGACGATGGTGACGTGTTTGCCTTCAGAGAGGCGGGGGTCGGCCTCCTGGGTGTACCAGTTCTGCGCGACGGTGCGGTTGACGATGTTGACGTAGTAGGCGAAGCGGGCGCCGAAGGTGCGGTCCTCGACGGTGGCGGAGCTGGTGCCGTTTTTGAGCTGGAGGGTGCTT
>CAXUIB010000181.1:0-4746 GCA_964250945.1 uncultured Acidobacteriaceae bacterium
GGGCGGGAGGAGGTTTTGCTGCGGGCGGAGAGGGAGTTGGAGCGAATCGTTGGTAACGTATCTGCCACTTCTGGGGCACAGATCTGACCGGGGTGTGCAGTAGACTGAGGTCAACCGGAGTCAACCGGAGCCTGCGTAGTGGAGGCGTCCGGGCTGAAAGGGCACCCATGTCAGAGAACCTTGCGCAGACGATCCAGAAGTCAATTCAGGACCTCGTTGCTCCAGACCTGCGCGAACTGCGTACCCTGGTGGTAACCCTTCAGAAGCAAATGGACCATCGCTTTGATCACACTAACCAGCGGCTGGACGATCAAGGAAAGCACACAGCCCAGAGTTTCGATCAGGTCAACCAGCGGCTCGACGATCAAGGAAAGCACATGTCCCAGGGTTTCGATCGGGTCAACCAGCGGCTCGACGATCAGAGCGCGAAGACAGAGATGCAGTTCCGCGCGCTGATGTCGGCGCTGGGCGAGTTCAAAGCGCAGAGCGAACTGAATTCCATTCGCGTTATAAGCCAGCTGAGCGAACGGGTTGCCGTGCTCGAAGCGCGGAACAGCTAACCAGTTTGCGTAAATAGCAGATCTGCGCGAGTCACGATTTACTGATTGGAGACGGTGTCGTTTTGAAGAGAGCGTTGATCACCGGAGTGACCGGACAAGATGGGGCCTACCTCGCGCAGTTCCTGCTGGCGAAAGGGTATGAGGTGCACGGCATCAAGCGCCGGACTTCGCTGTTCAACACGGCGCGGATCGACAGCATTTACGAGGATCCGCATAATCCCGAACCAAAGTTCATCCTGCACTACGGCGACATGACGGACTCGTCGTCGCTGATCCATATTGTGCAGAAGGTGCAGCCGGACGAGATCTACAATTTGGCGGCACAGTCGCACGTGCAGGTGTCCTTTGAGGAGCCGGAGTACACGGCGAACTCGGACGCGCTGGGGGTTTTGCGGCTGTTGGAGGCGATCCGGATCCTGGGCCTCGAGAAGAAGACGCGCTTCTATCAGGCGTCGACCTCCGAGCTGTATGGTCTGGTGCAGGAGATTCCACAAAAGGAGACCACGCCGTTTTATCCGCGGTCCCCTTATGCCGTGGCGAAGATGTACGGTTATTGGATCGTGGTGAACTACCGCGAGGCGTACGGGATGTATGCCTGCAACGGAATCTTGTTCAATCACGAGAGCCCGCTGCGAGGAGAGACGTTTGTGACGCGCAAGATTACGCGCGGTCTGGCGCGGATCAAGGTGGGCCTGCAGGCGCAGCTTTTTCTGGGCAACCTCGATGCGAAGCGCGATTGGGGACACGCGCGCGACTACATCGAGATGCAGTGGCTGATGCTGCAGCAGGAGCGGCCGCAGGATTTTGTGATTGCGACGGGCGAGCAGTACAGTGTGCGCGACTTTGTCCAGCGATGTGCCCGTCTGCTGGGGCTGGATCTGACGTGGCACGGCAGCGGGGTTGAGGAGCGAGCGGTCGACGCGGAGGGCAGAATCGTGGTGGCGGTCGATCCGCGGTACTTCCGGCCGACGGAAGTGGAGACGTTACTGGGGGATCCATCGAAGGCAAAGCGCGAGCTGGGGTGGGTGCCGCGCACGAGCTTCGACGAGTTGGTGCGAGAGATGGTGGAGTCCGACCTGAAGAGCGCCGAACGCGACGCCTTGGTGCGCGAGCACGGGTTCGACGCGTATAACGTGCGGGAGACCTGAGGCGCTGTGAACACTGAATCGACAAAGGTTGTGGAAGCCGATCCGCGGGCGGAGTCATCGAGGGCAGGCGCGGCCGATGCGGGCCGGCCGGCGGACGAGCCGACGCGCGCGCCGGAGCCATATATGCGTCGAGATGCGCGCATCTATATTGCGGGCCATCGCGGTCTTGTGGGGTCCGCGATCTCGCGTGAGTTCAATCGCCTGGGCTACGGAGGTTTGCTGACTCGCACGCATGCGGAGTTGGACCTGCGCGACCCGGCGACCGTCGATCGTTTCTTCGCCGAGACCCGCCCTGAGCATGTTGTTCTTGCCGCGGCGAAGGTTGGCGGAATTCTCGCCAATAACAACTTCCCAGCGGATTTTATTCGCGACAATCTCCTGATTCAGAACAACGTGATTGACGCTGCACGGAGAAACGGCACGGACCGTCTGCTGTTTCTTGGTTCATCCTGTATCTACCCAAAGTTTGCGCCGCAGCCGATGCCGGAGTCTTGCCTGCTGTCAGGGCCGCTTGAACCCACCAACCGGCCTTACGCTCTGGCGAAGATTGCCGGGATCGAGATGTGCTGGAGTTACAACCGGCAGTACGGGACCAAGTATCTGGCGGCGATGCCGACCAATCTGTATGGCCCGGAGGATAACTTCGACCTCGCGACCTCCCACGTCCTGCCTGCATTGATGCGAAAGACGGCGGAGGCGATTCGGTCGGGAGCATCGGAGATCACGGTGTGGGGCACGGGGACGCCGCGCCGGGAGCTGCTTTACTCCGACGATCTGGCCCGAGCGTGCGTGCACCTGCTGAATCTCGACGACGCAAAGTACACTTCGCTGCTGGTCGAGGATGCTCCCCCACTCATCAACATCGGAACCGGGGAAGACATGCAGATTGCCGACCTGGCCGCGACCGTGGCGCGCGTTCTCGGGTTTCGGGGGGAGATCGTCTTTGACCCGAGCAAACCGGATGGAACTCCGCGGAAGTTGATGGACGTCACGCGGCTTCATTCGCTGGGGTGGCGGCATGGGGTGGGGATCGAGGAAGGCATCCGGCGGACGTGGGCTGCCGTGCAACACAAACTCAGCTAACGCCGTCTATTTCAGCACTGTCTGCTTCGTCTTTGGTACGTCGTTCGGTAGATCCCAGCCGGCCCTCTCTGCTTTGGTGATGGTTCTTTAGCGCCCTTTGAGCGCGCGACCGTTCCCTACTGTTGAGAGGAGTTCTGCTGACATGAGTCGATGTCTGGCCGATCCGGCCTATCTGTCCTGTCGATCTGACCTCTCCGGACGCCGTCTCTCCCACCTCTCCGGAGCTGAGAACCAGAAAGTTGTACTCAACTTTTTCCCCGACCTGCCGATATATAGCGCAAGAGCAACCTCTCCCAGGTGCTCCGCTGTACATCTGTCGAGGTCAAGAAAAATCATGGCTCAGCGTAAGCCAGTTCTTGTTTCCCTTGTTGTCCTTGCTCTGTGTCTCCTCGCGTCGTCCGCTTGGGCGGTGACGCGGGGAGCAAATCTCCCCACGGTTGCCGAGCAGTTTCTGCTGCTGAAGGCCAACCAGGATCGTGCGGCGCGGGGCTTGTCGCCGCTCGAACGCGACCCCTTGCTGTCCGCTGCAGCCGCCGCCCATGCGGCTGAGATGGCGCGACACTCCGACATCTCTCACGGCTTTCCTGGGGAGCCGGACCTTTCTCAACGCGGCGCGAAAACCGGGCTTCGATTTTCTCTGATTACAGAGAACGTCGCCGAGGCTTCTGACTCTGTGATCATCCATGATCTCTGGATGGCCTCGCCCGGCCATCGCGCCAACCTGCTCGATCCGATGGTGAACGTGGTTGGGATTGCAGTCATCGTCAGCGGCGGCCAGTTCTTTGCGGTCGAAGACTTCGCCTCAACCGTGGAAACGATGTCGCTTGACAAGCAGGAGCTGACAGTGTCGACGTTGTTGGCGGAGTCGGGGCTCAAAGTAGCGCAAGGCACGCCGAGATCGGATCTGCTCCGGGGAGACGCTCGCCAGACCTGCAGTATGCCGACCGGCTACGCGGGGGCACGGCGGCCCTGGTATGTGCTGCGCTACACGGCGTCGCGTCTCGATGATCTACCGTCTCTGCTCAAAAATCGGCTGAATTCCGGCAAATATCATGAGGCAGTTGTCGGCGCGTGTGAGACCACTGAAGCTGGACCGTTTGCCTCGTACAACATCGCCGTTTTGCTCTATCCGTAGGCCGCTTCGATTTGGCGGTCGGTTGATCGCGCGCTACGCCGTAACGCCGGCCAGGGCCAGCTCGTCCTGGGTCGCGGGCGCGGTCGGCTCCATCTCGAGCAGGTCGTTGAAGCGGTTGAAGTAGTTGAACAGCCCGATCGCGGCCATGAGTTCGACGACCTCGCCTTCGGAGAAGAAGGTGCGCAGCTGTGCGAAGTCTTCAGCGGTGTAACCGTGCGCGTTGAGGGTCATCACTTCGGCGAGGTGGATGGCGACTAGCTCCCGCTCCGTGAAGCCAGCCTCTGAGGCTGGACTCGCCATGGCGTCCAGCTGGGCGTCCGTCCATCCGAGCTTGCGACAGATGGCGGTGTGCGAGGCAAGACAGTACGGCGTGCGATTGAGCTGCGACGTCCGGACAATGACGAGTTCTTTGAGCGCCTTCGGCAAGGTGCCCGTATTGAGCACAGCTTCCATGTGGTCGATGATTGTCTCAAAGATCTCGGGCCGGTGCGCCATGGTGCGAAACATGTTGGGCACGTTTCCGCGATCGCGCAGATAACGATCGTAGATGGCGACGGCGGCCTCTGGAACCTGATCACGGGACAGGCGGGAGATGCGGGGTGTACTTGGCATCGAAGATCCTCGTGCACTAGCTTACCGCGTGCTGCCCGGAGCTCGGGACGGCACTTGGGCTTTGACCCGCCCCACCTGATTTGCTATAAATACGGGAGCGAAGCGTGTGTGCCTCCCGCGTCTTCCCAAACACTCCTGAGTAGCTCAATGGCAGAGCATTCGGCTGTTAACCGAAGGGTTGTAGGTTCGAGTCCTACCTCAGGAGCCA
>CAXUIB010000182.1:0-4723 GCA_964250945.1 uncultured Acidobacteriaceae bacterium
GGCCCTGACGGTAACGGACAACCGACGGCGATGCAAGTCGGGTGGTACTCTCGGGGGGAGGCGGGAGTGATGAACAAGGCGATCGTGGTGGTGCGGATTTTGCTGGGGTTGATGTTCTTTGTGTTTGGTTTGAATGGTCTTCTGCACTTCTTGAAGATGCCGCCGATGACGGGCGATGCGGGGGCGCTGGCGGGGATTTTAGCGGCGCACGGTTGGATGCGGTTTGTGTCGGTGTTGCAGGTGATTGCCGGGTTGTTGCTCCTGGTGGGGCGGTATGTTCCCTTGGCGCTGGTGATTTTGGGACCGATTCTGGTGAATATTCTTTTGTTTCATTTTCTTCTGGAGCCGAGCGGGGTTGCGACCGGGCTGTTGGGGACGTTGCTGGAGGTGTTTTTGATTTGGGCGTACTGGAGGAGTTTTCGGGGGCTGTTTGACGCGTCGCCGGAGACAGTGGCGTGAGGGCGACGGCGCGGGGTTATGGATGTCCGTAGCGTGGCGAGAGTCGGCCGATTGCCGGCTTGAATTGAGATGGATTTGAGTTGAGATCGCTTTGAATTGAGATGGATTTGACCAGCAAGGAGGCTTCGCTGACCAGCAAAAAGGCTTCGCGGAGGACCGGCACAGAGGCTTTGCGGACCGGCACAGAGGCTTTGCCGGACGCCACGACGGAGGCGTCGCAGGGGCGCCGGAATCGTGGAAAGACGGTTCGTCGAAGTCTTGTGGAGGCGAGCGAGGCTCAGGCTGCGGCGCTTTTGGCTCGTGAGCTGCGCACCTCACAGACACAGAGGGAAGTTGCCGTGGTGGTGGTGGTTGAGTTTACGGGCGAGCTCCGCAAGCGCAAGCAGCTGACGGCGGCGGCTCGACTGGCGCGGACTGCGGCGGCGGTTGTGGCTGGGGAGGAGGAGATTTCGGGGGACGGAGGTGGCTCCGCGCTCGATTTCGAGGCTGGCCGCGCGGAGTTTGAGGAGCTTGCTCGATCGGCGGGAGCGACGATTGCGGCGACTCTGGTGCAGCGTCGGCAGAGGCCCGATCCTTCGAGCCTGGTCGGACAGGGCAAGCTCGAAGAGATTGTTGAGGCGGTGGCGAGCACAGACGCGTCGCTGGTTCTGTTTGACCACGATCTTTCCCCATCGCAGTTGCGCAACATTGAAGCTTTGCTTCCTTGCCATGTGATCGATCGATCGCAGCTGATCCTGGACATCTTCGCTCGGCACGCCCGGACTCGCGAAGGCCAGCTTCAGGTGGAGCTGGCGCAGCTGGAATACCAGTTGCCGCGCCTGGCGGGACGCGGTCGAGCGATGTCGCAGCTAGGCGGCGGCATTGGAACGCGTGGTCCGGGTGAGACGCAGCTTGAGACGGATCGGCGCAAGATCAACCTGCGCATCGACCACATTAAGACGCAGCTGGAGGCGGTTCGGCGCATTCGACATCAGCAGCGGCAGAGGCGCGAGGCGGTTCCGGTGCCGGTGGTTGCGCTTGTCGGGTACACCAATGCGGGGAAGAGTACGCTGTTCAATGCGTTGACGGAGGCCGGCGTGCTTGAATCGGCGCGGATGTTTGCGACGCTCGACCCCAAGCTTCGACAGCTGCAGCTGCCGTCGCGGCGCAAGATTCTCCTATCCGATACGGTCGGGTTTATTCGAAATCTTCCGCACACGCTGGTCTCGAGTTTTCGCGCCACACTGGAAGAGGTTGAGCGCGCCGAAGTTCTCGTTCATGTGCAGGACGGCTCGAGCGCTATGCGTGAGGAGCAGAAGGCGCAGGTGGAGAAGGTTTTGGCAGAGCTTGAGGTTGCGTCGAAGCCCGTGATCGAGGTCTTGAACAAAGCGGATCTGGTTGCGCCGCAGGAGCTTGCCCAACTTTTGGGCAATCGTGAAGCGGTTGCTGTGTCGTCGCTCGAGCGCACCGGGCTCCAGGAGCTTTTGCTGGCGATCGATCGATCGCTTGTGGTCGACCCTTTGGTGGAATGCAGATTTCGTCTGCCGCAGTCGGAAGGATCCGTTCTTGCGGCGCTTGAAAGCGGAGCGATCGTCGACGAGAAGCGGTTTGAAGGGAACCTGGTTTTTCTTCGAGCTCGCGGTCCGGCATCTTTGCTTGGCCGGTACCGCCGATTTGGGGCGAAACATGAACATCTGAACGGAAGCGGGCCGGCGGAGCAGACGTAAGGGTTGGTGCGGGCGATGCGATGTTGGACTAGTGGATGGCGTGAAGAACAAACAACCGCAAGAACAACAGCAGATTCCCTCTGGGAATGACAACAAAGGAGAAGATGACGCGGGCGGTTCCGAGGAAGAGGACCACGATGATGAGAACCGGGGATGATGGTTCACGAGAGCTCGATCTGCGTGCTTCCGAAGACCCGAGGCGGCTCGCTGTCATCGCCTGGCCGCTCGCCATTGCTGGATACCCGCCGAGGATCGTCTGTGATTCGAGAGCGACGAACTCGAAAGCTAGAGGATGTGCATGGAAGTGACGAGGGCACCACCCTAGCACATCCAATAGCCTTCGGATTGCGGGTTTCCGTCTACAAACTGCCTGCGTTTCTCAACATACCGCCGTCGATGAAATGGGTGCTTCCCGTGAGGTAGGAGGCCATGTCGGAGGCCAGAAAGACGGCGAGGTTTCCTACCTCATCCGGCTGTCCCCAGCGTCCGAGCGGGATCTCGGCGAGGATCGCCTGGTCCAGCTTTGGGTCGCTTTCCACATCTTTATCGATGGGCGTGAAGATGGCTCCGGGCCCGATGTTGTTGACCGTGATTTTGTGCGGTGCAAGCTCCACCGCCATGGTGCGCATGAGCATACGCAGGCCGCCCTTGCTGGCGCAGTAAGGGGCGTTGGTAGGCATTGGCAGATCTTCATGGACGGACGAGATGTTGATGATGCGCCCTCCCTTGCCTTGGGCGATCATCTGTTTTGCGGCGGCCTGGGCGCACAGAAACGGACCGGTGAGATTGATGGCGATGATCTTTTGCCACTCCTCGAGTGGAAAGTCCACGATGGGGAATTTTTTCTCGACGCCGGCGTTGTTGACGAAGATATCGAGCTTGCCGAAGGCGGCCAATGTCTTCTGGACCAGGGCGTTGACGTCGTCGGGTTTTGAGATGTCTGCCTCCACGGCGATGGCTTTGCCGTTCAACTTTTCGATTTGTTGGGTGGTGTTCTGGGCGCCCGCGGGGGGGCCGACGTAGTCCACGACGATGCTGGCGCCGGCCTTTGCCATGGCGAGAGCGATTCCTTGACCGATGCCTGTACCCGCACCGGTGATGACGGCTACTTTGCCTTGCAGATTCATATGACCCCCCTCTTGATGCGATTCTGATGCACGTCGGTATCGGGGGATTTTTTATCTGCACGAGAGTTGTTTACGGAGTGGAAGACGATTCGTGGATACGAACGCGGATAGAGCGGGCGGTGTCGAACCGGCGGGTCGGCGGCCACTCGAGCAGATCTCCTGTCCCTGTGAGTCGGACAGAGTGTGGGAGTGCCGTTTTGATGCGGAAAACGGCCATGAGACCTGTGCTGTCGATCTACACCTCCAGGAGATCTGCTCTACCAGGCTCGCGACCATTTGGGGCCGGCTTTGTCTTCGGAGCGCAGGCGCGAGTCGACACCCGCGTTGCATTCGATGAGGCGGCCGAAGAGCCAGAGGAGGTCGGAGAGACGGTTGAGGTAGGGGAGGATGGTGGGCTGGAGGGCGCCGCCGTTCTCGACAAAGCGGACGACGACGCGTTCGGCGCGGCGGCAGACGGCGCGCGCGACCTCATAAGCTGCGGATTCGGTGTGGGCGCCGGGGAGCGACCAGTCGGCGAGAACGCCTTTGATGGCTTCGATCTGGTGGACGAGGTCGGTGAGCATGCCGATGTCCTCGGGGGAGATGGCGGGAGGGAGTGTTTTGCTTTCAGGCGGCGTGGCGAGAGCCGATCCGAGGCGGAAGAGGGTGCGCTGAATGGTCTCGGTCCAGGCGGCGATCTCTTTATTTTGGCAGATGCTGCGGGCGAAGCCGAGGACGGTGTTGAGTTCGTCGATGGTGCCGTAGGTTTCGACGCGGAGGTCGGCTTTGGATACGCGGATGCCGCCGGCGAGGCTAGTCTCGCCGCCGTCGCCGCCTTTGGTTGCGATGCTCATGAGGGGTCTCCTGGGAGGTTGCTGGGGGGTAAGGGTTTCGCGGAGGTTGCTGACGCGCTCGATCCGATCGGCAAGGGTTTGAGCGAACCGACTTTTGCCGCTCTGAACGCTTGGGAGGAGCGGGGGAAAATGACCGGCGTGTGTGCGCTACCGTACAGTCGGCGCCGACTACTGGTTGAAAAATATGGACAAGGAGGAAGAGGTGGAGATGGCGAAGATACTTTTGGTGGGCCTTGACGCAGGTCTCTTGGAGACTCGGCACCAGGTGCTGCGGTTGACGGGGGCGGAGGTGATCAGCGCGCGGGCGGAGCTTGCATTCCGGCTGATCGAAGAGCAGAAGTTCGGGATGGTGTTGGTATGCTACACCGTCCCTGAGGACGTTCGCGAACGTCTCTGCACGGCGTTAGATCGATGCTGTGCCGGAAGCTGGGTGGTTCTGCTGGAAAGACACCAGACTGTCGCGCTCTGCCCGGATTCGCGAAGACTCACGGTTGTGACGGGCAGCCTGGACCTGGGGCTCTGGTCGGGCGTGCCACAAGTTTCCTAGAGCGGTTCTCCTGTAGGTGTATAGCGAGAACACAGCCCTCATGGCCGTTTT
>CAXUIB010000183.1:0-4709 GCA_964250945.1 uncultured Acidobacteriaceae bacterium
CATACAGCCCCACCACAGCAGGGAAGGGAGGCTTGATCCGCGGAATCCCGCGCTTGCCCTCCAGCGACTCCATCAACGCCGACTCCTCGCCCACCTCGTACGCGCCCGCGCCCGTCTGCGTCACAATATCGAATTCCACACCCTCCCGGCCAAAGATGTTCTTGCCCAGGAACCCCTTCGCATACGCGTCCCGAACCGCCTTCTCCATGATCTTCAAGAGGTACCGGTACTCGCCGCGCAGGTAGATAAACCCCACCTTCGCCCCGATCGCCAGACCCGCAATCATCGTCCCCTCAATCACCGCATGAGGATCATGGAGAAAGATCACGTGGTCCTTGCACGTCCCCGGCTCCGACTCGTCGCCGTTCACCAACACATACTTCGGCTTCTCGGACTGCTTCGGCACAAACGACCACTTCATCCCGGTCGGAAACCCAGCTCCGCCCCGCCCCCGCAGCCCGGACGCCTTCATGGTGTCGATAATCCACCCGGGCATCTTCTCCGGCCCCTGCTCGAGCGCCATCTGGACAGCCTTGTAGCCGTCCAGCTCCAGGTACCGGTCGATCTCGGCCGCACCCTGGCCAAACCGCCGCTTCAAGACAATCACTTCCTCCGGATGAGACACATCGGTCGGCATCGCTTACTTCCCATCCTTTCCCACGCCCGCCCGATACTCGGCCAAAATCGCGTCCACCTTCGCCGGCGTCAGGTCGTCGTAAAACTCATAGTTGATCTGGATCGCCGGAGCCCAGCAGCACGCCCCAATGCACTCCACCTCCTCCAGCGAAAACAGCCCGTCCCGTGTCACTTGCTTGTGCCCGATCCCCAGCTTCGCCCGGCAGTGATCCAAAATCTCGTACCCGCCCCGCAGCATGCAGCTGATATTCGTGCACACCTGCACGTTATACTTCCCCGCCGGCTCGGTCCTGAGCATCGAGTAGTAACTCAACACGTTGCGCACATCGAGCTCATAGATCCCGATCCGCTCCGCCACCTCCCGCACCACCGCATCCGACACATACCCCACCTCATCCTGCGCATACAAAAGCATCGGCACCAGAGCCGACCGTTTGAGCGGATAAATCGTCACCAGGTGGTCAAACCGCGCCGCCAGCTCAGGGGAAAAAATCGTATTGGCAACTGTGCTCATGGTGTATCCCTAACCTTCAAACCTGTTTACGAATTTTGTCGCGCTTCCACTTTCACGACCCGCTCATGGAGAAGGATCAGGTCGGCATGAACCTCTCGCCGAAAGGCAATCATCTCCGCCCGCAGCAACTCGCCCTGACCATCGATCTTTCCCTTCAGCGACTCGCCCTGACTATCGATCTTTCCGTTGAGCGACTCGCCCTGACTATCGATCTTCCCGTTGAGCGACTCGCCCAATCGATCCACCTTGTCGCTCAGCCGATTGAGGTCCGACCGATTCGACAACCACGCCAGGATCACCGTCACCCAGGAAAGCAACGCCACAAAGCTCGGCACTCCAATACTGAGGTAAAGCTGCGTATTGTTCATCGCGACAACCTCCCGCCGTTAGAGCGAACCAGAGCGAACCCAGATCGAACTTCTTGCCCGAACTTCCCGACCGAACCTCTCTCACGGAAACATCAACTCCCGCGCCAGCCGCTCGGCAGCCATGTCCATCTCCTCCATACTACCGCCCAGCCAGACCGTCCCGTCCTCCTTCAACGCAAAGGTTTGGACCCCCTCGTCACTCGTTCGCATCGCCGTGTGCGTAAACAAGATCCACCGGCTCCCCACTCGCACCAAAATCTCCTCCGGCCCCACCTCCACTACCGCATGATGCACAGAGTTCAACCCATGCGCCCCCGTATACGACCGCAAAAGGGAAGCCCACGACGTCCAAAGCTCACGATGAAGTGATGTGGATAACAGCACGCGTGACTCACTCGCTAAACGGCTCGCCTATAGCCATCCGAACGATACCTTTGACGACTTCATCTTCAGCAAGCTCGGGCGTTCTGACCGTCGGATTGGGGTTGAAGAACCTGTAGGTTCGTGTTCCATCTACCGATCGGACTCTAAAGAGTTTCAGTGACATTAGATTGCTTTGAGCGGGTCGCAAAGAAACCTCATTGGGGCTAATGTCGACATTGAGCGTTTGCTCGCCGAGAAAGCGAAACGTAACGATTCTCTCTGAATGCCGCTCGATAACGAGTGAGCCTTCACGTCGTACCTGAACAGAAAAGCCACTGGCTGCCCTCTCCAGGCGTTGTGTAAAAAGGAATACTGAAACTTTCTCCTCAGCTTCTGCGTTCGCTCGCGAAATCCTTTGCTTGACCTCCTCGCTCAGATGCGCAGCGACATCTTTTCCGATATTTCGTCTGTCAATGACACCTCTCCCTACCGATCAATCTCCCCCAGCACAATATCAATACTCCCAATCACCGCCACCACATCCGCCAGCTGCCGCCCCTTGCACATCGTCTCAAGCGCCTGCAGCGTCGCGTAACTCGGATTCCGCATATGCACTCGGTAAGGCTTCGCCGTCCCATCCGACACCACGTAGTACCCCATCTCGCCCCGCGGGCTCTCGATGGCCTGAAACACCTCGCCCGCCGGCACCGCAAACCCCTCCGTCACAATCTTGAAGTGATGGATCATCGACTCCATCTGCGTCTTCATCTCTTCGCGCGACGGCAGGACGATCTTCGGAGCATCCGCCACAATCTGCCCCGTCGGCATCCCGTCCAGCGCCTGCTGACAGATCTTCACCGACTCCCGCATCTCCTCCATCCGCACCGTATACCGCGCCCACACATCCCCGCGGTCCGACACAGGGACCTTGAACTGAAACTTCTCGTAGCTTGAGTACGGCATGTCTCGCCGCAGATCCCAATTCACCCCCGACGCCCGGAGCGGCGGCCCCGTCACCCCCAGACCAATCGCATCCGCCGCCGACAAGTACCCCACCTCCTTTAGCCGTCCCATCCAGATCGGATTGCCCGTGAGCATGTTCTCGTACTCATCGATCCGCCCCGGCATCTTATTCAGGAATTCCTGCACCATCCGGTAGAAATCAAGCGGCGGCTCGAGCGCCAGGCCACCGATCCGGAAGTACGAACTCATCATCCTCTGGCCCGAAACATTCTCATAGATCCGCGAGATATCCTCGCGCTCCCTCCAGCAGTACAAAAACATCGTCAGGGCGCCCAGGTCGAGCGCATGCGTCGCCAGCCACACCAGGTGGGACGAAATCCGCGTCAGCTCATTCAGCAACACCCGCATCCACTGCGCCCGCTCCGGAATCTCAAGCGCCAAAAGCTTCTCAACCGCCAGGCAGTAGCACAGGTTGTTCGACATCGGCGACAGGTAGTCGATCCGGTCGGTCAGCGGCACCACCTGCTGGTAAAACTTCGCCTCGCACGTCTTCTCGATGCCCGTGTGCAGATACCCAATATCCGGAGCGCACGAGACCACCACCTCGCCGTCAATCTCCAGCACCAGGCGCAACACGCCGTGCGTCGACGGGTGCTGCGGACCCATGTTCAAGACCATCGTCTGATCGGAAACCGGATCGGAGCCATTCTCCTTGCCCTGTGACGCGTCCAGGACATCCTCCACATCCGGAATCAACTCAGTGCCAGGCGGCGGTGCAAACGTAGACATCAGCGATATCCCTCCACGGGGTAGTCCTTGCGCAACGGGTGGCCCTCCCAATCGATCGGCATCATGATCCGCGTCAAACGGGGGTGCCCACGAAAGAAAACGCCGAACAGGTCAAAGATCTCGCGCTCGTAAAAGTTCGCCGAAGGCCACACCCCAGTGATCGAATCGATCGCCGGATCGCCGCCATCCACCCGCGCCACCAGACGCACCCGCTGCTTCAAACCGTGCGACAGTATATGGTACGTAATCTGAAACCGCGGCTCGGTCGGCAGCCAGTCCACCGCTGTCACATCCTCAAGGAAGTTGTACCCCGCCGCCTGCACCGCCCGCGCCGCCGCCACAATGCTCCCAGGCGCCACCGTCAACGTCAGCTCGCCGCGATCGAACTTCGCGTCCGTCAGCATCTCCCCGACTGCCCGCACCGCCGCATTCTCCCCATGCGCCTGAAACACAGCTCCCTTCCCAAACAAGCCCGGCGTCATCGCAATCACAGATCTCCCTTGTCGCTCGCCCAGTTCAGAACGCCCTTCTTCCACACATAAAACAGACCCACCGCCACAAACCCCAAATACACCAGCATCTCCCAAAACCCAAACATCCGCGACCCCGTGAGCCCCGGCAAACGCCTGAAGATCACCGCCCACGGCAGGGTAAACACCGCCTCCACGTCGAACAAGATAAACAGCATCGCCACCATATAGAAGCGCACCGAAAATCGCCCGCGCGCGTCCCCCACCGGGTCCATCCCGCACTCGTACGCCCCCGCCTTGGTCCGCGAGTTCTTGTGCTTGCCAATCAAAAACGACGCTCCGACCATAAAGCCGGCCAGCCCCAACGCCGCTATGATCTGCAACACCAGCGGCAAGTAATTCCAGACATAAGGATAAGTTTGCATCGTCACCTCCGAGACTATGAGCGGGGGAACAGAGTGTCAATTACCCCCATGCACGATCCCAGTACGAAAGTACCGCAGGTTTCGCTCCGTCAAACCCCACGCCTCCGCCTCTCATCCCCAGCCTCTGTCCCAAATTCTTCAGAGCAGAGATCCGTACCACCTCAGAATCTCCCGCCCAAAC
>CAXUIB010000184.1:0-4649 GCA_964250945.1 uncultured Acidobacteriaceae bacterium
GGGTGTATGTGCGACCGCGTCGACGAGCTCCGACGGCAGCTTCGATTTTGATCGGCATCAACGTTGCGATGTTTCTGCTGATGATTGTTCTCGGCGTTTCGCCGACATCCCCGACGCCGCGGCAGTTGGTCCACTTTGGAGCGATGGATCCGGAGCTGATCCTGTTTCATGGGCAGTGGTATCGCCTGCTGTTGGCCACGTTTGTTCATGTGGGAGTTGTCCATATAGCGACCAACATGTGGTGTTTGTACAACCTTGGTCTGTTGGGAGAGCCGCTGCTGGGGAGGTGGGGTTTGTTTGCGGTTTATCTTCTTACCGGGATTGCGGGCAATCTCCTGTCGCTGGCCGTGAGTCTGGGGAACGCGATCTTTCGGCACGACCCCAGCGGACTGTTTTCCGTGGGTGCGGGAGCGTCGGGCGCGGTGTTTGGGATTGCCGGGATTTTGATTGTTTTGTTGTCGAATGCGGAGCTGCCGATTGCGGGTGTGGAGCGGATGCGGCTTCGGCGATCGGTGCTTCAGTTTGCCGGGCTGAATCTTTTGATCGGCCTGGGGACGGTGCTCCTTCCGCTGATTCGGATCGACAATATGGCGCATTTGGGCGGATTTGTATCGGGCATAGCACTGGGGCCGGCGTTGGTACCGAAGATGACGAGCGGACGCGGCCAGTATCTGGCCCGGCAGAAAGCTACCTTTGCGGTGGCAGCGTTAATTCTTATGCTGTTTGGGTTCTGGATCAGCAAGGTGCGATGATTTTGAGGGTGGTGGAGGTCTGCGGGAGGCTTTCGGCTGAGGACGGCTCTTGTGAGGTTTGTTCTGTATGGAACCGAGGGTGTGGGATGTTTGCGGTGTCCAAAACGCCGAAAAGGTTACCAAAGTTTAGGTACTTGGGTGCTCCAGCGAACAGACCATCGGATGCGGAAGGCGGATGCTGATGCTATTGGAGGACTTATGGCACAGTATTCCGGTTCGGTAAAGTGGTTCAACAACGCCAAGGGGTATGGTTTCCTGGGGCGGGATGGTGGACCTGATGTGTTTTGTCACTACTCTGCGATTCTGACTGATGGGTACCGATCTTTGAAAGAGGGCGAGCCAGTCGAGTTCGACGTCATTCAAGGCGATAAGGGACCGCAGGCGGACCGCGTCAACCGCGTACAAGCGACACAAGCAGCCTAGTTAAGAAAAGTCCTAGAAACATGGGGGCGGCGGATGAGGTGGCCACTCGCTCCGAGGATAGACAGCATTCAACAGATGCAAGCGTTGATTTAGGCCTATAGTGGAGGGTAGGAGCCGAGCGAAAGCTCTTGCTCCTCCCGCAATTTCTTCCCTTGTTCCTAAGCGGATATCCCTTGCGAGTTTTTCCGTCAGAAGGGATACATTCGCCATGAATGGACCGTCACTTTTGCCAATTCGAACTTCCGGTTCGCAGGCTCCTGCTCCCGAGCAGTCGAATCGCTTTCTGGATGCAGTTTCTCCAGAGCTTCGAGCCTCTTTTCTCGCTCGGCTGGAAGTAGTTCTTTTACCGGTGGGTACAGACCTTTACAAGCCCGGCGAAAGGCCGCGCTACGTTCATTTTATGACATCCGGGATGGCATCGCTGGTGACTTCCATGGAGGATGGAGCCATCGTCGAGGTAGGTTTGGTCGGCCGGGAGGGATTTCCGGAGAGCAGTCATCTCCTGGGGCCGGCGATGGGCGCAACGCACTGCTTTATGCAGATCGCCGGGAGCGCGCTGCGCATGAACTTCGGTCAGTTCGGGGCTGAGTTTGAGCGCGATACGACAGTGAGGCAACTTGCGCTGCAGCAGGTACAGTTCTCGATGCTTCAGTTGTCGCAGCTGGCCGCGTGCAATCGTCTTCACGATGTGGAGGAGCGGCTGGCGCGCTGGCTTTTGATGGTGCAGGACCGGCTGGGGACGGATTCGTTCCTTCTGACGCAGGAGTTTATGGGCGAGATGCTGGGGACGCGACGATCGTCGGTGACTTTGACGGCAGGGAGCTTCCAGCGCGCGGGATTGATTGAGTATAGCCGTGGAAGAGTACATATTCTGGATCGTGCGGAGCTGGTGAACACTGCGTGCGAGTGCTATGGCATAAGCAAGCGGCTCCTGGACGGTTTGTACAAGACCTGAGCTTCTTTGCCGGGGATGCCAGGGTGTGAAGATGCGGGTTTAGGGTGAGGCGGACTTGCGCGATCGGAAGATCTGCTGTTTTATCGTGGATGTGCGGAGACTCCTTCCCAGCCTTCTGCTTTTGCTGATCGGCCTGCCGGTGGTGGCGCCTCTCCTGCTTTTGGGACAGAGGCGTGCTGTGGCGGTGCCGGCCTGCTGCCGGAGGGGTGGAGCGCATCACTGCCTGATGACACAGGCGGAGGGCGCCGCCGATTCCGGGGACGAGACGGTTTTGGGGACGACGGTTGCGATGCGCGCGCCGGCGGACCGATGTCCGTTTGCTGCGCGTGTGCTCCCCAGGACACACCTGGGGTGTTTTGCTTATGAGCTGAACGCGACGGAAGCTGCGCCGCTGGGGCTTTGTGGCGTAAGAGCGGCGGGGACGGAGCGCTTTTGGCGGGGAGCGCGGGACCGAGCGCGGCCGAAGCGCGGACCTCCGACGGCTTTTCTTTAGCTGCTTGCTTGCGGTCCTTCTTTGCGTCTGAAGCGCAGCATTTTGAGGTGCAGCATTTTGAGGTGCAGCTTCTAGGTGCTGTGCGTCCGGTGTTGCCACTCTGAGTTTGTATCAGGCGGCTCCGGGACCTGAGTTTCTCACATAAGCAAAGGTTTTCACGGCTGCCTGTCTCCGGGCCTTTCTTTTCCGCTGGGAGCGCCTGGTCCCGGGTATCCGTGTGTTCTGGGAGTCTGTTGCCATGCGACGTTTGTTGCAGAGTTTTGTTCTGTTGTGTGGGGTTTCGACTGTGCCGGCTCTGGGCTCGATCTTCGGTCAGATGCAGGGGATTGTGCATGATCCTCAGCATCGTCCTGTGCATGGGGCGCGGGTTCGGATCGAGGGCGTACTTTCACCTGACTTCGGGCGTGTGACGGAGACGGACGAGAACGGGGGATTCGCTTTCACGGCGCTCCCGCTGGGCGAGTACACGGTCACGGTCGAGAAGACGGGGTTTCGGACGTTGCGGGAGGGCGTGACGCTGCGGTCGAATACGTCGCCGGTGCTTCACCTGCAGCTTGAGATCAGCACACGTGAGGTGGAGCAGACGGTGACGGTAACGGCGCAGACGGGTGCCGAGAACGTGGACTCGGTGACGCCGACGACGCTGGTGAGCAGAGCGGACATCCGCGAGACGCCGGGGGCGGACCGGACGAATTCGCTCCAAAGTATTACGGACTTTGTTCCGGGGGCGTATGTGACGCACGACATGCTCCATATGCGCGGGGGGCACCAGGTGTCGTGGCAGATCGACGGTGTGGAGATTCCGAACACGAATATTGCGTCGAACCTGGGCGCGCAGATCAGTCCGCGGGATATCGGGTACATGGAGATTGAGCGCGGGTCGTACACGGCGGATGTTGGAGACCGGACGTATGGGGTCTTCAACGTGGTTCCGAAGACGGGGTTCGATCGCGACGGCGATGCGGAGCTGGTGTTGACGGCGGGGAACTTCTTCCAGACGGACGACCAGTTGAGCTTTGGGAGTCACAGTGAGCGCGCGGCCTGGTATGTGAGCCTGAGTGGGAACCGGAGCGACTATGGGCTGGCGCCGCCGGTGCCCGCGGTTCACCACGATGCGGCGAATGGGTATGGGGGCTTTGGGTCGGTGATCGTGAATCGGACGCCGCGGGACCAGATGCGTTGGGTGGGGCAGGTGCGGGAGGACTTCTTTCAGATTCCGTACGACCCGGACCCGAACAGCTTTGGCAACATGCAGTACGACTCGAGCGGCTTGCGGGATGGGCAGAGGGAGAGCGACGCTCTGGTGGACTTTACGTGGGCGCATACGTTTTCCTCGCGAGCATTGCTGCAGGTGTCGCCGTTTTACCATCGCAATCGCGCGAGCTACGAGCCGAGCCTGAGTTTTGTGGATATGCCGGTGGCGACGTCGGCGGACCGGAGCTCGAACTATGGGGGGCTGCAGGCGTCGGGGACGGGGCAGATTGCGCGCAATACGCTCCAGGCCGGGATTTACGGTTTTGGTCAGCACGACAGCAATGTGTTTGGGGCGGTCTTCAACGATGCGAGCAGCCCGAACTTGCCGGCGCTGCGCACGTCGACGAGCGGCGGTGTGGTCGAGGAGTTTGTCTCCGACAATTTCAAGGTGACGCCTTGGCTGACGTTGATCGGTGGGGTGCGGCAGACGCACTTCACGGGCGATTTTAGCGACAATGCCCCCCCGCCGGGGGGGGGGGGGGCGGGGGAGGCGCCGCGTCTGCATTGGGTTCTGCGGGGGTTTTATGGGCGGTTCTATCAGCCGCCGCCGCTGGTGACTGCCTCGGGGCCAGTGGTCGAGTATGCGGCGAGCCAGAACACGACGTTTCTGCCGCTGCGTGGGGAGCGCGATGAGGAGCATCAGTTTGGGGTTCAGGTGCCTTTTCGGGGTTGGCTGCTGGATGTGGACAACTTCAAGACGCGGGCGAAGAATTTTCTCGATCACTCGAATGTAGGGGAGTCCAGTTTGTACTATCCGGTGACGGTGGATGGG
>CAXUIB010000185.1:0-4644 GCA_964250945.1 uncultured Acidobacteriaceae bacterium
CATGGATTCTCAGTCTTAGTTACAACATCACGCTGCGAGGGCGGATCGTCTTCACCAAAACGCCGGTCATCTTGTTCCAATCGAACTTTGAGAGCACGGCCGTAAATCAGCCGCCTTCACTGGCACAGGCCGTGGGAACAGCGAAATTCAACGGGCCGAACCTCGTCATCGCTCCAACATTTCCGCACAGCGGCAACTGGTTGCAGATTGGCCCGCTCTCGACGACGGGGGCACAGTTTAGTGGCGTATTTCTCAATGTTCCCACCGGCGTCGGCGTCTTCACTTTGTCCGCGATGATGTTTATGAGTTCCAAGAGCACTGAGTCGTACATCGCCTTCAATTCGAACGCGGGAACGAATCCATCGTTTCTGACCCTGCTCTTCGCGGACAACAACCAGGTCCAGGATGGCGGCCTGCAACCTACGGGCTGCACCTTCCCACGCGATCAGCCCTTTGCCATCCAGGTGACCCTCACCGTTACAGGGACGTCGGCTACAGCGCGGATCGGCGTTGCGGGGACGGTCGCGAACTACACCCTGCATCAGGGTCCGACTTCGTTCAGTTCGATCGCATTTGGCCAGCAGAATCCTGGTGGCAGCGGGTTCGATGTTACGGATATTGTGGTGACGTATACGGCCCAATAGGCGGGGGAGAAGGTCGTTACAGCTTGGAGCGGATCTCCTGTCCCGAGACTCCGACATACGAGGAGTGCTGCTTCTTTGAAGATCGCGGGGTCGCCGTAGGTCTAACGCCTCATAGACAACCCAATCTGGGGCGTCGATGCCGATCAGCGCGCGAGGTTGCAGTATACGCCAACGGCGATTACCGAAATAGTGTGGCGGTGGGTTGCGGTGCGGTCACTGCTGTGGCTTACGGCGTAGAAAAGCTTACCGGACCCACTAGTGGCGGGGCGCCCCCATGAAGCGGCACCCCGACTCTCACCGGGTTAGGGATGCATCCCTCGCGAAGGAGTGTAGCTGGGGTTAATACCGATCCAGAACTCGTACGTGCCGGGGGAAGGTGGATGAGCCGTTCCAACGAATTCGGCGTCGAACTCGGGTCGTACCTTAAAGCCGATTCCCCTAAGAAGCTCGACAAGGTCCTTTCCGATTGCGACAGTGTTCCGGTCGTACTGAAAAAACCTTATTGTCGTATCGTGTGTAGCCTCGCCCAAACGCTTAACGTCAATCGCCGTAACTGCGTAACCTTTAGACCGCAACACTTCGGCGGCCTTCTCGGCTTCCGCTCGATCTCGTGTTTCTGCGATATCAATCGATATCGACACGGGATGGCCGGATACGGTTGGCCCTGGCCGTTGTGTGGGTTGGTTGGTGTTTGTCGATATGAAAGTATTGATCTCTTGCGTCAGAGCATCGCGCTTTTTCTTCAAATCCGAGTTTACTTTCTCGAGGTTCGTATTCACTTCTTCGAGATTTTTTCGATCGCTATCTAGCTTGGCGAGATTGCGTTCTGCCCGATTGATTTGTAAGTAGCCGAACAGCAAAGAGGCCAATACGACAAGTGATGCAACAAATGTGAGTACGGCTGCGATCTTGGATTGGCGCTTAAGCTCGTTAAGATCGATCGGCATTTTGTCCTCCGACCGGGTCTGAATCTGCTTTGAAGACATTCGCTAGGACTTTGTTGAACATTGTCAGCAATCGACCGACATTTATTGCGATTATTCCGCCAGATCCGAAAAGAAGTACCAGATCGGAACGAGACGTGCCGCCTTTCATGAAAGTCTGATAGCCAACATAGACAACCATCAAGGCGGTTAGCAGAGAGACGAAGAGATACGTGAAGCGTTCCCAACGGAAGAGCTCGACGATCTGCTTAGCCACGTCTAGGCGATCCTGATGCCGAGTAGTCACGGGAGGAGAGTACCACGAGGTTCTGGTCAGGACGCTGTTCTTGCTAGGGACAATCAGCAATGCGTGCTGGAGAATGACACTAGTGCCCGGCGGCCTCGTCCGGGAACAGGCGGATGTCGCGGACGTTTCGGTAGACCTCGGCGTAGTCCATGCCGTAGCCGATGACGAAGTGGTTGGGGATGCGGAAGGCGACGTAGTCGGCCTCGATGGGGACGAGGCGGCGGTCGGGCTTGTCGAGGCAGGTGGCGATCTTGAGGGAGGCGGGTTTGTGCTGGAGCATGAGGCCGCGCAGGTAGCTCATGGTGAGGCCGGTGTCGAGGATGTCTTCGACCAGGATGACGTGCTTGCCCTCGATCGGGTTGTCGATGTCCTTGATGAGCTTGACGGCGCCGGAGGAGACGCGGGCGCGGCCGTAGGAGGAGACGGCGACGAAGTCGAAGGTGGCGTCGATCTCGATGGCGCGAGCGAGATCGGAGAGGAAGATGGCGGCGCCTTTGAGGACGCCGATGAGGACGACGGATTTTTCGGCGTAGTCGGAGGTGATGTCGCGGCCGAGTTCGGCGACACGGGCGGCGATCTGACTGGTCGAAAGGAGGACCTCCATGCCGGTGGCCGGAGGGAAAACGGGTGCGCTGGTGGGCATAGGGGCAGGGTAAACGACTAAAGTTTTCGTGGGAAGCGCCGATATACTTCTTAGGGAAGGCAGGCGCATGTTTCCGTTTTTCAATATCGGCCCGATCCACCTGGGCACGTTTGGGCTTTTGCTGTGGCTGGCCGCGGTGGTCGCGACCTTGGTGCTGCACCGAAATTTCGTTCGCAACGCGGTCGCCGGCGACGCGCTCGGCGTCGTCGCTCTGGTCGTGATCGCGGGCATCGTGGGGGCGAAGCTGTGGCACGAAGCGCAGGACATCCCGGCGCTGCGGGCGTCCATGCGGCAGATCGCCCTTCCTGGATGGCACGATCCCGGGCGCGTCGTGCTTGGCTTTCTACACTGGTTTCAAGCGGGGTTTGCCTGGTACGGCGGGCTTCTGGCAGGCGTGGCGACCTTGATGTGGCAGGGGCGGAACGCGCGCTTCGAGAGCCCGGTCGAAGGCGCCTCTGGAGTTTTGGGCGAGCGCTTAGGGGCGTGGCGCATGCTCGACCTGGCGGCTCCGGCAGCGGCGATCGGCTACGGCATCGGCCGGCTCGGCTGCCTGACCAGCGGCGACGGCGACTACGGCATCAACACCACGCTGCCCTGGGGCGTCCGTATGCGGCCCGACGCCCTGGTTCCGCCCAACCCTCCCGACGCTCTGGTGCAGCCGACGCCGGTGTATGAGCTCTTGTTCGCGCTCCTGCTGTTTTGGATTCTGTGGCGGCTCGGTCGACGCTTCCTGCCGGTCGGCATGCTGACCGGAATCTACCTCGTCCTGAGTGGGGCTGGGCGATTTCTGGTCGAGTTCGTCCGCATCAACCCGAAGCTCTACTGGGGCCTGAGCAACGCGCAGATCGCCGCCCTCGGAAGCATTGTTGTGGGATCGGCCGTGATCGCCGCCGCTCGCCTGAAGCACGTCCGGTGGGCGCCGGCGCTGGCCGCTGATCCTATGAGCTGACCCAATGATTTGACTGGGCCATCAAAGAGCGCGCCTACATTGCAAGTGGGATGGCGGGATTTTGGAGATTCGGTCTTTGCATCCTGTAGGTAACCTCGGGTGAGGTAGTCAGCAGCACTGCGAGTAGAGCGAATCGAGGTCACAATGGCCACAGCCGTGAAAGAGAATATCTCCAAGATGAGGGCGGACGATGCAGCACTTGAAATGGTTCGCTTGCTCGAGGGGTACTTTGACGAGCTTGGGCTAAGCGAAACAACTGAGCGAGAGCAGCGCTACACCAGCGCTCAAAGACGCCTTGAGGCGATCAACGCTGAGACCTCCACATCTGCAGCATAGCGTTGTAGTTCGGGTGCTCCGGGCGAGTCTTCCAGTCTTGCTCAAGCGCGGCTCGGAACTGCTCCTCTGTTGGTCGTTTGAGCAGATCTCGCATGCGGACCCTTCTTTCGCTGTAGGTGTATAGCGAAGCACAGGTCTCATGGCCGTTGGCCTGGATGGCAGGAACGGAACGAACAGGTCGAAGCAGTTCCTCGGCGCGCGCATGTCGACCAGGATCCGCTTTGTGGTCGTCGACGAGGCGTTCGGCCGCGGCTTGGCACGAGCAAGGCGCTGGATCACTGGGCCTATCGGAACGGTGTACACCTGAGGCCTGCTTTTGGGTGTGTGTGTTGGTTAGTCTAGGGTTTCAGGCTCGCGGTCCATGCGTCGACGGTTTGGACGGTGGCCGAAAGTGGGAACAGATTGGCCATTAGATCGTTGTTCAAGCCTGTGTTTGGGTCGGCACAGGCGTCGGAAAGAATGATCATGCTGTAGTCGTTATCTGCCGCCGCGCACAAGGTGGAGAGAACAACGCCGCTTGTGGCGACTCCTGCCAACACCAGGGAGGTTATGCTCTGCGATCTTAGCAGGATCGTGAGATCGTCACCGTAGAAGGCGTTGAACCGATCCTTATTGATCAGGACCTCGTTGGGGAGGGGTTGAAACGATGGGATGAGGCGACTGTCGGCGGGCGGAAGCTCGTTGGTCGCCTTTACCTTGCTGAAGTATTTATTTCGCGGCGAGATGTCGATGTATCCCGGACGGAACATGACCTTGGTGAACACCACGAGCATCCCGGCCTTTCTGCCGGCGGCCAAGGCAGCCCCTGCGCGCAGGGCGGCCTGCTTGGCAAAGGGTTGGTC
>CAXUIB010000186.1:0-4641 GCA_964250945.1 uncultured Acidobacteriaceae bacterium
GTAGTCGCGGGCGCCTTCGGGTGTGGAACGGGTCATGAAGGGGGTTTCGATTTCGAGGAAGCCTTCGCCGACGAGGTAGTTGCGGATGGCCATGCTGACGCGGGAGCGGAGGGCGAGGTTCGACTGCATCTCGGCGCGGCGGAGGTCGAGGTAGCGGTATTTGAGGCGGACCTCTTCGTTGCTGATAGCGTCTTCGGCGGGCGAGAAGGGCGGGGTGCGGGCGTCGTTGAGCAGGAGGAGGTCCGTGGCGAGGACTTCGATTTCGCCGGTGGGCATGTTGGGGTTTTCGAGCCCGGGGGAGCGGCGGCGGACGGTGCCGCTGACGGCGACGACGAACTCGGGGCGGGCGGCTTCGGCCTTCTGGTGCGCGGCGGGCGCGGAGGATTTATCGAGGACGATCTGGGTGATGCCGGAGCGGTCGCGGAGGTCGAGGAAGATGAGGTCGCCGTGGTCGCGGCGTCGATTGACCCAGCCCATGAGGGTGACGGTCTGGCCGGCGTCGGAGGGGCGGAGGTCGCCGCACATGTCCGTGCGGGTGAGGGTGCCTAGGAAGTCGAGGGGCATAGGACTACCAGTATCACGGAAGCGGGGGCGCGGAGGAGTGCAGACGCCTCAACTATCGGGAGTAGAGGCCATGGACGACTCCGCCCTCTGCGTCAAAGCAGTTCTCGATCACCTTGTAGTAACGGTTGTCGCCACGCTCGAACCTCAGGAAGGTGGCATAGGCAACGAGGTCAGCAAGCCTCTTTAGGGTTAGCCTGGAGGGATATACAACCCTGCGCACCGAAATCCGATCAGCACTCCAAGCTGAAAGGATTATAGCAAGCGTCATTTCCAAACGCCTCTCACTAGCCTTGCGGAACCGGGAAGGGGTTGCGGTCCTTGAACTGGACTTGGTGCCAGTAGGGGTAGGCCAGGGGAGTCGCGCTGGCTTGGTCGAGCTTGGCGATCTGGTCGCGGTTAAGGCGCCATCCGGTGGAGCCGAGGTTGGCGCGGAGTTGGTCTTCGTCCCGGGCGCCGATGATGACGGTCGAGACGGTGGGGCGGTGGAGGACCCAGTTAAGGGCGATCTGGGGGACGGTCTTGCCGGTTTCGGCGGCGACCTGGTCGAGGGCGTCGACGACCTTGTAGAGGTACTCGTCGTCGGGGCGGGGGCCTGCGTCGGCGACGGCTTTGCTTTGGAGGCGGTAGTTTGCGGGGCGGGGCTGGCCGCGGCGGATCTTGCCGGTGAGCCGGCCCCAGCCGAGGGGGCTCCAGACGAGGGCGCCGACGCCCTGGTCTTGGGCGAGAGGCATGAGCTCCCACTCGTAGTCGCGGCCGATGAGCGAGTAGTAGACCTGGTGGCCGACGTAGCGGGCCCAGCCGAAGCGCTCGGAGACGGAGAGGGATTTCATGAGGTGCCAGCCGGAGAAGTTGGAGCAGGCGATGTAGCGGACTTTGCCGGCGAGGACGAGATGGTTGAGGGTTTGGAGGGTCTCCTCGACGGGGGTGAGGGCGTCGAAGGCGTGGAGGTGGTAGATGTCGATGTAGTCGGTGTTGAGGCGCTTGAGCGAGCCCTCGATGGACTGGATGAGGTGGTAGCGGGAGGAGCCGAGGTTATTCGGGCCGGGGCCGAAGCGGAAGGTGGCTTTGGTGGAGAGGAGGACGTCTTCGCGGTTGAGGTGGGCGATGGCGCGGCCGAGCATGGACTCGCTTCTGCCCGAGGAGTAGACGTCGGCGGTGTCGAAGAAGTTGACGCCGGCTTCCATGCAGATGTCGATGAGTTTGCGGGCTTCGTCGACGGAGGTTTGTCCCCAGGCCTTGAAGAACTCGCTGCCTGCGCCAAAGGTGCCGGTGCCGAAGCAGAGCTCCGGGACCATAATGCCTGATCTGCCTAGTTGTCTGGATTCCATGGTGGTGTTGGATGCGGGGCGAAGGCAAAAGCAGATTCCCTTCGGGAATGACAACCAAGAAGGGCAAGGGCGACGGCGAAATATTCTGGTTTACTTGGCGTCTTCGAACTCTTCGTGCCAGGCGGTCTGGATGGCTTCGAGGAGGCTTTCGGTAGATTTGGCCGGGTTGCCGATGAACCCGGGGATCTCGGTCACGTAGCGGTGGAGGTCGGTGAAGCGGACGGTGTAGGGGTCGAGGTCGGGGTATTTTTCCTGGAGCTGGATGCCGATCTCTTCGGTGTCGGTCCAATCGATTTCGCGGGGCATGTGGGGTCTCCTTGGTGGGTTCGTTCGGGTCAGGCGCCGGGGCCGTGGGCGGGCTTGCCTTCCTGGACGTAGTTGCGGTTCCACTTGGGGATTTCGACGATGTAGGTGCCGGGGCGCTCGATAACGGCCTGGCATCCGAGGCGCGAGTTGAGCTGGATGTCGGCGGCGGTTTCCATGCGGTCGAGTTCGAGATCTTCGGGTTCGGAGATGCCGGTGGCGCCTTCTCTGACCCAGAGGTGGCAGGTGGTGCAGGCGCAGACGCCGCCGCAGGCGTGGTCGAGAAAGATGCCGAAGTTTTCGGCGACGTCGAGAAAGGACATGGGGAGGCCGTGGCCGTCGTAGGGGAGGGCGTCGAAGGGGAACTCGACGGTGCGGCCTTCGGGTTGAAAGGTGACGCGAACCATGCCTTCGGCGGCGGGCCGGGTGAGGTCGACGATGTGGATGTTGCCTATGCTTTTTTCGGACATGATGGGTTTGATTCTACTGAGTGCGCGCCCCCGGCCCAGATCTGCAAGGGCGGGGGCGCAGGCATGGTCAGGACCTAGCGGCCTCGCGGTAGAACTCTGCCGGGGTAAGGGTTGCGGGGACGGGCTCGGTGCCGGGGACGCCGGCGTGGATCCAGCCGGAGTTGACGGAGTCCATCATCTCTTCATACGCTCCGGTTGCTCCGGCGGGGAAGCCGAAGGACTCCAGGGTGGCGCTCCAGCGTTCGCGGGGGACGGCCTGGGCGTGGACCTCGCGGCCGAGCGCTCTGCTCATGCCGGCGGCCAACTCGTCCGCGCTGATGAGGGAGCCCAGTTCGATGATCCTGGTTCCGCTCCAGGCCGGGCCGGTGAGGAGCGTGGCAACTTCTGCTCCGATGTCCGGTGTTGCGACGGAGAAGAAGGGCCGATCTGTGGGCTGCATGAAGCAGAAGAAGGCGCCGGTAGCCGCGGCGGACTGCAGGCTGGGCACATAGTTGTCCAAGAAGCCGCCGGCGCGGATGAAGGCGACAGGGACGTCCAGGCCGGCGAGCCCCTGCTCCATCAGGTAGGTGCTGGTGATCAGGCCAAGGCCGCTCGATTGCTCGGAACCGAAGGAGGAGAGGGCGACGAGACGCGTGGGCGTGGACTGTGCGAGAGCCTCTTTCAGGCTGGCGACGACAGCCCTGGCCTCTGCGTAGTCGGGGGAGGGTGCGAGGATGGGGGGCATCATGACATAGGCTCCGTCGACACCGGCGAGGGCTGCGGCGAGTGTGGCGGAGTCGGTCCAGTCGCCCCGCTGGACGTCGACGCCCTGCTTTGCCCACTCGGCGGCCTTGGCGGGGTCGCGGGCGATGGTGCGGAGTTTGTGTCCCTGGGCGAGGAGCCGGCGCGCAGCCGCCCCGCCTACCCGGCCGGTTATGCCTGCTATGAAGAAGAGCTTGGAGTCCATGAGTGCCTTACCTTTCAGGGACGCACCAAGTTGATTGCGTGCGCCGGTTGATGAATGCTTGCTTTAGAGGCGCTCGTCTCTGGGCGATTTCCCGGGAGCATCGGGCGCTTGTTCGAGCTTTGCAAGGGGGTCCGTCGCGTGTACTTCCGCGGGGGCGAAGGCGTGAGGAGCGGAAGGCGAGGCACCCAGATTCTGACCCATGGATTCGCCTGCCGAGGCCATGGTCTGGCCCTTCATGGCTCCGGTGACGGCGGAGTCCATCATGAGTTCGGCGAAGCGGCGGGTGGACTTGTCCAGGCGGTCGATGGCCTGCCGGATGACGGTGTGGTTGCCGCCGCGGAGGGAGGCTTCGAGCTCCTTCATGCACTGTTCTATGAGCAGGATTTCGTCGCTCGAGAGATCTTGCCAGGCTGGGTTCAGCTTGCCTTTTTGGACGGCGGCGAGGATGGTTTCACCTTCGTTTTTGGCTTCGATGACCTGTCGCTCGCGGATGTCCTGTTCGGCGTTGTCGAAGGAGGAGAGGATCATGGTTTCGACCTGTTCGTCGGTGAGGCCGTAGGTGGGTTTGACGTCGATTTCGGCGACCTGGCCGCTTCTTTGTTCGCGGGCGGAGACTTTGAGGATGCCGTTGGCGTCGATGAGGAATTTGACTTCGATGCGGGGGAGGCCGGCGACCATGGGCGGGATGCCTTTAAGGTCGAAGCGGGCGAGGGAGCGGTTGTCGCGGGCGATTTCGCGCTCGCCCTGGACGACGTGGATGGCGACGTTGGTCTGGCCGTCGACGCCGGTGGTGAAGTGCTCGGTGGCTGAGGCGGGGATGGTGGAGTTGCGGTCGATGATTTTGGCGACCACGCCGCCGAGGGCTTCGATGCCGAGGGAGAGGGGGGTGACGTCGAGGAGGAGGAGGTCGTCGGTGGCGCTGGGGTTGGTTGGGCTGGCGCCCGAGAGGATCTGGGCCTGGACGGCGGCGCCGAGGGCGACGCCTTCGGCGGGGTTGAGTTCGGGGTGGGGCTTGTTACCGCGGGCTTCG
>CAXUIB010000187.1:0-4635 GCA_964250945.1 uncultured Acidobacteriaceae bacterium
GATATGGGATCTAAAGTGACACCCCGATCCGGGTCCGATAAAGGTCCAATAAACTCGCTAAGCGCTGGTTTGCGGGTATGAAACATCTCTGTTCTGACCCACGTCTGCCACCATCATGCTCACAACCTTGCTCTGTGCGGCCCGCTTTTGCGAGTTCACTGCCCGGGTGTAGACGTCCAGCGTGATCCTGCTGTTCGCGTGTCGTAAGAGCTCCTGAACGGTCTTGACGTCCTCTCCGTTCGCCTTTAGCAACGTACCGAAGGAGTGACGGAAGGTGTGCCAGCCGATGTTCTTGTAGATGCCCGCCCTGCGCGCGACCGGCCGGATGTAGCGCTTGATGAGATTGTCCGGCCAGTAGGGCTGCGCGCCCCGCGGGGTCTCACTCGCGAAGATATAGTCGTCCAAACCGGCAAAATCACTCTGGCGACGCCAACGCTGCAGGTCCTCGGCCATGTAGGTGTCCAGCGGGACCGGCCTTGCCGATGCCTCTGTCTTACGGTCGCCGACTACCTGATGCCAGATGGAACGAGTCACACTGATTTCCAAGTTCTCGAAATCAACGTCTCGTCACCGCAGCGCCAGGAGCTCGCTGACGCGGAGACCCGTGCCGGCGTCAAGCAAAGCCAAGGTGCGCTCGCGCGTTTCCAGCTTGCTCAGGAGGAGTTGAACCTCCCACAGCTCCAGAACATCTGGGATGCGCTCACGCTTCGCACTCTGGCGCACCAGCCGGATCGGGTTGCGGTCGATCCACTCGTACCGCATCGCATGTGTGAAAAGCGCACTCATCAGGTTCCTGATCTTCGCCTTTGTCCCTCTCGCCCGTTTGATACCGCCGAGCCACCCCTCTACAGCAACCGGCTTGACCTGATCTAACCGCGACTCTCCCCAACGCGGAAGAATCCAGTTTCCCAGGTAACACTGGTACGCCGACCGTGTAGAGAACGACTTCCGTCCGTTGCGCGCGCCGGCCAATTCTTTCAGCCGGTAGTGCGCCACCAGTGCGGAAACCGTCTTGGGCCCGCTTTCTTCCTGCTGGGTTTGTTGGTTTGCATCCATGCGCAACGCTTGAGCTGCTTTGAGGGCGGATGCTTCGTTGGCGAGTGCATCGGTTGTACCGACGATGGCTTTCCGGTACCTGCTCTCGCCATCTGCTCTGACTTCTCGCCAGCGAGACACCCAAACGTCGGGGCCGCTTCGCCGCTTTTCGCGTTGCACGCTTCCTTGTTGATACCGGGGGGGAAGCGCTCGGCACTTCAGTAAACTGGACGGCATGGCTCACACGGTGAGAAGGAGAAGGGCATTTGCTGCGGCGGAGCTGGCGGGGGTGGAAGCCCTGCTCTTGACCCATTCGCCCGACATCCGCTATCTCTCCGGCTTCACCGGATCCTCCGCCGTTCTCGTCCTCGCGCAGCAGAGATCGGTTCTGTTTACGGATGGCCGCTACACCACACAGGCGCGCGCCGAGAGCAGAGGGACCCGTGTTGTCATCCCGAAACGCCCCGCTCTGCTGGAGGCGTGTGCTCACCTCGAGAAGATCGGCGTCAAGCGCTGCGGCTTCGATCCCGACCACACCACCGTCAGCGCCCTCGACCGCATGCGCAAGGCCGTGAGCCTGCCCTTGCGACGCTCGTTCTTCCGGCCGGCTCCCGCCATCGTCCCAAAGTTGCGCGAGCAGAAGGACGCCGGCGAGATCGCCCGGATACGTCTGGCTGCCGAGCTTGGGTGCCGGATCTTCGACACTCTGTTCGATTACATCGTCCCCGGCGTGACCGAAGCCGAGGTCGCCCTTGCCGTCGAATCGGCCGCCCGGCGTTCTGGGGCCACCGCCATGAGCTTTGAGACGATCGTCGCCGCCGGTCCGCGCAGTGCGCTTCCGCACGGTGTCGCCACCTCTGCTCGTCTGCCCCGGCGCGGGTTCGTGACGCTCGACTTCGGCGTCCTCCTCGACGGCTACTGCTCGGACATGACCCGTACTGTGCACCTGGGCCGGCCGTCAGCGGAGGAGCGCGCCGTGTATGATGCGGTGCTGGGCGCGCAGCTCGCCGCCGTCAGCCGCGTGGCTCCCGGTGTCAGTGGAGCGGAGGTCGACGTGGCGGCTCGTGCTACTTTGCAGAGGGCAGGTTTTGGGAGATATTTCACGCACTCGACCGGCCACGGCGTCGGCCTGGAGATCCACGAGGGCCCCCGCCTTGCCGCCAAGGTCGAAGAGAAGCTACGCCCCGGCATGGTAATCACCATTGAACCTGGAGCGTATCTGCCCGGCCGCTTCGGTGTGCGCATCGAAGATATGCTGCTCGTCACAGAGCAGGGAAGCGAGATCATGACCCCCAGTACGAAAGCTTTGATCGAACTCTGACCCGAGCAGAGCGACTACAGACAACACAGAACAGACAACAGGAAACGAGAGAATGGAACAGGATCAAATCGAAGAACTCAAGGCCATCGTCGATCTGCTCAAGGCAAACGGCATCGCCGAGTTCGATATGGAACGCGCGGATTTGAAGCTGCGCCTCAAGTTCGCGACCGCGGCACCTCCCGCGGCCAGTGCTTTGGATATAGCTCAACTGAGCCGCCTGCTGGAGGCGCGCTCTGCCGTGCCCGAGCAGATGCCGCTCGCGGAGGTCGCGCCCGTACACGCGGTGCTCTCACCGGCCGTTGCCGAGGTTCCGCTCCATCAGGTCAAGTCCCCTCTGGTCGGCACTTTCTACGAGTCGCCCTCGCCCGGCGCCGCAGCGTTCATCCAGCCCGGCGACACCGTCGAGGTCGGTCAGGTGCTCTGTATCGTTGAGGCGATGAAGCTGATGAACGAGGTGGAAGCCGACATGGCCGGCGAACTCGTCGAACGCATCGCCATCAGCGGCCAGCCCGTCGAGTACGGGCAGCCCCTGTTCAGCATCCGGCCCCGCTAAGAGCATGCCCGTCACCAGAAATCCGGGCACCCATCCCGAACCGCACCCTAGGAAAGGCACTTCGCTCTGATGTTCGGTAAAGTCCTCATCGCCAACCGCGGCGAAATCGCCCTGCGCGTCATCTCCGCCTGCAAGGAGATGGGCATCCGCACGGTCGCCGTCTACAGCGAAGCCGACCGCAACTCGCTCCATGTTCGGTGGGCCGACGAGGCCATCTGCATCGGTCCGCCGCGCTCGGCCGACAGCTACCTCAACGTCCCCGCCGTCATCTCCGCCGCCGAGATCGCCGATGTCGACGCCATCCACCCCGGCTACGGCCTGCTCAGCGAAAGCGCGAACTTCGCCGAAGTCTGCCAGGCCTCGAACATCAAATTCATCGGACCGACCCCCGAAGTCATCCGCCTCATGGGCGAGAAATCCACCGCCCGGCAAACCATGAAGAAGGCGAAGGTCCCCATCCTCCCCGGCTCCGACGGCGTCATCGAGAGCGAAGGCGAAGCGCTCGAGTGGGCGCGCGAGGTCGGCTACCCCGTCATCCTCAAAGCCGTCGCCGGCGGAGGCGGCCGCGGTATGCGCATCTGCCGCTCCTCCGAAGACCTTCCCGCGCTCTTCCAGCAAGCCTCCACCGAGGCTGCCAACGCCTTCGGCAACGGCGACCTCTACATGGAGAAGTTCATCGAACGACCGCGGCACATCGAGTTCCAGGTGCTCGCCGACGAGCACGGCAACGTGATGAGCCTCGGCGAACGCGAGTGTTCCATCCAGCGCCGCCACCAAAAGCTCATCGAGGAAGCCCCGAGCCTTGCCATCCCCCCGAAACTCCGCGAAGATCTGGGCAAAACTATCCGCAAATCCCTCGAAAACATCGGCTACTGGAACGCCGGCACCATCGAGTTTCTCATGGACGAGGACGGCAAAATCTACTTCATCGAGATGAACACCCGCATCCAGGTCGAGCACCCCGTCACCGAAATGGTCACCGGCGTCGACCTCGTCAAGGCGCAGCTGCGCATCGCCGCCGGCGAAAAACTCCCGTCCATCGTCTCCGCCGTCCCGCCCATCCGCGGCCACGCCATCGCGTGCCGCATCAACGCCGAGCACCCCGAAAAGTTCACCCCCTCCGCCGGCCGCATCACCGCCTTCAACCTCCCCGGCGGCAACGGCGTCCGCGTTGACACCGCGCAGTACGCCGAAGGCATCGTCCCCCCGTACTACGACTCGCTGATCGCCAAGCTCATCTGCCACGGAGCCGACCGCGAAGAGGCGATGAACAAGACCCAACGCGCCCTCGAAATGTTCGTCGTCCAGGGCATCCACACCACCATCCCGCTCCACAAACGCATCTTCGCCGACCCCGAGTTTCGTTCCGGCCAGTTCGACACCAAGTTTATGGAACGCTTTCTCGATCGGCAAAAAGGCGCTTAAACCTGAGCGATCCTTTGCCCCACCGCACTCACGCCCCGCGCCTCCCCCGGCTTTACGCCATCCTCGATCGCGATCTGATCGACGCGCGCCATCTGAACCTCCTCGACACCGCCCGGCAGCTTGCCGACGCAGGCGTCTCGCTCCTCCAACTCCGCGACAAGACCCCCGACAAAGCAGCCCTCCTCACCTCAGCCGTGGAGGTCCGCGACGTACTCCTCCCCTACCGCTGCCTTCTGATCCTCAACGACCACGCCGACCTGGCTTCCGAAATACGCGCCGACGGCGTTCACCTCGGCCAAAC
>CAXUIB010000188.1:0-4574 GCA_964250945.1 uncultured Acidobacteriaceae bacterium
TGAAAACGGCACTCCCATACTCTGTCCGACTCACAGCAACAGGAAATCCGCTCTAAGCTGCCCTCTCACGCGACTCCCAAAAGGCGAGAACCGCATGGACATCCGCGACCGCTAGACTGAACTGGTCCGCTATTTCGTCCGGGTGGAGGTCTCTATTCTCGATAACCGTATCCGCAGGCACACGCGTTCCCTTAATCAAGGGAACACCACTGACTTTGCCCGGTACTACTTCGACGCGCTCGCAATCCAGCCAGTTCATGACGTGTCCTCCATCGGTAGTTTACTGCTCTGTCGGGAGTCACTCTTCCCTGGAGAGCACTTCACACGTCTCGTCCGACATTCGCCACATCCGCCCCAACCTCCAGCCCAAATCGCGACATCTCCCTCTGCTGCAGACGGTAGTCAATCCAAAACCCGATCCCAATCGCGATCGGTACCAACCCCAACGCTGCAACCACAAACACCTCGCGCGTACGCACAATCAGAGCCAAGAGAGCCCCGAAAACAACAATCCCCAACCCCCCTCACCACCTACCTCTATCGCATCACCGTCAACGTCGCCCGGGACGAGTGGAAACGCCGCCGCCGCGTCGATGGGCCGCTCACCTCGCTCTCGGACGAGGTCGCCGGCTGGAACGATCGCCTCGCGCACCCCGGCGCGAACGCCGAACAAGAGATCGCCCACCGCGAGTTCCAGGAGCAGGTCGAACGCGAACTCAGCAGCCTCAGCCACATCGAACGAACCGTGCTCGTCCTCTATCATCAGGAAGAACAGACCTACGAGCAGATCGCGCTCGCTCTCAGTCTGCCGCTCGGCACCGTCCGAACGCACCTGCACCGCGGCCGCAAAAAGCTGCGCGATCGCCTCAGCACCGCCCGCGAGCAGAAAAGGCAGAAGGAGACAGCATGCCCGACCACCTGACCACAGACCCGAAGACGCTCGACCATCGGCTTGATCAGGCCTTGCGGACAGCTCCGCGTTCCGCCATTCCGTCAGACTTCGCCGCTCGGGTCATCGCCCAGCTACCGTCGTCGTCAGGCGCCGTCGCGCCCGCATCCCGCGTCACCAGCCCACCACGGATGCTCTACGCCCAACGCGCGATGGTGCTCTGCCTCTTCGTCCTCCTCCTCGCTCTCCTCTTAGCCGCGCCGCACCTTGCGACGGGCTCCCCGCGCGCCCTCGCTATCCAATGGACGATCTCCGCCGAGATCGCCCTCGTTGCTGTTTACCTGGGTGGGTGGCATGCCTCCTGGACTCATCTCCGGACCCTATCGCGTTAGGTAACTCACCTTCACCTTCTTCTCCCCAACTCTAAGAAAATGCACCAGCGCCATGTCGCCGTAGGCGTCCTTGACCTTGCCCTCGCCAAAAGCCCTGTGCCGAACCACATCGCCTTTCTTCCACTCGGCGGCCTCCTCCTTCTGCGGCAGAGTCTCGGGCGCCGTTGTCACGATCGTCCCGTGCATCGTTTCGACCCGAGTCACTCCCGTGCCATCATGCGATTCATCTGCCCGATGCACCTCCGCCGCCGCGGCGAGTGCGATCCCATGATCGCGCGCCTGCCCATCCAGGTCTGCCTTCACCCGCGCCGCATGTCCTGCACTCACGCCTTCCACCGCCGCCGACTCGCAGTTATCGCAGCGCCCGCAGAGCTCCCCTGCTTCCTCGCCAAAGTACTGCCGGATCACCTGCACGCGGCACTCCATCGTCTCGGCATAATGCATCATCTCGGCCAGGCGATCCTTGTCGTGCTTCGCCCGGTCCGTGTAGACACGGAGCAACTCCTCGAGCGCCTCGTCCGTCGGCGCCTCCCCGCGCCCGAGCACATACCCGCGCTTGCCCCGGCGAATCAAACCCGCCTCTCGCAACAGGTTCAGAATCACCTGCGTCTTTCTCTGCCCAACGCCGGCCTTCTTTGCGATCAGCTCCGCCGTGACCGCTGATCCCTCTCGCCTCGCGTCCATCCGCGCCGTCGACGCTCCCAGATCGGAAACCGCCTCAACAGGCTCCGCGTCTGTGCTCGGAGGGGGGAGTACATGTCCGTCGATCGACAGCCAGACAGCCTGCATCTCGGCCGTCTTCGGATACCGGCCGCCCAAAAAAAAGCTCTGAATCCGCTTATCCTCCAGGCGATACAAGAGCACCGCACGGCTCGGCAGACCGTCCCGCCCCGCGCGCCCAGCCTCCTGATAGTACGTCTCCAGCGAGTCCGGAAACTCGAAGTGGTATACAAACCGGATATCCGGCTTGTCGATCCCCAGCCCAAACGCCTTGGTCGCGATCATCACTTTGTGGTCGCCCCGCATAAACCCCCTCTGCACCTCCTCCCGCTCGCGCGTCTTCATCGCACCGTGGTAGCGCCCCGCCAAAACACCGTGCTCCTTCAGCCATTCACATAGCTCATTCGCCGACCGCACACTCGCCGTGTAGATAATCCCGATCCCGTCCTCTTTCTCCAGCATGGAGGTCACCCGCGCCAGCTTGGCCTCCGTATTCACCGTCGGATGCACGCTGAAGTACAGGTTCTCCCGCTCCGTTCCAGCGTTCACCACCTTGGCATCGGGCGCGCAGAGACTCTCTAAGATCTCCCGGAGGACCTCCTCCGTCGCGGTCGCCGTCAACGCCAGCACTGGCGGCATGCCCAGCCTCTCTCGCGCATACCCAATTCCCAGGTACGCCGGCCGAAAATCATGGCCCCACTGCGAGATGCAGTGCGCCTCATCCACCACCAACAGCGAAATCCCTCCTGCCTCCTTCAACTCCCGAAGAAACTCCTCCTTTTCCAGACGCTCCGGCGTGACATAAATCAGCTGCGCTATGCCTCCCTCGATCTCAGCCTCTGCCTTGTCCGCCTCGCGCTTGGTCTGCGTCGAGTCCATCTTCTCGACCGCGATCTCCGCCCCGGCCGCCCGTTCCTGCTGATCCTGCATCAGCGCAATCAGGGGACTGACGACGACTACCGGCCGCGACAGAAACAGTGCAGGTAGCTGATACGTCAGGCTCTTCCCGGCGCCCGTCGGCATCAGCCCGAGAACGCTGTGTCCGCGAAACACCTCCGCTAAAACCTCCTTCTGCCCAGACCGAAATCGCTGGATGCCGAATCTCTGTTGCGCTTCGCGCAGGATCTCTCCCCACGCGATCGGACGCTCGCTCAGGGGCTTGATCCGTGGCTTTGGCACTCGCTTGCTCTTCCGAACTGTTCTGGAGCGCTCTGCGCTCTCTTCTTCTTTCCTCGCTTCCTCCCCGATCGTTTCCGCGATGCCGCTGCTCTGCACCATCATGTCTAATCTCCTTATCGGCACATCTGCGCAAAACTTTAGTAGATCTTCAGAAAGAATTGACTCTGCCATAGCCGCCGCACAGATGTTCCTCAGTTGGATGTGGAACTGTCACCGGGGTCGGTACGCGGCGTGCGGGCAGATCGCCAAGATCTCGTCCTCAATTTGCACTCGGTAAACAAACTCGCCGGCGAGAGGAGGTGCGGCGCAGCCTCTTCCTCACCCGACCCGAGCTCGCGGGCAAGCAATATCTCCTCACGGAGCCATCGACAGCTTTGTGCCAAGGCCTGGTCCGTCCTGGCGGTCCTACAATCGGTGGTATGCCTTTTCAGAGTCGCCCGCGATTTCGTTGGCAGACACGCACGCGGTCGCTTCCGCTGGGCGATCGCACGCTGGTGATGGCGATTCTAAATCTGACGCCGGACTCGTTTTCGGACGGCACGGGCCGGGTTCCGTCGGCGGAAGAGGCTACGGAACGGGGACTTCGGCTGCTCGATGAGGGTGCGGATATCCTGGATTTGGGGGCTGAATCGACGCGTCCGAATGCGACGCCGCTGACAAGCGGGGAGGAGCAGGCGCGGCTTCTGCCGACGCTGGGGCTGATCCGCCAGGCGCGGCCCGACGCCGTGCTCTCGGTCGACACCTTTCATGCAGGTACGGCACGGTATGGGATCGAGGCAGGGGCTGAGATTATCAATGATGTGAGCGGTCTGTTGTGGGATCGGGCCATGTCCGGTGTGCTCGGCTCGGCTGTGCCGCCGCCCGGCGTGGTAGTGATGCATACGCGCGGAAACCCTCGCGAGTGGTCGAAGATGTTGCCGATCGCGCCGGGAGCGGTGTCAGACCTTGTCAGAGACGGTTTAGGCGAGCGTCTCGCAGCGGCCGAGGCGGCTGGAATTCCGCCCGGGAATATTGTTCTCGACCCTGGATTCGGGTTTGGAAAGATCGACGGCGAAAACTACTCACTGCTGGCGGGGCTGGAGAGTCTCCGGGGGCTGGGGCGACCGGTTCTTGCAGGGGTTTCGCGCAAGGGATTTCTGGCAGAGACGGTTGCGGAGGCGCTCGGAGGCGGGCGTCCGGGCATGCACCAGCGCCTCCACGCTACGCTTGCCGCAAATACGGCGGCCATTCTCGCCGGAGCTCATATTTTGCGGGTGCATGATCTCGGGCCGGCTCGGGAGGCAGCTGCGATTGCGGACGCGGTGCTGGCGGAGCTCCCGATCTGAGCTGTTATCAGCGGTTAGAGCGGATTTCCTGTTGCTGTGAGTCGGACAGAGTATGGGAGTGCCGTTTTC
>CAXUIB010000189.1:0-4517 GCA_964250945.1 uncultured Acidobacteriaceae bacterium
CCCCTACACTTCCTCCCCTAGCCCGGCAGGGTTCGCCGGAGCCGCGGCAACCGGTCCACGCACTCCAGTCGCAAGCGTCTGGGAGGCACCGCGAACCACCTACGGCAGCTACGCCGAAACGCCCTTTACCGCTCCGCCGGCAGCCTCGTACACTCCGGCACCACTGCCGCCCGACCTCGACCCCAACCTCGGCGGCACCGCCCGCTTTCCTGCCCTCGCCGCCGTCCTGATCGCGCTCGGCACCGTCTTTCTCATCGGCAACCTCGGCATCTTCCAGGGCTTTCCGGTCCAGCATCTCCTGCCCCTCGTCATCATCGGTCTGGGCGTCTGGCTGTTTGTCCGTCGCATGACCACCGCCGGCCAGAGCCTCGCCGACGACGGCAGCTCCACTTACCGCCTGCGTCTGCTTTCCGCCCTGCGCGGTCCGGTTTGGATCGTCCTCGTCGGCATCCTCTACTTTCTCGCCGACTTCCACATCCTCGGATGGGATCGCAGCTGGCCGCTCTTCATCATCCTCGCCGGCGTCATGACGATGCTGCAACGAACCGCCTTCTTCGCTCCCACGCCGCCGGTAGTCGGCCCGTACGCTGCGCCGGCCGCGACCGTTCCACCGGCCTACCCCGCTCCCAGTGCCTCCATGCCTCCGGTCGACACCCCCACCGAACACCCTCGGGAGGCCTAAAATGGCAAGCTACCCACCGCCCGCTCAAGGTCCACAGCCGCCGTTCTCCCCACCGCCGGGCGGCGACTGGCGCCTCCAGCGGCGCATCCTCAAAGACCAGGCCCGCATGCAGCGAGACATGCTCCGTGCGCAACGCGACGCCTACCGCTTGCAGCTCCGCGGTCTGCGCCGCGGCTCCCTCGTCGGCCCGCTTCTGGTCATCCTCCTCGGCGTCGTCTTTCTGCTCGTCCAGACCGGCCACCTCTCCCATCCCCAGATCTGGGAGTGGTACAGCCGCTGGTGGCCGCTGCTTCTTATCTTCGTCGGCGTCCTCCTCGTCGCGGAGTGGGCCTTCGACTTGCTGCTCCATCGCCACGACCCCGCCGGTACACCGTACCCCCGCCGAACCCTCGGCGGGGTCACCTTCCTCATCCTTCCGCTCGTCCTCCTCGGAATCATCCTGAGCGGCGTCCACAGTCCTTGGCACGGGGCCTACGGCCACTTCTTCAATCAGGAAGATCTCGACCAGTTCCTTGGCGACAAGCACGAAAGTGAAGTCGTCACCTCCGTCCCGTTTGCCGCAAACAGCACCCTCACCATCGACAATCCGCACGGCGACGTCACCATCACAGGCACCAGCGACGACCACCAGATCCACGTCACCGCCCACAAAGAGGTGTACAGCCGGACCGATCGCGAGGCCGACAGTCGGTCCGCCCAGCTCACGCCCCGTCTCTCCTCGACAGGCAACGCCACCACGGTGACCGTGCCCGCCCTCGACGGTGCGCACGCCGACCTCTCCGTCACGGTGCCGGCCGCGCTCAGCCTCATCGTGAACGCCAATCACGGCGACGTGCGCGTCAACACCCTTACCGGTCCGGTCGTCATTACGGCCAACCACGGCGATGTGGAGGTGGGGACGATCGACGGCAAAGTCAACCTCCACGCCAACAACGGAGGCTCCTCCGTCTCCGCGCACGCCGTCACCGGACCGCTCACCGTCGAAGGCCACGCCAACGATCTCACCATCTCCGACATCTCCGGCCCCGTCCAGCTCACCGGCGAGTTCTTCGGTACGACCCACCTCGAACGGATCCGAGAGGCGGTTAAGTTCCGCACCAGCCGCACCGCCTTTGAGCTCGCACGGCTCGACGGCGAAGTCGAGATCAGCCCCAACGCCGACCTCTCCGCCGATCAGGCCGCCGGCCCCGTCGTCATCAACACCCGCAATCGCAACATCAAGCTCGACCGCATCTCCGGCGACCTCTCCGTCACCAACCGCAACGGCTCCATCGACCTGACCAGCGCACCCCCGCTCGGCAACGTCACCGTCGAAAACCGCAACGGCTCGGTCGACATCACGGTTCCAAAGGACGTCGGCTTCTCCGTCGAGGCGCAAACCACCAACGGCAACCTCGAAAACGACTTCTCCTTCGCAACCGCCGATACAAACAATCACAAGTCCTTTGCCGGCACCGTCGGCACCGGCGGAACCGGCCGACCCTTGATCCGCATCAACTCCAGCCAGGGCGATATCTCGCTTCACAAGGCATCCGTCGCTCCCCTGGCGCCGCTTCCTCCGATGCCGCCGCACTCGCCCGAGTCACCCGATCTCCATCCGGCAACAGGCCTCTCGCGCGAAGACCGCGAAGAGATCCGGCAAGTGACGCGGCAAGCCGCCCAAGACGCAAAACAAGCCGCACGCGAAAGTGCGGCCGACATCCAGCAGTCAAGGGAACAGATACGCCAGGCCGCCCGCGAAGCCCGCCATGACGCGCAAGAAGCAGCCCGCGCCGCCCGCGAAGCCGCGCGATCCACCGACAACGACGACAACTAGAGCGAAATCAGCTGAGCGGCGTATGTACGACGACCTGGTCTTCGCCCAACAGCCAACCATTGGCAGAAAACGTGTACAGCACCAGCAACAGGCCGATCAGCAGGAAAAAGTACCCCCACACCAGCACGTTCAACAAAACAAACAACGTGAGCGCTACAGACATCTGTCCCAGGCACCGCGTTGCTGTCGAGCATCTCCGTCGCGCCATGCTGTACGCGAGCAACCCGCCAACCACCATCCCCTGCACCACCGCGAGATGCCGGCTCCCCACCAACGTGGCAGCGGCATACGACAGGTTGATCACGCGCGCGCTCACCGCGTGGCCCTCCCAATGCCCGATCGTCCCGTACAGAAAGCTCCCCGGAGAGAGCAGCACGAACGGCAGCACGAGCACAGCCGCGGTCGCGACCGAGACGCCCACCGCTCGCCAGAACGCGCGCGCTCCATGCCTTTGCCACCAGAAAAGCAGGAAAAACGGAAACACCACCCAACTAAACTGCGACATGCCGATACTCACGCCCATCCAGAAAGCACTCCAACCCAGCCTCCCACGGCCCATCAGCAACAGGCTCGCCGTCAGACAAATCCAGTGCGGCACCGTGTACAGCTCATGCCGATACTGTAGGTAAGGCGAACAGAAGAACACGCCCAGGATCACCGCTGCACAAAGCCGGAACTCCGGCTTCACCCCGCGATAGATCAGCCCGAGCAGCAAGAGATCGCACAGGAGCGTCACCCACCGCGGATCCACACCGAGCACGCCGGCAGGCAAAAACGCCGCCCAGGTCCCCGGAAGATAGGTCAGCACCACAGATTCCGTTGCAAACCGATAAAGATGGTACGGGTTCTGCCCATGCAGCGCAGCAGTGTCCGCCGCCTCGATTAACGGCAACATATCGGAGCGCTCGACGCTAAGTGGGCAACTCGAGATCGCGAGGAGAAACACCGAAGTCAGCGCCAGGCCGACCACTCCCAGAACCATCCTTGTCCCTGGCGGACGCCTCCAAAGCGCAAGCACCAGAAACAGAGCCGCAGGCACCCCAAAACCAAACGCCACGCCAAGAGGACGGAGACGGTAGCCCTCCGGCGCATAGTGGTGTGCGGCCGCCGTAAACAACACACCGCTACAGATCTCAAGCGCTGCCAGCAGACACAGCATCGCTCGCAAGCCGCTTCTCCCTCCACCCTTGCTCGCGATCGGCAGACCGACCCTCAAGTAAGCCGGCCTGCTCTCTTCGGAGCTGTCCCGTCCCAAGAGCCACACCGCCCAAAGGAAACCAAGGCCGCCGGCGGAGAGCACAATCTCTCGGCCGGAGTGCAGGGAACCCATCCAGAGCCCGTCGCCCTCTAAAGCGATCAGAAGCAGCAGAAGCACAACCAACCGACTACGGCCGATGGAGGCTATCTCTTCACTCTCAAGCTGCATTATGGCTCCAAAGGTTTGCCTCCCGGCACAAACGCAGAAAGGCCCCACCGGTCGGGTGGGGCCTTCTAGATTATGCCGGCGATCACCTAATCTCCCACACACTTACGCGTGCAGTACCATCGGCCCGACGAGGCTTAACTTCCGTGTTCGGGATGGGAACGGGTGTGACCCTCGCGGAAAACTCACCGGCAAATTGAGGCGCATAGAGGGCGTCTAAGCCCAAAGCCGAAATCCTGAGCGTACGCTGCGGAGGACCTGCTTCTGCACCTTTAAATCAAAGAACGATCGCTTCGCGATCCTTCACAACTGAATAGATTGAGTAGACACATTACCTTGCGTTTTTATAACTACCAGGCTTGTGCTGAGAATCCTCAGAGCAGCGGATACACCGCTGCGCAGAGTAAATTCTATGGACAAGCCGAACGGGCGATTAGTACTGGTAAGCTACACGCATTACTGCGCTTCGACCTCCAGCCTATCAACCAGGTCGTCTTCCTGGGCCCTTCTTTTCCCTTACGGGTTGGGAGATCTCATCTTAGAGCGTGCTTCCCGCTTATATGCATTCAGCGGTTATCACAACCGAACTTCGCTAC
>CAXUIB010000190.1:0-4505 GCA_964250945.1 uncultured Acidobacteriaceae bacterium
GCCTGAGCGTACCCCAACGACCCGAGCGCGCGGCACCCCAGCCCGTACTTTTGCGCCAGACCCGCAGTCTCCTCCACCAGCCCGCGCTCAAACATCTCCTCCGCCCGCCGATTGATCCGCTCGTACAGCGCATCGCGCGGCGGCTGGAGACCGAGCCGCAAGATCCGAAAACCTGTCAGCGCGTCCCGCCCCCCTTTCCATAGCGCCGTCATCGGCTGCCGCGCCGCGCACGAGACCTCAATCGCTCGCACAACCTTGGAGACATCGTTCGCATGGATCATCTGCGCAGCCATCGGATCAAGCCGCCGCAGAATCCGATAGATCCGCTCCGTCCCCGATACTTCTGCCCTGCCGACCGCGGCCATGGCTCGCAGCCGCTCCCGCAGTCCAGGCATCGCCGGCGGCGCAGCGAACAGCCCCTCCAGCAGAGCGCGCAGGTACAATCCCGTCCCTCCGGCAACGATCGGCAGCCGCCCCCGACCACCAATCTCCGCGATCATCCGGCGCGCCGCACGGCTATACTCGCCTGCCGTGTACGTCTGGTCCGGCCACACAACGTCGATCATGTGGTGCGAAACGCGCTCCCGATCTCGGAGCAGAGGCTTCGCCGTCCCAATCTCCATCTCTCGATAAACTGCGACCGAATCGCAACTGACGATCTCTCCGCCAAACTCGTCCGCCAGCCGCACCGCCAGCGCACTCTTCCCACTCGCGGTCGCTCCCACAACCACCACCAGCGGTGCCTGTCCCCGGTCCGGATCAACCGCCATCAACGCTGCACTCGCTTCACCACAGCCGCCACCAACCGACCGCAAACACCCGTCCCAACCCAGCCCGCCACACCCCAAACAGGATAGAGAGCAACGCCAGCCACAGCAAACCCCACACCTGCCGACCACGCTCGACAGCCTCTCGCGCCTGCTTCGCCTCGCGCGCAGCAAGCTCCTCCACCCAAGCCGGATCTCTCATTCCGAGGTCTTATTCACCAGGTAATGAATGCGCAGCTCAAGGTTCGGCCCGTGGAACTCGCTCGGCAACGGCGGAAACGTTCCAACCCCCGTGATCGATCCCCAGGCCGCGCGGTTAAACGCATCGTCGTGCGTCGAACCTTCCAGGTGCATCGCCCCAATCCGTCCGTCCGGCAGAATCGTAAATCGGATCTGCGTCACGCCTTGCTTATTCAAGGGCGGACGTGCCTCCTCCGGGATCAGCGGCAGCCACTGGTTGTAGATCTCCCGCAGAATCTTGCGCAAGTACGGATCGAAGTTCACCCCCATCGTGTCCGACAACACATCGACGCCGGTATTCATGCCCTCGTGCGTAACCGGGCCACCGCCATAGTTGCCGCCACCCCCGCGATTGCGCGCCGCATTCTCAGCCGCCTGTCGGATCGCATCCCCAGCCGTCTGGCCTTGCTGCCCAAAGTTCGGCCGCGTCGGCGCCGGTGCATCTGCCAGTTGCGGCGGCGCCGGTCGTCGTGTCGGCGCCGGGGTCGGCTGGGTCTGCTGCTGAGGAGGAGGAGGCGGCGGAGCCTGCGCTTGCGGCGCCGCCGGCTGCGGTGCGCTCGGAAGATCCTTCGCCGCCGCCGCCGCCTTTCGCATCGCCTGAAGCTGCTCCAGTGTCTTCCGATCAAGCATCGGCTTGGGCGCCGGTTGTGACCGGTCGTTTGATCTGCTAGGCGGTTGACGCCGCAGTTGCGCCGCTATATCTTTCGGCGTGTCCAGGTACGTCATCTCCCGGTCACGCTGCTTCAGCACATCACTCGGGTTGATCAGGCGAGGCTGGTGAAACAACACCCGCGGCCCGTAAAACAAAAACCACCCGACCGCCAGGTAAAAAATAATCGAGATGTAGATCGACTCGCGAAACCGCGCGCGCGACCGCTCATCGTCCAGCGTGTCCAAAAGGTGAATCAGCTCATGCTGTTCGAGCTCGCCAAAGCGCCCCGTACGCACCTTGGTGGGCGGCGTCGTTGTAACCGGATTGGGAGGCGTCTCAAGCGTCGGCATCAAATTGACTCAACGGAACGAACACACATCAGGCAACGGCAGCAACTGGAGGAGCGACGGCGAATCAAAGTCGGCGCCCCGCAACATCGCAGAACGCGGTCCACCATTCCCCATATTTTCTCACCCTTTCCGCTCCCCGCTGCCCGTGTTCTCCGAAAGCGCCCACACAGACGCTCGGACCACGCCGCCCCTCACCGGCGGGTAAACTAACCCATGTGAGCGCCTCCATCTTCTCCCCTGATACGCGCGCCGTCGTCCTTACCATCAGCGACCGCTGCTCCGCCGGACAGATGCCCGACCTCTCCGGCCCGGCCGTCGGGCAGATTCTGCTCTCGTCCGGCATCCAGCAGATCGCCTCCGAAGTGCTCCCGGACGAGATCGACCATATCGCCCACGCGCTGCGCCATCACGCCGCCTCAGCACACCTCATCGTCACGGCGGGCGGCACCGGCCTGGCGCTCCGCGACGTTACACCCGAGGCCACCAAACTCGTCTGCGATCGCCTCGTCGACGGCCTCGCCGAACGCATGCGCGCCGAAAGCCTCCGCGAAACGCCGATGGCGCCCCTCAGCCGCTCCGTCTGCGGCGTCTACGGGGCTACCCTCATCCTCAACCTCCCCGGCAGCCCCACCGGCGCCGAAACCTCGCTGCGCGCCATCCTGAACCTCCTTCCGCACGCGCTCGACCTCCTCGCCGGGCGGACCGACCATGGCTCCGCATCGGGCGCCGACGGCAGTGTGGAGGCCCCTCGAGACACCCGGGGCGCACCGTGAAGCTCCATCCCTTCAAGCTCTTTCACAAGCTCAACCTCGGCATGCTCGCCCTGCTCAAACCCCTGGGCGTCTGGGGCATCGGAGCTCTCGCCTTTATCGATTCCGCCGCCATCCCCATGCCGATCGATCCGCTCGTGATCGATTACGTCGCCCACGACCACCACCGATTTCTGCTCTACAGCTTCATGGCCGCGGCCGGCTCCGCCATCGGCTCGCTCATCCCGTTCTACGTCGGTCGCGCAGGCGGCGAGCTGTTTCTGCTCAAACGCATCAACCGCGATCGCTACGAGCGCCTGCGCGACCGCTTCGAAAAACAGGAGTTCCTCGCCATCATGGTTCCCGCCATGATGCCCCCGCCCATGCCCGTCAAACTCTTTGAGTTCGCCGCCGGCGTCTTTGAAATGCGCATCCTCTGGTTCCTCGGCGCCATCTTCGCCGGCAAAATCATCCGCTTCTTACTGTGGTCCGTCATCACCGTCTTCTACGGACCGGCGCTCATCCGCACCATCGTCCATACCTTTCACCGGCACCTCGGGCTCTTCCTCGGTCTCGTCGGAATCCTCATCGTTCTCCTGGTCGCCTATGTTCTGCGAAAGGTCTTCGACCGGCGCCGCGGTCTCGCCATCCCCATCGAGGAACGATCGCCCCGCTCAGAGGTCATCGAGCCCTGACCGCGCGTATCCCGCCACCTGGGGTCCGACGAAATCTACCCCAGCGGAAACTGACCGCCCGGCGCCCGCCTGACACTCTCAGCGATGCTGCGCGCCAGCACCGGCAGCCCAAACAGCGCACCCGCCGTCAACCCCGTCGACATCACGTCATTCGCATAAAACGGAATCGCCGCAACATAGCACATCCCCAGACCCGCAACGCTGTGCGGATACATCCCGCTCCCCGCCCACACCATAAAATTGCTCAGGACAAAGAACGACGTCGCGGAAGCCGCCACCGCACCCACCACGCGCAGCGCTGTCGCCCGCCGGTGGCCGAGCATCGCCCCACCCATCAGACACACCGCCCCGTACCAGAGCCAGGTCACGATGTACCCGCGCACATGAAACGCCAGACCATACACCACCGTGGTCAGATAGACGTCCGTCAGCATCATCGCCAGCAACGCGAAAACCGCCTGCCACCGCGGACGCCGAGCTCCAAAGTAAAGCAAAGCACCCCCAACCGCGGTAAAGTTCACGCCGGTCGTATGGAAGGCATGCGGCAGAATGCGGCTAAGCACAGCCAGGAGCAAAACTAAGTAAGCAGACATCGGAGAGACCTCAAGCGTTTGTGCCTCAAAATCCGAAAGCCAGCAGAGGGCGCGCTCCTTTGATTGTCGCGGCTCATCGGCTTCGGGTCAACCACCCGCCTCCGTCTCCTCGGCCCAAAGTTAGAATCTTCGCCCGACGCGGCCCTTTACCGCTCCCGCCGCCCGTTCATCTCCATCTCCACCACCCTTTCCCGCCCATCCAGGAAGACCAGCCCCATCAGCGGCGGATCTTCGCGCCCCTTCATCAGCGGAACGTCGTACATAAACCGGAGATCGCGAAAACTCACCACCGTTGTCGCACCCTCCACACCCGTTGCGTCTCCCTCGCGCACCACCGGGAACTTCGACCAGTCCATGTACGCCCGGCCAAGCGAACTCGCCTCCGCCGCTCGGATCCCCGGCGTCAAGGGCCCCCTGTAGAAGACATCCCCCTGGCCCCCGGAGGTCATCGTGCCGTTC
>CAXUIB010000191.1:0-4491 GCA_964250945.1 uncultured Acidobacteriaceae bacterium
CCTATGTAGCAGGATAATGAAGGCGTTAACAGGATTTCCGGGTTCCGCGTTTACTTGCGGAAACCGGCGTTCACGGGCGGAAACACGGAACCGACTATCCTGCTCATTTACCTGACGTTCACCTGCGGGAACACGCTTTCGGCCTTGCAGTTCCCATCCGGGGGTGATGTGTCGTCATTCCTTCCGCTGCGCCAGCAGCGCGCTCTTGCTTTTTGCACTGCAACGGCGCTGCAAGGAAACAGCACCACGCAATGCTCGAATCGTGCGCGGCGCTTGTGCTTTCGGAGATGCGCTCAGAGTGCTTCGGCGCGTTCCGAATGAATGCTGAACAGACAGCATCTGCGCTATGCGATGCGCGTCGTATTGATGGATGAGAGCGGCGCTTGTTGGAAATCGCCCGGATTGTCAGGCGGCTCTTGGTCGGCGCACAGCGGATACTCTTCGGGCGTCCAGAGTGCGTTCGGCCATCGCGCCAGCGTTTCCAAACCGATGCCCTCACGCGGCGAATGTGTCGGCTGAGGTGCCGAGCATGAGCAATGTGCCGATGGAAACCACCGTCGCTCCGCACTGCCGCAAGTCGGAAAAGGCTCCACGCACCGCTGAGCCTGCATTGATGACATCGTTCACGATGGCGACACGTTTGCCGCGCAACTTGTCCCGCATCGCGCTCGGAATGCGATACGCGGCGGGAAACAAACGGCCACTGTTCGCACGCTCCGTTGCGTTCCCAGCCGCACGCGCTCGGTGTAGGTGTAGGAGCTTGCAAACATCCGCGGCTCTGCTCATTGTCTTTTGGCATTTCTGCTCACATTAAGCTGACAACAAGAATGGGCGCCTGCTCGGATTAACGGGACAACGTGCTCGCATTATGGGACAACAGCCCAGCTGCCCTCCGTTTTCTGCTCACATTAAGAGACAACAGCGGCTTCACAGCGCGATGCCAAGTGCGAGCATTTCGTGCTGGAGTTCCTGAGCTCGTCCGGCTGGAAGCTGGCCATGGAACAGGGCGCGTATTTCGCGCGGTTTCGCGTTGAGCACCTCGCCCAGCACCTTTGCGTTGTAGCCATTTCGGGTGAGCCGGGGTTCCAGATCGTCGATGTCTCTGGCGAGGATGCACTCGATCACTTCAACCGTCACCGGTTTCTGCCCAACCTTGTATCCCTCCTCGAACGCTCGCGTCAGATACGTCTCGAACTGCAGCGGCGTACTGAGCCGGGTGCTCAGCAGCACCATCGCTTCGTCGGTGACTGCGGCTTCGATCTTGCCGGCGGCGTCCGTGTTCGCCTTATTGCCCAGGCATTGAGCAAGCAGCCACTGAAGATAGCTCAGCTTGTCGCCGCCAAAGCCTTCCAGATCGAACATGGCGGCGCGAGATCCGATCTCTTCCATGGTCGGGCGGCGGAGATCGTTCTTCAGCTTGGGGTGACCGGCGAGAACGACGGAGAGCGTGCCGTTGCCGTCGCGGACGACCTCGATCAGGCGCTTCAGCCCGACCAGAGTCTTGGCATGGAGGTCGTGGGCGTCGTCGATGAACAGGGCGATCGGCTTCTGCCTTTTGCGGATGAGATCGCGCAGGACCCGTTCCCGCTTTTCGGGCTGCGTAGGGATCTTGAAGTCTTTCTCGGTTGCAAGATCGTAGAACAGCGCGTTGATCAATACGGGCAGCGTGAGCTGGCCCTTGTCTACCGAAAGCGACTTCGACACCAGGATGTCTTTATCGTGGGCGAGCGTCTCCTGGATGCGCCGGAGCATCGTGGTTTTGCCGCAACCGACCACGCCCGACAGGGTGACGAGCTTGCCGGCGCGTATCTCATAACTCAGCTCCTTCACGATCTGTTGCGACTGGCCGGTCTCGAAGTAGCCGGCTTGGCCGAAGTCCTTCACGAATCCGTAGTAGCTTCTGACGTCACTCAGCATTTCGTCGCTCTCCTGCCGCCCCGCGGAACGATTGACGAACCCGGTCCAGCACCTTTTTCTTGTCCAGCGTCGCGCCTACGATCTCTTGAACCAGGTCCAACTCCTCCGGCGAAAGTCTGCCGAGAGGCATGCCTAGGCACTCCGCAATGGCCCGTTTGGCGGCCATGGCATTCGGGTACTGGAACTCCTGGAAGGGGTCGGGATCGGCGAACGCGATCGAGACCACCTTCCTTTCGGCGATCAGTTCCGCGACCTGCGGAAGCCCGCTCACCACCGCACGGGGAACGCTGAGTTTGGCCGCCAGCTCCTCGATCCGGTCGGTCTGCTTCTCGATAGCGCTCTTCTTGAAGGGGCGATAGCTGTCGAGCGGAATCGGTCCGCCATCCGGCAAATACGGTCCGAAGCGCTTGTCGCCATGCTCGACGTAGAGCTCGTTGTCGAACAGACCCCACCAGAGCAGAACGGTCTCACCGGCCAGGTCGGGGTCGACCACATAGGAGGTTCCAGCCACGGTCACGCGGGCGTCGCCGCCCGCCTTGCGCCGCTCCGGTTCCCGCGCGAAGGTACAGAACCGCTCCCAGCTGCACATCGAGCGGACGCCGCCTGGGGGCAGGTTGTCAGACCAATCGGCCATGCGCGTATGCGGTTCCGAACGATGGGCCATTGCGTTGTAGCGAAGAAGGAAGTTCATCAGCCACGCGTTGGCCTCTTCTTCGGTCTCAGGCTCATGGAAGTGGTAGAGCGTCTCGTGCATCTCCTTCACGGTGCGGAAAGGCCGTTCCACCTTGCCCTTGGATCGGGCCGTCACGCGGCGTCCATCCTTGCCGGCGGGGAGATGAGTCCGCACCTCGATCCCCAGATACCGCATGACCTGCTGGAAGACCCGGCTCTTGGCGATCGGACCGTTATCCATATAGAGCATCCGCGGGATGCCTTGGAACGGAAAGCCTTCAGTTGCCTTGGCCGCCATCGCGTTGAACAGGAAACGCAGACCTGCTTCGACATCCTCTCCATAAACGCAGCGGTATTCCTGATAGGAGACGCCGCTGCGGTCGTCCACCACACTGAACAGCATCAGCGTTGGAGCGGCCCGGTCCTGCCGCAACCACCGGGGTTCCTTGATCTGCTTCAGGTCCGACGGGCTGAGATCGAACTGCCAGCACTCGTTGCTGTGCGTGGCCTGGAAGCGGACGGCGGCGGGCTGGCGCGTCCAACTTGCCTTGTCGTAGTTCCATTGAAGAAGATAGCGGTTCACCGTACTCGGCTTGAGCACACCCGGTTCAACCTTGATCAGACCTTCGGGCGTCTCGACGCCGAACTCCTCCAGCAAGCGGATCGTCTCTCCGGTGGACAGGCAGCGGCCCTTGCGATTCAGGGTGCGGATCTTCACCGCCGCGATCACCTCGCAGTAGCGCTCCATCGTTTCCCGCGAAAGAATGCGCGGGCTGCCATGGTCCGAGCGGCGCAACGCCTTCGGCCGCAGATGCTGACGCAAGGCGCGGTAAAGGCTCGTCTCCGAGACGCCGTAGAATGCCGCCCTCTCATGAATGATCCGCCGCCTCTCCGCGCTGCGCCGGGGCAGGCCCAGCAACTGCCGGTCGAGTTCGTCCAACCTGTCGCCGGGGATTGGATTCTTCGCCACGCATCGGCCTACGCACTGGCTCGCGGCCGTTGATAGGCGCCGATCGGGACGCGCCGATGGCGAAGGTAGGCATAGAGCGTGCTCTTGGAGATGCTCAACCGGTCCGCGATTTGCTGACTGCTCAGCTTGCCCTCCCGATAGAGAGTCTCGGCGGCACAGGCGATCTGTTCGGCACCCTGCCCAAGCCCCTTCGGACGGCCGCCCGTACGGCCGCGCGCCCTGGCCGCCACCAGTCCCGCGTTCGTTCTCTCGCGAATGATGTCCCGCTCGAATTCGGCCAGGGAAGCGAACAGGTTGAAGATGAGCCGCCCATGCGATGTAGTGGTGTCAACCGGGTCGCTGAGACTCTTCAAACCAACCTTCCGCTGCAGCAGATCGTTCACGATGTCGATCAGGTTCCGCAGAGACCGGCCCAGCCGGTCGAGCTTCCAGATCACCAACACATCGCCGGACCGGACCGCCTCCATCACCTTGGCCAGCACTGGCCGTTCCGCTTGAGCGCCGCTCACGGTCTCGGTGTAAATCTTGGTGCATCCGGCCTTCTTTAAAGCATCCAGCTGCAGGTCGAGCGTCTGATCCTTCGTGCTGACCCGCGCATAGCCAACCTTCACTGGTCCGCTCCCGGCAGTTCGCCGTACCCGTCTGTGACAGAATAGCCGAACTCTGGTTTAGCCAACCACTATTCCGCACTGGAAAGGAACCGGTTTATCAAAGCAACGCCAGCAGAGCGCATGTTCAAAGAAACGGTCGTTTCTCCGAACACCTGTTGTCTTTCAATGTGAGCAGGAATCCGGGCGCTCCAAGCTGTTGTCCCACAATGTGAGCACGTTGTCCGATAATCCGAGCAGGACCGGCATCCCTGTTGTCCGCTAATGTGAGCAGAAACCGCCAAAGACAATGAGCAGAGCCATGGATGTTTGCAAGCTCCTACA
>CAXUIB010000192.1:0-4483 GCA_964250945.1 uncultured Acidobacteriaceae bacterium
GCCCCAATCCCTGATCCAGCCCCGTCACGCCCGTCGTCGCCATCGTCAGCCTCCTCCACCCTTCCGAGCACCATACACCCGCCCGCAAACAACAAAGCCCTCCGATTCTCAAGGAGGGGCTCGTTGTCGCAACCATGTCCGCGCCGCCTGCCTACTGCATCGTCACGCCGCCCGCGTTCTTCTGTTCCTTCTTCAGCTCGTTCTCCTTGCGCGCGCCCATCGACTTCTGGCTCCACGTGTCCGCCTGCGCCAGATCGGCCTTTCGCGCATTGTCGTCAGGGCACTCAATGTCGGCCTTGCGACGGTACGTCAGATTCAAGTACGACATCGCATCGTCATACGTCGGGTTCAGCTGCACCGCGCGGTTCAGGTAGTCAAGACCCTCCTGCACCAGCTTCGCGTTGGCCGCCTGCAGCTTCAGGCAAGCCGCTTTGCTCTTCTTCGGATTTCCATTGCCGTCATCCGTCAAACCGTCCGCAGCCAGGATCGTCGTCGCATTCTTGTACGCCTGCATCCAGTCCACAACGCCGATCGTGTAATTCGCCTCCGCGTCCTTGGGATCGATCGCAATCACCTTGCGCTCGTACTCCTTTGCCTCGTCCAGCTTCTTGATATTCCGGTCGATCGACGCGACCTGCTTCAACGCCGTCAAATCCTTCGGGTCCTTGCGCAACACCTCCTGAAACCCGTCCAAAGCCTTCTGCGCCGTCTTCAGATTCTCCGGCGTATCCAGGTTGGGCACTACTTGGTACGAGTACGCCGTCGCCAGGTACAGCTTCGCTTGCTCATACCCCGGATCAATGTTGACCGCAGTCTGAAAATGCCCTACAGCCTCTTCGTAGCGTGCGTTCTTAAACGCCTGAACGCCTTTGTTCAGCTGATCGCGCGCCTTGAGGCTCTCACACCCGGTCGCCGAGCCCAAAACCATCGCGCACAGACCAGCAGCCACCGGAATCCGTAAGGTCAATCTCATGGGTCTTTGTTTCTCCTTGAAAAATAGGCGCATGCTGTATCGGAGATCCCAAAAGATCAGCCGCTCAACTTACTCCTCTGCTTGCGTGAATTGTAATGGTACATCGAACTTCCTGACCATGCCTTGGCGGATGGATGCAAAATTTTTTGCCGACCGGTTTAGAGCCACCCAAAGCTGTCATTCCCAACAGACCGACGTTCCGACACACGCCTTTCAGACTCACCCAGCCATCCTCCAACCTGCCCGTTTCGGGGCGATCCGACGTATCTCGCCTACGAAGATTTCGCGCGTAGCCTGTTCGCTTCGGCGTCGCGCTCCGTGGCGTGGCGTGGCGCGACTTCGTCTTCAGCCGGAAGCCGAGTTCTCCGACCATCTTTCCGAGAGCAACAGGAGATCCGCTCTGGATGTTAGGTTTCGGCGTCGGATGGTGTGGATGGAGTTTGATTCTTGTGGTTTTTCAGACGGAGTTGATGCAGCGAGACCGGGTCAGCTCCGGGACGCTGACGGAACCGCATACAGGGAGTCATCGAGTCGCAGCAGCGTATGCCGGCGAAAAGCAACTGCAGCAGCTTTCCTGTTCAAAGGAAAGATGGGTTGACCGCAGTTGCGGACCGGTCTGCCGGTCCGCAACCGAGGATCGCTTCCTCTATTTAGACCGTTCTCCGCTCTAATCCGATTCGATAAAGGTGATCGAGGGCGAGGCGCCTCCCGCAGTCCCACACGTCCCGAGATTCAGGTTGTTCGACTCCCCTGTCGTACCGGCCCTGCTCAGGCACGTGGGGGCGTTTGTACTTCCGTCCTTGACCACGAGGTTGACCGTAATCGATACGCCCTTATTGAACACCGCCTCCGATCCTCCAGCGTTGCCGACCACGTTGAATTCAGACTGCTTCCACCACGAGCCGAGATGGACGGTCGAGTCCGACTCAGACGCCGAGTAGGCCTGCGCCCCATCGGTAAAAATCACCGTATCTGTGCCGCCCGATATCGTTCCCGAGAGCTTGAGGCTGGCAAGACTTGTGGCATGAACGCTAGGTACGCTGACTGCCTGGCTATTGACCACGCACGCCGGACTGCCGGAGGACGATGCGTCCTCCCACCCGGAAGGACAGCCGCGGTTGGTGTAGTCGGATTTCGATGGAAAGACCCAGTTCTGGATAAAGGTCTCGGCAGGGTATCCGCTACCCGCGGTCGAATAAACGAATTGTTCCCACACATAGCAGCTCGCATACCCAAAGGCGCTGCAAGCCGCGGAAGATGGATTGATGTCGCTGTTGAGCTGCAGGGAATACTCATTGTTTCCAAGAATGCCGCCACCGCCAAAGGCTGCAACGCCGACGCTCTTCTCAGAGGTGATCCCTTTCGCAACGGGAAAGGTGCCAAGGCCGGACTGCGTCGTTCCTGCTGTTCGCGCGACATAATCGTTGCCGTTGCCGACGCTTTCTAGAGGGACCCTCCCCTCACGCGCAGCGGCGGCGATGGCTGCTCCTCGGTGAGAGGAGACAAAGGCCGGACGTGGACCGCAGGCCACCTTTTCCCATTGCACGCTCGGATAGGAGGTGCTGAAACATCCACTCTCAACCGGAGTGTAGTTCTTCAGGTCTTCGTGCCAGACTTTCAGTTGAGCATCCGAGACGCCGGAAAGCGCAACATCGGCGCCTTGCTGGGCAGATGCTGACAGAAGGGGGCAGAAAGCCAGCATACCCGCCATCCATCGAGCGCGAGCTATGCAGTGCGTGGAGCCTGAAAACCGTAGCGGCATAGAAAACCTTCCTGAATCAAGATTACCTAAGGATCTGCGTGAGATTACCAAGGCAGAACGAGTATGCTGCTGCCATGGCTCGCCGTCAAGTCTGAAAGCGATCTGCGCGGACCACCGTAACTTGATCCCCCGCGCAGACTTGAACGTTCAGCGGGCAGTGCGCCGGGCAGTCCAAAACTCACAGCTAAAACTCTAGATCCGCCGCATCTTCGCTCGCCGGCTTGCCGTCGGGCTCAGGTTCGAACCCACCGACACCCTCTACGCGCCGTCACACTCCACGCTGGAGCAACATCGAAAAGCTAGCCGACATCCGCACCCTTCGCACCGCTCTCAACCTGGTCGTCTGGAAACCAAAGGATGATCTAGTCGCAAGTCAGTCCCAGTCCGCCCACCCCGGCACGACCATGGCGAGCCACCCAAGCCCGGCCTCTGGTTTCTCTCCTACGAGCTATGCGGTCCCGCCGGGCACTGCGCCGTAAACTCCCGCGATCCGAACCGGAAGCTGCCACCGGAAACGCCGGGCATGGTCGGAACCAACGTTTAGACTGGATCTCGTCCAACCATGAAGATCCTCACCCGCTGGCTGCGAGCCTATCTCCCTGCAATTCCAGTCTCCGACCGCGAACTCGCAGACGACCTGACGCTCCGCGGCATCGCCGTCGAAGGCGTGCACGACTTCGGCAGCCGTCCCGACGGTCGCACCCTCGGCCACCTCTTTGAGATGGACATCACCACTAACCGCGTCGACGCCATGAATCACTTCGGCATCGCCCGCGAAGCAGCCGCCATCTACAACCTCCCTCTCCCTTCGCTTGTCAAAGATCCCGCCTCGTCCGTCCCGCAAACCCCGAACCAGGCTCCGCCGCCGGACCCTCAGCCGCCGTTCTCAACCACTACACTCTCCTCGGTCCCGCCGCCCTCCTTTCCCGTCCAGATCGACGACTCCGCCCAGCATCTCTGCGGTCGCTTCACCGCCCAGATCCTCCGCAACATCCTCGTCTCCTCTTCTATCGGCACAATCGCCGAAAACTTTAGCCTTCTCGGACAAAAATTAATCTCAGGCCCGGTCGACGCCTCCAACTTCACCCTCCTCGGCATGGGTCACCCCACCCACGCGTTCGATCTCGACAAGATCGAGGGCGGAATCCTTGTCCGTCTCGCCCATCCCGGCGAAAAACTGCGCCTCCTCGACGGCACCGAACGCACCCTCGCCCCCGACGACCTCGTCATCGCCGACCACGTCCGAGCCCTTTCCCTCGCCGGCGTCATGGGCGGACTCGACTCCGCCATCTCCCCCAACACCCGGAACATCCTCGTCGAATCCGCCTGGTTCGACCCCGCCACCATCCGCCGCTCCGCCCGCCGGCACGGCCTCCACACCGACGCCTCCCACCGCTTTGAACGCGGCGCCGACTTCAACGCCGCACCCACCGCAAACCACCTCGTCTCCGCGATCATCCTCCAAAACGGCGGCACGGCTCACGGCGGCCTCATCGACCTCAAAATCTCCGACCTCGAAGCCCAAACCAGCAATCGCCCCCCCGTCACCCTCACACTCGCCGAAGTCCAGCGCCACCTCGGCGCCACCCTCGACGATACCCCGGCGCACTCCGCCCTCACCCCCGCGCTCATCCTCCAGTACCTCACCGCCCTCGGCTGCAGCGTGCTGCCCGCCGGAGACTCCGCCTTCACCGTCCACCTCCCCTCCTGGCGCCTCGACCTCACGCGCCCCATCGACCTCATCCAAA
>CAXUIB010000193.1:0-4444 GCA_964250945.1 uncultured Acidobacteriaceae bacterium
CTCCACGCCATTGCACCTCCCCCGGCAAGCCCTTACACTGAGATCAGCCGTCTCCCAACATCGAGACCACCAGGCGCCAGCCATGCTTCGTCTGACCAAAAAAGCCGACTACGGTCTCATGGCGCTCAAGTACCTCGCCGAGCAGGCAAACCACGGCGCCCAAAGCGCCAAAGACATCGCCGAGGCCTACCACATTCCGCCTCAGCTGCTCGCCAAAATCCTCCAAACCCTCGCAAAATCCGGCATCCTGATCTCCCACGCCGGCGCCAATGGAGGCTACGCCCTCGCCCGCCCAGCCTCCGAAATCAGCGCCTTTGAAGCCATCCGCGCCATCGACGGCCCACTCTTCATCACCAGTTGCATCACCATCCACGGAACCTGCGACCTCGCCGGCCACTGCACCATCAAAGAACCATTGCGCAAAGTCAACGACAGCATCAAAGACCTCCTCAGCGGCATCCGCATCGCAGACCTCGTCGAAACCCCAGACCCGGCACACGGAAAAGATCCCGCCCCCGTCGCCGGCGGTCTGGTCAGCATCGCCGTCTAGCGCACACACACACACACCGACCGCACTCACAAGTCCAGACCAGTCCTTACAAGTCACAGGAGACCCACACAGTGAACAACGACATGATGTCCAACGACATGACCAGCAACGGAATGGTCATCACCGAGTCCGCCACACCGCTGCCCCCAGGCGTCAAGCTCCCCATCTACATGGACAACCACGCCACCACACCGCTCGACCCGCGCGTCCTCGAAGCCATGCTCCCCTACTTCACCGGCACCTTCGGCAACGCCGCCTCGCGCAACCACGCCTTCGGCTGGGAAGCCGAAAAAGGCGTCGACCTCGCCCGCGAACAGATCGCCAAACTCATCAACGCCACCCCCAAGGAGATCATCTTCACCTCCGGCGCCACCGAGTCCAACAACCTCGCCATCAAAGGCATCGCCGAGATGTACCGCGAACGCGGCAACCACATCATCACCCAGGTCACCGAGCACAAAGCCGTCCTCGACACCTGCAAGCGCCTCGAAAAGAACGGCTACCGCGTCACCTACCTCCCCGTCCAGGCCGACGGCCTCATCGACCTCGACGACCTCCGCCGCGCCATCGTCACCGAAGGCGCGGAAAAAACTATCCTCGTCACCATCATGTTCGCCAACAACGAGATCGGCGTCGTCCAGCCCATCTCCGAAATCGGCAAGCTCTGCCACGAAAAAGGCGTCCTCTTCCACACCGACGCCGTCCAGGCCGTCGGCAAGATCCCCGTCGACGTCCAGAGCATGAACATCGACGTCCTCTCCCTCACCGCGCACAAAATCTACGGCCCCAAAGGCGTCGGCGCCCTCTACGTCCGTCGCCGCAACCCCCGCGTCCAGATCCAGGCCCAGATCGACGGTGGCGGACACGAGCGCGGCATGCGCTCCGGAACCCTCAACGTCCCCGGCATCGTCGGCCTCGGCAAAGCCTGCGAGATCGCCATGAACGAGATGAAAAGCGAAGGCAAACGCCAGCAGGAACTCCGCGACTACATGAAACAAAAATTCGAAAACGCCCTCGACTACGTCCACGTCAACGGCAACATGGACCACCACCTCCCCGGAAACCTCAATATGAGCTTCGTCTACGTCGAAGGCGAGTCGCTCCTCATGGGCATCAACGACATCGCCGTCTCCTCAGGCTCGGCCTGCACCTCCGCCACCCTCGAACCCTCCTACGTCCTCAAAGCCCTCGGCCTCGGCGCCGACGTCGCCCACTCCTCCATCCGCTTCGGCCTCGGACGCTTCAACAACAAGGCCGAAGTCGACTACGTCTCCGACAAACTCATCGACGTCGTCTCCAAACTCCGCGAACTCAGCCCCCTCTACGAAATGGTCAAGGAAGGCATCGACCTCACGAAAATCGAGTGGGCCGCCCATTAGCGCTTCATACGACGAAGTCAAGGGCTGGAGGCGAAATCGACGCCCAGTTCTGCAGCAATCTGCTGGTTTTAAGAAGGGAGGTTTACTCGTGACGTCGCCCATACAAAGCGCATTCGAAGTTCCCGCGTACAGCGGGCCGCAGGCGGCGCACTATGTCGGAGTTCCTTATCCGACGCTCCGGAACTGGATCGGCCCGCGGGGGTTGATCAGTACTCCGCAACCCAATATTCTTTCCTTCAGCAATCTAGCGGAAGCGCATGTTCTGAAAGCCATGCGGCGCGCTCACAGGTTGCCGCTGCAAGGCATCCGGAAGGCGCTGAAGCATCTGGCCGACCTGCGCCAGACAAAGCACCCGCTCTTGGAGGAGTCCTTCGCCACGGACGGGGTTAGCTTGTGTATCTTCGAAGAGGGCCAGGTCCTAAACCTCAGCAAGAGGCTGCAGACCGAGATCAAAGAATTCGTCGCCCTTTACTTGCAACGGATCGAACGGGACGGGGACGGCGTGGCTACAAAGCTGTTTCCCTTCATTGTTTGTGATCGCGCCGAGGAGCCACGGCATGTCAGCATCAGCCCAATCGTATCCTTTGGCCGCCCCGTGCTGGCGGGCACAGGAATATCTACTGCCCTGATCGCAGGTCGCTTTGCCGCGCGCGATTCCATCACAGACCTCGCTATGGAGTACGAGGTTGAGCCCCGGGTCCTTGAGGACGCAATTCGATGGGAGATGCTGAAGGGCAAGGCCGCCTAGAAGGACAAACCTTTTTCCTCGACGAGAACCACTCCGGCAACCCGCATCTACATAAAGCATTCGCCATGGCTGGGGTCCGCTATGAAAAACATCAAGATCACTTCTTGCGCGGCACGGCGGACGCTGAGTGGATACCTGTAGCGGCGAGGCACAATTGGGCCGTCCTGACAGCAGATACCCGGATACGTTTCAATCACCTTGAAAGGCGGGCCCTCATCGAGCACCGTCTTCGCCTCTTCTACTTCTCGCGCAATGATTTCGGCGGCCCCGAAATGGGACGGATTCTCACCAAGGCTCTCCCGAAGATGCTTTTCATCTGCCGGAAGGAGAAACCGCCATTCGCTGCTTCAATAGATCGGAACGGGAACGTGAGGCTTCGAGAAGTGCCGCTTCAAGGCTAAAACTGCTCCCCGCGGCGTTTCCCCGTCAGCCGGGCAATCGGCTCGCCCCAGTCCGCCTGTCAACCCAGAAAACCTTCAAACTCAACAAATCACAGCACCGCCTGGCGTACCGACTCTCTCAAACCGCCACACTTGAACTGAGCCGAACTCCGCGCTCTTTCCTCCCAAGAACGTCTCCCGTCGTTGCGAGGGTTCGGAGCATTGGCCATCACGTGCCCAGGAGTGCACAGGAGCCACGGCTAAGTTTTTTGAATCCGGCGAATTCACACTTAAGCGTCTATCTAAATAATAAGTGCCAGGCAGCATAGGGCCCTAAGCCGGGGGGGTGGGGGTACCCCCTGCCGCTCTCAAACCAAACCTCCACCAACGTCCGCACGAGCCAAACCTGCGCCACCCGACACAGAGTCCGCAACCCGCTTCCGCATCCCCGCCGGACGGAGTATCATCTATCTGAAGACGGAGAATCCACATGGCATACAGCAACAAGGTAGTCGATCACTACGAGAACCCTCGCAACGTCGGAACGCTCGACAAGAGCTCCACCGAGGTCGGCACCGGCCTCGTCGGCGCGCCGGAGTGCGGCGACGTCATGCGCCTCCAGATCAAGGTCAACCCCCAAACCCAGGTCATCGAAGACGCCAAGTTCAAGACCTTCGGCTGCGGCTCCGCCATCGCCAGCTCCTCACTCGCCACCGAGTGGGTTAAGGGCAAGACCGTCTCCGAAGCTCTCACCATCTCCAACACCGACATCGTCAAGGAACTCGCCCTTCCCCCGGTCAAAATCCACTGCTCCGTCCTAGCCGAAGACGCCATCCGCGCCGCCATCGGCGACTGGAAAAAGAAAAACAGCGTCCCCGAAGGCGCCGAGACCAACATCCTCTCGAGCGATACCCCGATCGCCGTGGCCGACGTCACCACAGCCGTCGCCCAGTAATCTCCCAATCCCCCAAGGGCCAGCGGCGCTTCGCCGCCGGCCCTCACTCATCTGCGCCCCCGAATGACCACCCTCCTCCAACCCGGCACAACCGCCCCAAAGCCCGCCGCCTCAGCGCCTAAAGACCCGCTCGCCGGCATGACCCTCCTCACCGCCGAGGGCCAGCAGCCCCGCGCCAAACAAGCCATCGAGATCACCCGGAACGCGCTCAAACGCATCCGCGTCGCGATGAGCAAGGAAGGCGTCTCCCCCGAACAGGGCGGCCTCCGCGTCGGCATCCAGGGCGGCGGCTGCTCCGGCCTCTCCTACTCCATTCGCTTCGACTCCCAGCCCCGCGAGCGCGACCGCACCTTCCTCTTCGGCCACGGCATCGACACCCCCAACGACCCCACCGGCGCCGACCCCATCCGCATCTTCGTCGACCCCAAAAGC
>CAXUIB010000194.1:0-4013 GCA_964250945.1 uncultured Acidobacteriaceae bacterium
TCATGGCCGTTTTCCCGAATGAAAACGGCGCTTCCACACTCTGTCCGACTCACAGGGACAGGAAACCCGCTCTAAAGCAGCATAGCCCATGCCGGATCGCACCTCGGTTGTATAGTCAGGGACCGTGCGTTAAGATAAACAAACGCCTGAGAGCTCCGCGGTTGCCAATCACCAATCCGAAATCTCATTTCGTTTCGCGGCTTCCCAAATGCTCTCCGCACCGCTCGTTGCCAGCGGACAAATCCCGTTCACAGGTCCTCCCTTGATCTCGAAAAAGCGGTACTATATCCTCCTTGTCAGCCGAGAGCCGGACGGTTCACTGAACAAGGTGCCCATCCCCCTCCACTACGCCTACGTGTTTGTGGCCGTCGCCGTTGTGGGTCTGTTTACGATTACGGGACTCACCGGATCCTACTCACGCATGTTGATCAAGACGGCCCGCTTCAACGATCTCAGGCGCGACCACATCAATCTCCAAAACGACTACGCCCACCTGGCCGAGACGGCGCACGAGCGTGACATCCAGGCCGCCAGCCTCGGTTCGCTCGCAACCGAGGTCTCCGCGCTCTACGGCATGACGGCCTCAAAGCTCGCTCTGGCGACCGCACGCGGTCCCCACACCCCGACCGCAACGGCCACCGCAAAGGACGCAGCGATCGCACCTCTAGCCGGCGACAGCACCTCCTTCTCCAACGCGAGCTACTACAGATCGCTCGATACCTTCTATGCCCTCAGAAGCTCCGCGATCTCGGGAACGGCCACACGCTTCCTCGACAACAGCGCACCGGTCGTCACCCCGGGGACGCGGCTTCCCAATAGCCTGAACCGCATCCCCGGCGTCGACACTACCCTCGACGCCTCGATCGCCCCCAGCCTGTGGCCCGTCATGGGTCCCATCACCTCCGGCTTCGGTCAGCGCGAAGACCCCGTCCTCGGCACCGGCGAAGGCGAGTTCCACAAGGGCGTCGACATCTCGGCACCGCTCGGCACACCCATCCGCGCCACCGCCGACGGTCTGGTCATCACCGCCGGCCTGAGCAACGGCTACGGCCGAGAGGTCGTCATCGACCACGGCCACGGCCTCAAGACCTGCTACGGCCACATGTCAGGCTTCAACGTACTCGCGGGTCAGACCGTCTTCAAAGGCCAGATCGTCGGCTATGTCGGCCACTCGGGTCGCACCACCGGCAACCACGTGCACTACGAGGTCCGCATCCACGATCTCCCTGTCAACCCTCACCCATACCTCCGCGGCACGGTCGCCGATCTCGGCGGTGCAGCCCTGGCACAGCGCTAGAGCGGTTTTCCTGTCCCTGTGAGTCGGATAGAGTATCGAAGCGTCGTTTTCCCCAGTGAAAACGGCACTCCCACACTCCATCCGACTCACAGGGACAACCGTTCTAAAGCGGACTTTCTTGTTAGAGCGGATCTGTGACGAAGGGAGCCCGTTGCCTTTGGAGTGAAGGCAACGGACCCAGCTCCGTTTCTAAAAGGTCTCTAGACGAGGGCGGGCTCTCGCTGGACCGGGTCGAGGTGTTGGTGGGTGAACTGGGGCACCTCGGCAGTTTGGGCGGCGTGCGTCGAGGGGAAGTATGCGTTGCGGACGTACTGGCCGAGCATGCGGTCCGTGTTGAAGAAGGAGCCGTTTATGGCGATGCAGTGCTGCTGCATGCGGGCCCAGTTGTGTTTATCGGCGAAGAGGGGGGCGATGGAGTGTTCGAGTTTGATGTAGAGGCTTTCGGCTTCCGCGGCCTCATTGTCTGCGTCCTCGATGGCCCAGCCGGTGACGCCTTCGGCGCAGCCTTCGATCCACCAGCCGTCGAGGGTGGAGAGCGAGGGAACGCCGTTAAGGGCGGCCTTCATGCCGGAAGTTCCGGAGGCCTCGTAGGGCCGCAGCGGAGTATTGAGCCAGACGTCGACGCCCTGGGTGAGCTGTGCGCCGAGGGTCCAGTCGTAGTTCTCGAGGTAGATCACCTTGAGAGCGGGCGAGGTGATGCCGGCCGCGGCCGAGAAGACATCCCGGATGAGGCCTTTGCCGGCCTTATCGGCGGGGTGGGCCTTGCCGGCGTAGAGGATCTGGAGGCCGCCGATCTTTTCGGCGATCGCGGAAAGGCGGTCGAGGTCCTGAAAGAGGAGGCTGGCGCGCTTGTAGGTGGCGACGCGGCGGGCGAAGCCGAGGGTGAGGACGCCGGGCTCGAAGCGGACGCCGGAGCGGCGCTCGACTTCGCCGAGGAGAGCTTTCTTGCCGATGCGGTGCGTGCTCGCGATCTGCTCCGGGCTGATGCCGTAGACGGAGCGGAAGTACTGGTTGTCGGTGCGCCAGGCGGGGATTTCGAGGTCAAGGAGCTGCTCGAACGGTTTGGATAGCCAGGTGGCGGCGTGGACTCCGTTGGTGATGAAGTGGATGGGGTAGTCGGGGAACATGTGCTGCGAGACCTTGCCGTGCTGCATGGCGACGCCGTTGGTGAAGCGGGCGAAGCGGAGGGCGAGGTAGGTCATGTTGAAGCAGCCGTTGTGGATGCCGCCGGCGCTCTCGATGGTGCAGGCGCGGTCATTGCCGAGGACCTGATACATCTGGTCGACCCCGAAGCGGTCGTGCCCAGCGGGGACTGGGGTGTGAGTGGTGAAGACGCAGACCTCGCGGACGGCGTTGAAGTCGGCGGTGGTGGCGGCGCAGACGGGGCGATTGGTGAGGCGATCTTCGAGGAGGCCGATCGAGAGGAGGGCGGCGTGGCCCTCGTTCATGTGGTGGACCTCCGGGCGACAGCCGAGGGCGTGGAGCATGTGGATGCCGCCGAGGCCGAGGACGGTCTCCTGGCACAGGCGGTAGAAGCTGTCGCCCCCGTAGAGGTGGTCGGTGAGGCGGCGATCCCAGGGGTCGTTGCCTTCGACGTCAGTGTCGAGGAGGAAGACGGGGAGGATGTGGCCGGTGACCCCGGTGACATCGTAGCGCCAGGCGCGGACGAGCACGCGGCGGCCGTTCATAAAGAGTTCGATGGTTTTGTTGGCCAGAGGAAGGGTAGCTTCGGGGGACCAGGGGACGTCGGTTTCGGTCTGCTGTCCGACGCTGTCGAGGTGCTGGCGAAAGTATCCGCGGCGGTGGACGAGGGAGACGGCGACCATGGGAGCGGCCATGTCGGCTCCGGAGCGGAGGGTATCTCCGGCGAGGACCCCGAGGCCGCCCGAGTAGGTCGGCACGTTTGGAGAGAGGGCGATCTCCATGGAGAAGTAGGCGATGGTGCGGTTAGAGAGGTCGAACGAGGAGGTTGGGACGGAGGGTAAGGTAGCGGGGGTAAGGCTCATGCGGGTTGAGGATCCTTTGGCCTAAGACGGTTGAGTGACGCATGGAGCGGGTAGGCTCCGATTGCTGATGGTACGTTGCCGGAGATCTTCTGGACTGGACTTCGTGCGGTTCCGGCTGACGTCGGCACGTTCTGCTGATACAAGACAAGCTTACCAAAGCAAAGTTGCGTCCGAGCTGATTTTGGGTGGTACCGAGGTGTGATCGGTAGGTACTTTGGTTGGACGCGATTCCAGCGATTGGGTACGGTACGTGCCCGGGTCGGGGCAGATCGGAACGGGTTAGATTGGAGCGGTTAGATCCGGATCAGACTTTTGGTGGGCGCTTGGGTGTAGGTTCGGCCGATCGAGATTTCTTTGCTGCCGGGGTCTTTGCGGCGGCTTTGACGGGGGACTTTGCGGGTGACTTTGTGGTGGAGTGGGTGTGATCGTCGCTGACGGCACGGGCGACGATCTCGGGAATGTACTGGGCGACTGCCGGTTTCTTTGCTGGAGTTGCGGGTTTTGGAGTTGCTATTTTCCTTGCGCTGATTCTTGCCTCTGGAGTGGGGAGGGTTGGTTTGGGCGACGTGCGGGCTGCGGATTTCGCGGTCTGTTTGGCGGCTCGCTTCCTGGGCGCCAGCGAGAGAGCCGGTGGGATGTCGGGGGGAGTGGAGGTCTCGGGGTTTGACGGTGGCACCGTGGTTTCGGGGGCGGTTTGGATGGTGGCCGGG
>CAXUIB010000194.1:4023-4439 GCA_964250945.1 uncultured Acidobacteriaceae bacterium
GCCCGCTGTGCTTCTACCAGCGCAGCTTCGTCATGGGCGCGACGGCCGTCCTGCTGCTCGGCCTGCTCACCGGGGCGCGGCGGTTCGTCTGCGTCGCGGGTCTGGCGCTACCCGTCGCGGCGGCGGGCGCGGGGCGGGCCGGGCCCACCGGGGTGGCGGGGGCGGTTTCGATGCTGGCAGGCTCGGAGGCGGGCTTGGGGCTGGTTCGGGTCAGGTAGGTGTCGAGCCGGAAGCCGGCAGTCTGGGCGGCGGTACGGGCTGTCTGGATGCTCTGCTCGATGGGGCCGACGGCGGTCTCGGGTTCGCCGGTCTGGCGGAGCAGGGCCGGGAGAGAGGACCACCAGAGGAGTTCGGTGAAGGATTCCTGGTTGAACCAGGAGGAGTTTCCGGAGGTGTTCATGGCGGCGACCCAGCGG
>CAXUIB010000195.1:0-4430 GCA_964250945.1 uncultured Acidobacteriaceae bacterium
TAGACGAGCAAAGACCCACCAATAGTTCACGAACTAATGACTCACCACACTAGACTAGAGTGTGGGAGCGCCGTCATTCATTAGGCAAAACAGCCATAGGAGCTGTGTTCTCGCGATACACCTACAGGAAAACCGCTCTAGCGCCAACGGACGACTAGGAGGCGTTCGACTTCCGATTCGCCGTGGCCCATGCTGATCTCGGCGGTGGCTCGGCTGACGATGCTCTCGAAGCGGTCGCCCCACTCGATCAACAGGAGCGCGTCTGGTTCGGCGGCCATCTCGTCGATGCCGAGGACGGCGATCTGCTCCTCGGTTTCAAGGCGGTAGAGGTCGAGGTGGAAGATGTGGACGCGCGGGCTGGTGTATTCGTGGAGCAGCGTGAAGGTGGGGCTGGTGACGTCGGCTTCGGTGGCTGCGCCGAGCGCTTGGGCGATGCCTTTGACGAGCGTCGTTTTGCCGGCGCCGACATCGCCGCGGAGGACGACGAGACGGGGGACCGGCATCAGGATTTCGGCGATGGTGGGGCCGAGAGCGAGGGTTCCGGCGACGCTGCGGGTTCGAAGGCGCTTTTCGCGAGTCCATCTGGGTTCGGTCAAGCGTCTGTCTCCGGGAGCGCCGCAGCTGGGCGCTCGGACCAGAGACCGGTGATCCAGGTGTAGCCGACCTCGTCCTGGACGCGGTAGCGGAAGGCGTCGGAGAGGTGGTTGACGGTATCGGTCGCGAGGACGGTGTGCTCGTCGAGGGCGTGCGCGGCGAAGTCGGCGGCGAGGCCGTGGAGGAAGACGGCTGCCTCGACCGCCGCGGGGACGTGGTCAGGGAACTGGGCCAGCATGGCTCCGACGATGCCGGTGAGGATGTCGCCGCTGCCGCCCTTGGCCATGGCCGGATTGCCTGTGGTGTTGACGGCGACGCGGCCGTCGGGGTGCGCGACCAGGGTGCGCCAGCCTTTGAGCACGAGCGTGACGCCGTACTCGGTTGCAAAGCTGCGGGCGAGGCCCATGCGATCCCGCTCGACCTCGGGGATGGTGAGGCCGGTGAGCCGGGCCATCTCGCCGGGATGCGGCGTGAGGACGACGGTGCGGTTTTTCTCCGGGCCGAGCCCCTTGCCGGACGCGCCCTTGAGCAGCTCCGGCCGGCCGGCGAAGGCGTTCAGGGCGTCAGCGTCGATGACAACCGGGACGGTGGTGGCCTCGACAAGGCGGCGCGCGAACTCGCTGGCTTCCCCGTCAGTTGAGAGCCCCGGTCCGACTGCTAGGACTTTGATCCCTTTCATGAGCTTCGCAAGCCTGGGGGGATCGAGGTTTGCGAGCGTCACGATGCCCTCGGCGTCGTCGAGCAGAGGCACGGTCATCAGCTCCGGCGTGATGCGGGCGACGGTGTTGACGATGCTGTCCGGCACGGCCGCGGTGACCAGGCCGGCGCCTGCCCGTAGGGCGGCGAGGCTGCTCATCGAAGGCGCCCCCGCCTTTCCGTAGCTGCCGGCAACGAGGAGCAGATGGCCGTACATCCCTTTGTTGGAGTTGATGTTGCGGGGCGCTTCTGCGATATATTTTGCGGCTCCGGTCCAGGTGAGGTTGAGGTCGGACTGGATGGCCTCGTCGGGTGAGCCGATCTCGGCGACGACGACGGGCGCGAACGTCTCGCCGGGGGTAAGGTGGCCGAACACATGCGCGAGCTTTGGCGCGGTAAACGTGACGACGGCGTCGGCGCGAAACGCCGGTTGGTGCTTGTCCGAACCGGCCCCGGTTGTGCCGTCAGGGTGCTGCGACGTCGCGTCCGCATCCCAACCGCTGGGCAGGTCGATTGCGACCACCGGCGTTCTGAGAGCGTTTACGAGATCTCGAAGATCGGCCGCGACCCCGTGCAGGGGCGGTTTGAAGCCTGTGCCCACGACGGCGTCGATCACGAGATCGGCCGCGCCGATCTCGTGGCTGAGAGTAGTGAGAGCTTGGGCCGAAAGGACAGATGTGACGATCTCTTCGGATGTTGCTTCGACCAAAGCAGCCAAGGCCGCCGCTGCGTCGCCCTGGAGTTCTTTCGGCTCGGCAAGGAGCAGGACACGAACGCCGACTCCTTCCCCGGCCAGAAGTCGCGCCGCGACGAGACCGTCGCCGCCGTTGTTGCCCTTGCCGCACAGGACCAGAACGAGGTCAGCGTCGGGGAACGCGCGGAGGACGAAGCGCGCCACGGCCGCTCCAGCGTGGTCCATGAGTTCGCCAAAGGGGATACCGAACTCTGCTTCGGTCCGCCGGTCGACACTTTTCATCTCCGCACTGGTCAGCACCTTCACAGCAGATGGACCTCCTCTTGCTGTGATGCATGGCGCGGGACAGACAGGCGGCTCAGAGCAGATCTCCTGTCCCTGTCAGCCGGATAGAGTGTTGGAGTGCCGTTTTGATTGGAGAAACGGCCACTAAACCTCTCGTATCGCTGTATCGCTATGATAGCTGCGGGAGATCTGCTCTAGTTCATGCCTCCACCGCCGTTTCCACCCTGGTCTTCCTCGCCGGTATTGGTGGGTGTCGGCGCGGGTGGAGGAAGCGGCCGCAGGGGCACGCCGCGCGGCTGGAAGTAGCTTCGCTCATACATTCCGCGGTAGAACTGGCCGGTGAGCTCGGCTGCCTTGGGGCCAAAGGTCGGTCGTCCGCCCTCGAGAAAGATGACGGTGACGATGCGACCGGTTGGGGTCTCGGCGTAGGAACCGAACCAGCCGAAGCGCGTTCCATTGTTGGAGCAGGTGCCGGTCTTGCCCATCACGGGGAACTGGCTGAAGTTGGCGCGCAAACTGCGGGCGGTGCCGAAGGGAGCAGCGACCGCGTTTATCATGCCGGGCCGCATCTCGGGCAGGACCGGCGCGATGCTGAGGATGCGTTTGACCTTGGGCACGAAGCTTTTTGCCGCTTCGGGCGTCTCCGGATGCTGGAGGTAGTAAAGCGTTCCGCCGTTGGCGATGGCTGAGACGATAGCTCCTAACTGCAGCGGCGTCATGGAGATACCTTCGCCGAAGGAGCACATCCGGCCGACTCCGCCGAGTTTCAGCGGCAACTCCTGATCGGGGTAGGTGCCCAGCTGTTCGCCCTGGATGTTGTATCCGGCGAGTTCGCCGAGGCCGAACATATTGGCGTAGTGCTTGACCCGTTCGAAGCCCATGGTGCGGCCGAGGACTTCAAAGTACGGGTTGATGGACTTTGCGAGGGCATAGGTGAGGTCGACCTTGTACCCGCCGCCAAGGTTGACGGGGGTGTCGTGCTTAATGAGACCCTCCTCGAGCGCGGCCAAGGCTACGGTGAGTTTGATGGTCGAGCACGGCTCGGCGCCGCTCGAGAGTGCGAGCTTCTGGTTGACCATAGCCAGAATGCGGCCGCTCGAGGGATCGATGGCGAGCGCCGTCCCGTTCATGTTGCCGAGCGCCTCGATAGCGGCGGCGCGGACGACCGGATCTTCGCCCGCGGTGACATCGCCGAGCGTCAGGTTGTCCGCAAAAGAGTTTCCGGTGAAGCGTTCCGCGTAGCGCGGGCGCGACCGACGGACAGCCAGGATCATGCGCCCACCGCGGCCGCGACGGGTACGGACGACGACGACCCTCGAGCTACGTGATCCACGCGAGCTACGCAACCCAGGCGATCTACGCGATCCAAGCCGCCTGCCGCCTCGCGCAGCGATGACGGTATGCGGCGATCGCGATGTTTGCCGGCCGGCCTTATGCGGAGCAGCGACGATATGCCGACCGGGGCCTCGCCGGACCGCCGATACAGGCTTCGCGAAAACGGTTTCCCCGAGAAGTACACCCAGAAACAAGGCACCTAACCAACGCAGCAAAGGCTTCATCTGTAGATTCTCCGATCTCGTGCACGTTCCATCTACACCTAATATTCAGTTGCCCACTCTGAGCGGCATCTGTCACTGCCACTTCTGTGGTACGAACCCGACCCACTGTCTGATCACTCTATCGGCAGGTCTAGAAAAAACTTACGCTCTGAGTCCAATCTTTTTGAAAATTCGCGACACTTCGGTAATCACCCATAGTCAATGGGTGCGGAACCGTCGACGGCGACCGGACTCTCTAGGTACCCCGCCGAAGGAATGCGGGGATGTCTAACTCATCAGATTCACCTCGATCGGGTTCTGATCCAAGCGGAATGTCGCTCGGGCCGAAGGCGCCGGAGCCTAGGCGCCCGGAATGTCCGGAATCGGCGGGGCCGTCCACCTCCCAGCGTTGGACGCGCGGGGCCGCCACAGGGTGAGGCGACGCCCAGGCCCAGGGGTCGGAGCGGTCGGCAGGAGTTTCAAGGGGAGGGTCAAGCGCGGCGGCTCGCGGGGAGGTTGTCTCGATCGGTTCGGGAGTGGTGAGTGGGGATGCGAGCGGGCGCGCCGAGACGCGGAAGAAGTCGTCGTCGAAGACAGAGGACCGTGGCGGGACGGGGTGGGCC
>CAXUIB010000196.1:0-253 GCA_964250945.1 uncultured Acidobacteriaceae bacterium
TACGAGTAGATCGGGGCACGGGGCGGAGGAGCAGATGGCTGATACGGCGGCGGCACGGGGGTAGAGGCGGGGGATGGAACTGGCCGGAACGGCGGCTGCGATGGCGGCGGCGGTGGAGGCGGCACACGCACAAACGGCGCGGTCGGCCGGCTTGCCGCGGCCGTGCCTGGAGGCTCAGAGGGTGGAGTCGCGGGGGGGGGGGGGGGGGGGGGGTTGGGGGGGGGGGGGTGGGGGGGGCGGGGGGGGGGGGGCC
>CAXUIB010000196.1:263-4415 GCA_964250945.1 uncultured Acidobacteriaceae bacterium
GTCCTTGTTGGAGAGCCCGTCTGCTCCCGCTCGGCTTCAGCCCGGCTCCCGAGAAACTCGGTCAGATTCACACGTCCGGGATCCACATCCTGAACCTCCGGAGGCGACATCCATGGCGGAAGAAACGAGGTGGGCTGAACCTCGGTTTCCTCCGCTTGCACCTGCGGAGCACCGCACCACGAGCAGACCTTATCTTTCGGCAACAGCTCCCAGACCTGGCAATGCGAGCAGATCATCGGCGGCGATCAGGCGTGCACAACCGGCTTGCGCCAAAGGTCCAGACCGAGCAGCGTGGGCTGCGCGTACGCATCGCGCGACGGCCACTCCAGACCCGCAATCTCTGAGCGGAGCCATGCCAGCTGATCCTCCTCGCCCGTGTACGGGAGAATGTCGGTGTTGACGTCCGGCAAGATCTCGGGATGTTCGGCCTGGATCCGCCGATAGAGCTCGGCAAACTTTCGGTGAAGCAGCTGAAAGTCCGGCGTGCCCTCGTCGAGATCCGGATGGAGGAGCTGCGCCTGTACGCCCCAGAAATAGGCTTGCAGTTGGGGGGAGGTGAGCGCTGCCTCGCGCGCGCGCACCTCGTCGCCGAGGGCCCGGCGAAGATGCGTATCGGCCATCAGACGCGAGATCACGTTGCGCTTTTTCCCTAGCAGATTCGTGGTGGTGTACGGCGGTGCATCCTTGTAGAAGAAGTCAGGCAGGCCGGTTGCTTCGTCCGGACGCGTGAGCAAAACCCGCAGCAACGGCGCTAGGTTCACGATTCCCAGCACCTCCTCCAAGAGCTCGGCCTCGCGATCCGTGTAGATCACGAGATCGTCGAAACGCCCCTCCCACTTACGCGAAAGATGGAGCGGAATGCCCGTAGCCGGCCGCCGGGCCTGGCCTGGATTGAACTGCGTGTAGAAGTCCGTGTAGGCCTGATGGCACTCGTTCTGCACCAGCGACACCGACGGCAGCGGAAACGCAAATGTGGAGAAGTACAGGTAGATCTCGTACGGCTTGCCCGTGTCGAACACCTCGACGCGGCAGTTTGCCAGCTGCTTGATCTCGTCGATGAACTCGCGCGCCTCGGGAGCGGTCTGGTCCGCGATGCCGAGGTAGGCAAAGGTCGTCGATTCGACCTCTGTCGCCGCCAGTTGTTCGTCGCGGCGGAGCATCGGCCGGGCCTGGTTGACGAAGTTCTGCAGCGTCTGCCGCGAACTTCCGCGATCGCGCAGGACGGGATGATCGAGGACGGAGATGTCGCGCGGATGGGACAGCATATCGTCGTGAAATCGCCGCTCGGAGAACTCCTCGACCTGTCGGCTGATCTCGGCCGTGGTTTCCCGCCGCAGGCGCTCGGCCAGACCGGCGAGACCGCTTCCTTCCTCGAAGAATCGCAGGAGATTTGCATATTCCTTGCGCGGATCGACCTCGGCCGGCTGCCCCGTCTCGGGACTGACGCCCAGTTTATAGAAGCGCGGCCAGTCGCGTTCCGCGTCGAACATCTGCAGGAAGAGCACGTGCGAACTGTTGTCCAGCCGGGTCTGAAACGTTTGGAGACGCGCCTCCGCCGCGGCCCGGATCGCGTCGGCCTTATCCAAGAACACCGCCAAGGCATCGCGGTTGTCGCGCATCGCGCGATAGAGCTCGGCTGCTACTTTTTTGGCTTCGAGCAGAAGATGCCGCTCGGCGACCGCATAGAGATACTGCTCCTGATGGTCGCGAATGCGGTCGAGGATGATCTTGACGATCTGCTCCTTTGCCGCCAGGATGACTGCCGGAAGGCTGCGGAGCGCCACATCGAGCTCGCGCAGCTGCGCATTTTTCTGATCGCGAAGCACGACGACATCGCGTTCGGCCTCACCGATCAGACGGTCCAATGCGCCCAGCGTTCCTGCCGACGATGGGTCCATCAGATCCTTTGTGCGCGCCACGATCAGGTCGAAGTATCCCTTGCGGATGGCGGTCGCGACGCCGCGCTCGGGGTTTTCCAGCACCCGATCGGTCAGCATCGCGTAGAAGCGATCTTTCACCTCCGCATTCACCGTCGGCGTCCGCTGCCGCAGCCATCGCACCGAGGTTCCCACCCGGTCTGAATCGACCAGCACAGTCTCGGTTTCGAGCTTGTCGAGCCGTTCGCGCAGAGCGAGCGCGTCTGCCGAGGTTTTGGGAGCGGCGCCGCCCATCGCTCCCGACACACCGTCGTTGATGATCTCCTTCCAGTGCGATCCGAAGTTGTTATAGATGCCCGCCAGATCGAGCTGCGCCCCGGCCAGATCGCGCGGCGCCGCACGACCCACGTCCGCATCCTCTTTCTCGCGGCGGATGTAGTCAAAGATTGCTGTGGACAGCTTTGCCGCACACGCGCCGCGCACGGTGTCGAGCGGAATCTCCAACTTCGACATGCCGCACGAGGCATACCTTCGCGCAAAGCTTTGTGTGAAGTGAACGTTTTTGTTCTGCGAGACGGTGTTTGCGCCCGCGGCTCCGCTCAAGCCCTGCACGATGTTCGAGTAGTTCGATCGCTTTGCATCGGAGAACGGTCCTGGCAGGAGATCCAAAAACAAGGTTTCTGCCAGCATGGAAAACAGGTCGCCGCGATTGTCCTGGCTGATGGGCAGGTTCGCCTGGTTGGTGATTTCGATCAGGTACGTCGCGCTGTACGGCGGCCCTTCGATGCGCTTCTCGCGCCCGCGCTCCCACGCCACCAGGAAGTCGCTGTACGGGTTATCCTCCTTTGCGTCCTGGCTCTCCGGATTTGCGATGCGCTTGGTGAAGTGGTCCAGTTCCTTGAACGCCGCATAGGCGTTGGCAAAGGATCGCTGCGCAATCTCGCCCTGCGGACTCGCGTTGTACACGTTCGGCAGGAGAGCGTACGCGAACAGCTCGGCAACATTGCCTGAAAGCCGCTTGATATCCCGCAAGAGAAATCCGACATCGAGAAACGTTCCGCAACCCGTGCCGCCCGCCACCGAGGTGACGACAAACACCACCGGCGCGGAGCTTCCGTCGGTCCCCACCGAGGGCAGATGGTGGTTTGCAAAGAAGCGTTGTGTCTCGACGATCGTCTCCTGCTGCGACAGTTCACGCAGCTTTCGTTCGATCGCTTCGCGCAGGCCGGCGTACTTGGCAAACATCGTCAGCCGCCCGACCGCGCGCACGCCTCCGGCGCCATCGGCGATCTCGGCGCCGAACCGCCGCACCTCCGGGTAGAGCCACTCGTGAATATGCGGCCAGTGCCCCGGATTCTGGAAGATGTCGTTCAGGTCTTTGCCGACCGTGCCTTGCAGCAACGCAAACTTCTCGTGTTCGTCAAAGCCGACGGCCGAGAGCGCGCTCGATAGATCCTGCCCGCGAGCGTCGGTCGCTCGGGTGTCCGTGTCCACCCAGAGAAAGCGCGCAAACGGGACGTGAAAGGCGCGAAATCGCTCAAACATCCGAAGTCGGAGGCGAAGAAGAATCTCTTTACCGGTGCCACCCAACCCAAGAAACAGGACCGGTCGATAGGCCGTGGAACGCGTGCTGGCGGAGGCTGCTGCGGTGGGGCTCATGCCGTTTGTGTTGACCTCTACTTGAACAGAATATAGACGGCGATGCCGATCAGGAGAGATACGCCGATGATCCCGAGCGCAATTGCCATCCCGAGCACGCGCCGGAGAACAAACAAGGTCAGGAGTACAAGCACGACGAGGAGGACGGCCTGCCAGAGCCACGTCCACGCCGTCATAAACGCGATGCCCACAAACAGGAGCATGAGGTAAAACAGCATCACGAAGCTGGCGTTCGCGCTCTCGTCCACGCCCACGTCGGCTTCCACCATTTGCAAGAACAGCCATCGCCCAAGGAACCAGGAGATGGCTGTGCCGACCAGGAAGATCAGGAGTTTGACGCCCATCGACAGATCGCCGGGCAGAAGCACAGCCTTGCCGCCGCCGCCGAACGCCGACCACAGGCTCATGACAAGCAAAAGGACGTTGGCGAGGAAGAACACGCCGTCGATCACCGAGATCATCGACCGGATGTTTGAGCGGACGCCGGTGTTGCCGGCAAGCTGAGCGGGCATCTAGTTATCGCCTCCTGACGGGCGTGTTTGGGTTGGAAGGGGGGCTCGTCGGTCGGGAGCTTGGGGGTCGGGGATCGGAGCTGCCCGCGCGGCCCAGACCTGAG
>CAXUIB010000197.1:0-4391 GCA_964250945.1 uncultured Acidobacteriaceae bacterium
GAGGAGGGCTGCGACGCGGTAATCGGCGGGGGATTCATGCAGGACCCAGAGGACGGCGGCGAGGGTGGCGAGGGTGGCGACGGTGGTCTGGACGAGGAGGGTGCGGAGGTAGATGTAGCGAGCGGTCGCGTGGTCGCCGGCGCCGAGGAACTCGGCCATGTACTTACGGGTGGTGGCGGGAAGGCCGACGCTGCCGAGGCTGCTGGTCATGGTGACGATCCAGCTGACGTAGACGATGTAGCCCATGCGGGAGGGGCCGAGCGTACGTGCGACCGCGATGGAGGTGACGAGCGACGCGATGACGCTGATGGCGTTTTCGAGGCCGTACCAGACTGTGTTGCGGGCGATGGTTTTGCTGTTCACGCGGTCTTTTAGATGGGGAGTCGGAACGGGATCGGGATTCGAACCCGCTCCGAATATTGGGCATGCGGGAGGTTAGCTGAGGCTCTGGAGGGCTTTCTGTGCGTCCTTTCCGCTGGGCGACTCGGGTGCGAGCGTGGCGGCCTTTTTGAGGTGGATGATGGCGTCCGAGTTGTCGGCGAGTTTGCTGTAGGTCATCCCCAGGTGGTATTGGATGGAGGCATCTTCGGGGGCGGTTTTGACGGCGTCTTCGAGGAGATCGCGCGCGGATCCGTAGACACCCTTGGCGTAGTAGGCCCAGGCGAGCGTGTCTGTGGTGCTGGGGTTGTTGGGCATGCTGCGGTGGGCGGATTGGGCGAGCGACAGAGCGACGTCGAGGTTGCTGTTGCTGTCGATCATCAGATAGGCGAGGTTGTTGGCGGCGATGGGTTGGTCGGGCTGGATTTTGAGGGCGGCCTTGTAGTAACTCTCCGCAGCGGCCTTATCGCCGCGCGCCTGTTCGAGGGTGCCGAGGATGGCGTTTGCCTGGGCGTCGCCGGGGTGCGACTTGAGCCAGTTCTTCCAGGAATCGATAGCTTTGCCGGGGTCGCCGTGCGCGAGTTCCGCACGGGTGTAGGCCATGACGGCGCCGCCGTCAGATGGGTTGATCTGCATGGCTTTCGTGGCGGAGGCGATGGCGCCGTCGGTATTGCCGGCCTGCAGTTGGAGGATAGAGAGCTCGGTCTGGAGGTCGGCGTTGTTGGGGACTTTAGCAGCCTGGGCTTCGACGCGTGCGAGGGCTTTTTGCGGCTGTTTGTCGGCCAGGTCCATCGAGACGAGGATAGCGACGGTGCGGGCGGAAGATGGATTGATGCTGAGGGCCTGTTCGAGCAGGGCGCGGGCTTCGGCCGGCTTCTTCTGGGAGAGTTTGAGCTGACCGAGTTCCATGTCGGCCTGCCAGTTTTTGGGATCGATCTTGAGGGCCTGTTTGAAGTCGGCCTCGGCCCTTTCGGGCTGTTGCTGCGACCCTTCGGCCATGCCACGCCAGAGATAGCCGTAGGGATTCTCGGGATGGTTGCTGATCGAGAGTTCGGCCGCGCGCGTGAGCAGGTTGACGTCGCGGCGGGTGAGGGCTACCTGGGCCAGGCCCTCAGAGGCTTCCATGCTGGAGGGATTGAGTTTGGAGGCGTCGGTGAAGCTCTGCTGGGCGACGTTGAGGTCGCCTTTGGCGAGGGCGGCGCGGCCGAGCAGAAGCTTGACCTGGAGGTTTTCGGGGTTGTTCTTTTCTGCTTTCTGGAGGGTGTCGAAGGCCTCGTTTGGCTTGCCGTCGTTCATCTGTACAAGACTCTCAAGAACGGCTACATCGGGATCGGTGCTGTTGGATTTTTCGAGGTCGGCGGCGACGGACTTTGCTTTTGTAAAGTCCTTGTTGGCGAAGAGCAGACGGGCGTAAGCGATCTTGAGGGGAACGTTTTTTGAGTGTTTGGAGACCAGGTCGGCGTAGACCGCAACGCCGCGGTCGAGCTGACCGGTGTGGAGGTAGTAGTTCTCGAGCATCTGCGCGCCCTGGATGTTGTCGGACAGATCTTCGGTGGCCTGGCGGAGCGTGTCTTCGGCTTTCGCTTTGTCGCCCTGGCGGAGGTAGAGCTGGGCGAGGCTGGCGCGGGCCATAAGGTTTTTGGGGTCGGCGGCGACGGCGGCCTTCTGCTGTTCGAGGGCGGCGGAGAGGTCTCCCTTGCGCTCGAGTATGGACGCAAGCACGAGGTGGGCGGTGAGATTTTTGGGGTCGAGCGAGACGGCTTGGCGAAGCTGCTGCTCGGCGTTGCCGGAGGTTCCGGGATCGGAGGCCTGGAGGAGGCCGAGGGCGGTGTGAAAGGAGGACCGGTTCGGGTCGATCGAGAGGGCGCGCTGGATCTGCGTGAGCGCCTCGGGGCGGTTACCTTTGGAGGCGGCGATGCTGGCGAGGAGGGCGTAGGCATCGGCGTTGTTGGGGTTGATGGCGAGGACGGCGTTGGCCTGCTCGGCGGCGCGATCCGGCTGTTTGCCCGCGAGGAGGATGTTTCCGAGATCGATGCGGGCCTGGACGTTGTCCGGCTGGAGAGCGACGGTGCGGCTGAGTTCGGCGTAGGCCGGGAGGGGCGAACCCATCTTCAGATAGGCGTTAGCGAGCTGGTAGTGGGCGTCGGCGAAGTTGTGATCGACCTTGAGCGCGTTCGAGAACTGGATGGAGGCTTCCTTGTACTTGCCTTCGGCGGCGTATCGTTTGCCGCTTTCAAGGTACTTGCGCTTCTGGACGTTGGGGTCGTGATGGCAGCCGGTGGCGGCGCCGAGGGCGAGCAGAAGAGCGAAGGCCGCGGAGGTGTGAAGGCGGGAGGTCGGTTTGGAGATTGACATGGTAGATCTTTTGTCCTTATCGGCAGAGTCTGCCAAAACTTTAGGGCCCGGCGAAACTATTTCTGCTCGATCGTACTGCGACCGTCTCTGACGGGTTCTGTTTGCGTCTGGAGGGTGTAAATCCGGCCAACCTTAGACGGGGATAAAGCGCGAGAGTTGTGGGGCCATAAGGCCGGTGAACCGGAGGACGCGATCTTTGGCGGCGTCGACGTTCTCATTGGGGGCGATAGGGGTGATGACGCGGACGAGAGCGCCGTCGGTGCGATTGAGGCGCATGGCGTCGGCGATCATGTAGGCCTTGGAGATGTACTCGTTGGCGATGCTGCGGCCGTGGGCCTGGTACCAGTAGAGGACGAACTGGCGCGACTCGCCGTTGGAGATGACGTACTCGCCGACGCGGTAGTTTTTGCCGTTGGCGTCCTGGAGGTCGGTGTAGCGGGAGGATTCAAAGGTCCAGCCGGCGCCGGGGAGGCAGTGCTGGGGCGAGTGGATGGTCTGGCCGGTGCGTTGGGTGGCGAAGTACCCGATAAAGAGACCGATGGGTGGGGTGCGGGGGGCGGCTGGGTCGGTGTAGACGCGATTGAGGAAGTCGCCTTTGCCGAGGACGGCGAGCACGGCGTCGTCCATGGGGATGTCCTGGCTGGACCAGGGGCCGATATTGCCGGGCATGGCGCTGACGGGTTCACTCCGGGGGACGCGATCGGCGTCGCCGCGACGATAGAGAAGAAGGGCGGTGACTGCGAGAAGGAGAACGACGGCCCAGTAGCGGGGGCTCTTCATGCTGCCTCCGGTCGGGATGGCGCCTGGGGTCGCGGACGGTAGACGATCTGCATGAGGCGGTGGAGGAAGTAGAGGCATATGAGAGAGATAACGAACATGACCCAGCCTGAGAACTCATGAAAGAAGCCGACGGCTTTGGACGGGTCCCAATATTGCACGCAGAGGCCGGTTCCGACGATGCGGGCGGTATTGGCGGCGACGGCGATCGGGATGCTGGCGAGGGCGAGAATCCAGCGACGGGCGGTGGTTTTTTCGAGGAAGTAGCCGTAGAAGACGGCGAGGGTGAAGAGGCTCATGAGCGAGCGGATGCCGGAGCAGGCCTCGGCGACCTCGAGACGCATGATGGGCAGCTGGATGACGTTCCCTTCGCGGTAGACCGGAACTCCGAGAAACGGTAGGAGAAAGCTGGCGAGTTCGGAGGCAAGGAGCTGGAGGGGAAAGGTGATCTGGTTGAAGATGATGGCAGGAAAGGGGATAGCGAGCAGGAGGACGGCGAGGGGAAAGCGTACTTCGCGGAGCATGGCGGAGCCGAAGAAGGTCCAGACAAGGCCGGCGAGGAGGACGACAAAGGAGGTGCGGGAGAGGAAGAGTTCCGCGCCGAAGACGCCGAAGATGACAAAGAGGATGCCGAGGAGAACGAGGCTGAGGCCGGCCCAGGTGGGGCGGATGGGGGTGTTGCGGATGGCAGAGCGCTTATCCCAGAGCAGAAAAAGGGAGAAAAAGGGCACGATGAAGCCGTGCGAGAAGTCAGGGATGTTGTACCAGTCGGTGACGAGCTTGACGGCGATGCGGAAGTAGATGGTGACGAGGAGAAGGGCGACGAGGCCGAGGGCGGCCCAGGTGGCTGGGGTCGGGGCGGCCAAGCGTCGGGGCGGAGC
>CAXUIB010000198.1:0-4374 GCA_964250945.1 uncultured Acidobacteriaceae bacterium
CTCTCCGACATCGCTCCGGTCCCCGCCATCCGCGCCATCACCTCCGTCCTCCTTCTCCTCCCCCAAATCCCCATGCTCTTTATGGGCGAGGAGTGGTCCGCCTCCAGCCCCTTCCCGTTCTTCTCGGACTACCACGGCGATCTCGCCGACGCCGTCCGCAAAGGTCGCTGCGACCAGCTCTCCAAACTCGACCCCGCGCCCTCCCTCGAAGAGATGAAACGCGCTCCCGACCCGCAGGCGCCCGAAACCTTCAAAAGCGCAAAACTGCGCTGGAAAGAGCTCGCCGATCCAACGCACGCCGCCACCCTGAGCTGGTATCGGAGCCTCCTCGACGTGCGCCGCCGCTCCGTCATCCCCCTGCTCTCCAATCTCGCGTCCACCTGCGGAACAGCAGAGATCGCCGGCAAAGGCGCCCTCTCGATCGCCTGGACGCTCCGTCAGGGAGCCCAACTCCACCTCACCGCCAACCTCTGCGACCAGCCCACCTCCGGCCTCCCCGAAGCCCCCGGCCAGGAGATCTGGCGCGAAGGCAATATCGCCCCCGACGGCGCCTACAGCCCCTGGACGGTGCGCTGGACAATCCAGACCGTACGCTAGACAATCCAGACCGTACGCTAGACAATCCAGACCGTACGCTAGACACCCGTGGACTCATCGCTAAACCGCTCCAACCTTCCGACCAAAGATCGAAATGACCGCAAACCTGACGAGCTAGATCGAAAGCCACTCCGGTGCAAGAGGTTTATCCTGAGAGAAAGAGGTCCATCCACATGCTCTGTCGAACCTGCCTGGAACTTGAAACATCGCTCCAATCGGCGCGCGATCCCGCCTCGCCAAATCTCCTGTCCGGCCTCACCGCCGCAGGAGAGCGCAATCGGGCGCAGCAAAAACGAGAAAAGATAGAAAAACTGGAAACCCTGCTCGCAAAGCACAGATCCATCTGCCAGATCAGCAAAGAGCAAACCCTGGCCGCCGCGGAAACCCAGGCTTAGAGCATGTCCGTGAAAAATCATGGAGTGGCGCGACGACATCGGTAACTGGTCCCGCAGATACGGCCACAAGCTATGGACTCGGCACAGTTGGCCGTCTACCGGCCGATCGAGAAACTAGTCTAGTTGTAACGACATCACCAACCATCCTTCTTGAAGCTCAGCCTACTTCGCCCGCGGGTGCGTCTCGTCATACACCCTCTGCACCTGGCCAACCGTCAGCTGCGTATACCGCTGTGTCGTCGACAGCCGCTCGTGCCCCAGCATCTCCTGGATCGCCCGCAGGTCGGCCCCCTCCTCCAGCATGTGCGTCCCAAACGCGTGCCGGAGCGTGTGCGGATGCACATCGTCCGCCAGCCCCCGCGACCGCGCGATCGCCTTCACAATCCGGCCCACGCTGCGTGTCGTCAGCCGGCACGTCCCGCGCATTCGGGCGTTCACCAACAGCGGTCCATGCGCCACAAGCTGCCCCTTACCCGCCAACCGCAGCCGCTCGTCGCGCATCGGCAAGTACGCCCGGATCGCCCTCGCCGCCTCATCCCCCAGCGGAACCAGCCTCTGCTTCTTGCCCTTTCCCTTCACCAGAACCACCTCATCGCGCCAGCGCACATCGGACCTATCGACGCCGACCAGCTCCGAGTTCCGGATCCCACACCCGTACAGCAGCTCAAAAATCACCCGGTTCCGCTCCGGCCACACCGCCCCCGCAGCCACCTCGTCCTCGCCCGAGCAGCCACCCTCGAGCGCATTCAACACCTCATTCAGCTCCTCCACGCTGGGAACCCGCGGCAGGTGCATTGGACGTTTCGGCGTACTCACAAGGAGCGCCGGATTCTGCTCCACCTGGCCCTCTTTCGCCAGCCAATGGAACCAACTCCGCACCGCCGCAAGCGCCCGCGCCACGCTCGTCTTTGTCAAACCACGGCCGTAAAGACCCGCCAGATACCTCCGGATATGCAGGTGTTCTACCCTGCCGAACGATCCATCCTCCCCAAACTCCTTCTCGAGGAATGCGGCAAAGCTACGCACCTCCCGAGCGTACGCCCGCACCGTGTGCTCGCTCGCGCCGCGCTCGGCCCCGAGAACAAGCAGAAACTGCTCCGCTGACTCCGTGAAAGTGCATCCTCGTCCCCTCAACAGACCTCCTCTTGCTGACTTCTCGCCGCAACTCGCAAACACCTCCCCTAAAGCGGTTCTCCTGGAGGTGTATAGCGAAACCACAGGCCTCATGGCCGTTTTCCCCCATGAAAACCGCACTCCCACCCTCTGTCCGACTCACAGGGACAGGAGATCTGCTCTAAGCTTCCCCAGCCCTCTCCCTCCGTCGTCCTCGCGGATGATGTTTGCGGTGCACCGCCTTCAACCGTCCCAGGGCCACGTGCGTATACACCTGCGTCGTCGCAATATCGGCATGTCCCAGGAGCATCTGCACACTCCGCAGATCCGCCCCGTGCTCCACCATGTGCGTTGCGCAGCTGTGCCTCAGCATGTGCGGGCTGGCGGGCTTCTCTTCCCCGCCCGAGGTGGCCGACCGCACCATCTCCCACACCCACTGCCGCGTCAAAGACCGGCCGCGCACACTCAAAAACATCTCCCGCGTCATTCCCGCGCCCCTGCGCCCGGCCAAATCTCCACGTCCCCGCTCCATATACCGCTTCAGCGCCTCAACCGCACTCCGTCCAATCGGCACCACACGCTCCTTGTCGCCCTTTCCACGCACCTGCAGTCGCCCGGTGTCGAGGTGCACATCCTCCACCCGCAATCCGCAGATCTCCCCGACTCGCAGGCCTCCGGCGTACAGCAGCTCCAGAATCGCGTGATCGCGCAACTGAAGAGCGTTCGCCGCCTCCGCCGTCGCCAGAGCCTCCGATCGTTCCAGCATCTCGCTCACTCTGCTCTCCGCGAGCGACTTCGGCAGGATCTTCCAGCTATCAGGCGAGGAAACATTCAACGTCGGATCATGCGGCACTCGCTTGTCCAGCAACAGCCATCGAAAGAACCCCTTCATCGCACTCAGCTTCCGCCCAATCGACCGGGACTCGACCCCATGCGACCGCAGGCCTGCCAGGAACTCGCGCACATCGTCCTGGGTTGCCCTCGTAAACACTCCCTCCTTACCTTCCAAATGCTCGGCAAGCTGCAGCAGATCCCGTAGATACGCCTCCGTCGTCGCCGGCCGGAGACCCTTCTCCACGCGCAGGTACGCAACAAACTCCTGGATCAACTCGATGTTGCTCACGCCCTGCTTTGGCATAAAGCTCGATTATCCGGCCCCGAGCCGTCCGCGCGGCCTCGCTGTCAAGCCGCCGAACCCCCGGAGGAACGCACCTGCCCCGCTACTTGTCAAGAGTTTCCTAAACCTGCGCCTCCACCTCCCCTTCACCACATCATGGCCAGCTTTCCCGCCGTCGCGACCCGCGCCGGATGCGGCAGGTGCTGGGAAGCCGTCGCGCGAGCCGGCACTGCCTCGTGCCGCCTAGGCTCTACCAAATGCAGCTCCGGCAAACACTCAAATTCCGGCCTGCCCAGCAGATACCCTTGCATATACCGCACACCGCAACCGCGCAGCGCGTCGTACTCCTCCTTTGTCTCGACACCCTCCGCGACCAACGTCCGATCGAGCGAAGCGCAAAGCTCCACCATCGCCCGCACAATCACCAGAGCGGTCGGCCTCCTCGAAAGATCTCGCGTAAGGTCCATGTCCAGCTTCACAATGTCCGCCCGAAAATCCGCGAGTAAATTGAGCCCCGAATACCCCGCGCCAAAATCATCCAGAGCGACTTGAAATCCGTGCCGCCGGTATTCGTCTACGATCCCCTTCAGGTGCGCTCGGTCCTGAACCTCCTCCGCCTCGGTCACCTCAAAGATGAGTCGCTCCAGCGGCAGACCCACGGAACGCGCCGTCTTCAAGGTCAGCTGAATGCACGCCGCCGGACTGTACACCGCCCCCGGCATAAAGTTGATCGACAGCTTCGCGCCCGTCGCCTCAATCCCCAGCCGGTGCGCCAGCGTAATCGCCTTCACCCGGCACGCCTGATCAAACGCGTACCGATTCTCCAGGGTCACCTGCCCCAGCACCGAACCCGCCGACTCGCCCGCCGTCCCGCGCACCAGAGCTTCATACGCAAACACCGCGCCCGTCACCACATCGGCGATCGGCTGAAACGCCATGCTGAACGGAAACGGCGCCCCAACCCCGTCCCTGCACGCGCTGCACTTCATCTTGTCTTCCGAAAGTATCGCGATTCCCACGTCCCGCCCCTCCTTTGGGGCACACTTAGTCTCCTTATCGGCAGATCGGCCAAAAACTTTAGCCCTCCCCGAAAACTTTTTCAGATCCGTCACGTTACGCCCCGAACGGACCTCGCACCACCGCCCTCAACCC
>CAXUIB010000199.1:0-4361 GCA_964250945.1 uncultured Acidobacteriaceae bacterium
GTGCTGACGCTGGGAGACGGTCGCGAGGTGCGGTTTGTCGATCCGCGGCGGTTTGGGCGGCTGTCTGTCCGGCGCGAGGCGTATTGGGGGCCGGGGGTTGAGCCGCTCGGGGTCTCGGCCGAGGACTTCCTGGCGCTCTTTCGCGGACGCCGGACGCCGATCAAGGCGGCGCTCTTGAATCAGTCGATCCTGCATGGCGTCGGCAACATCTATGCCGACGAGGCTTTGGCCCGGGCAGGCGTGCGGCCGCGGCGGATGGCGGCCCGGCTGACACGGGCGGAGCTGGAGCGGCTGCGGCTGGCGCTGGTGGAGGTGCTCCGGCGAGCGATCGAACTGGGGGGATCGTCGGTCTCGGACTATGTGGACGCGGACGGCGTGCGCGGGTTCTTTCAACTCGAACACCGGGTTTATGGGCGAGCCGGCGAGCCATGCCGGGTGTGCGGGACGGCGATCCGGAAGATTGCTGTTGGCGGACGCGGAACGCACTTCTGCCCGGCTTGCCAAAGGTAAAGCGCGGAAGGTTGTTGAACCGATGGTTGGCGACTGCAAACCGTGAATCCTGTCACCGGAGCGATTCTGGCAGGCGAGAGGTGCCTGTGGTTTCGCTATACGGCTACAGGAGAACCGATGTCGCGGTAGGATCGTCCTATGGCGACCTCCACAGCTCCCCAAGCGGGTCTCGGCGCCACACCGTCGCCGCTTGATTTTGAGACGTTGCTGCGCGAGGCGGAGCTGGCGCATGGGCACCTTTGCGCCGGGCAGATTCTGGGGGTGCGTATGAGTCTGCTGGCGTGCATGGAGCTTGGGGTCGCCGAACCGCGGGGGCGCGACCGCAAACGGCTGGTTACCTTTGTCGAGATCGATCGCTGCGCGACGGACGCGATCGGCGTGGTGACGGGATGCCGTCTGGGCAAGCGCGCTCTGAAGCTGCGCGACTGGGGCAAGATGGCGGCTACGTTTGTTGACCTTGGGCAGCCTTTGGGGGCGGAGGCCTACCGGGGTATTCGGGTGAGCGCGCTGGAGTCGTCGAAAGAGAGAGCGCGCGAGCTTTACCCGGAGATCGCGGACAAGAACCGGCAGCAGATGCTCAGCTACCGCGAGCTCTCGGATGTGGACCTGTTCGGGACGGAGTGGGTTTCGGTGGTGCTTCCGCCGGGCGAATTTCCGGGCTTCAAGGGGGAGCGTGTCCGATGTCTGCGGTGCGGGGAGGGCATCAACTACAACCGTTTCACGATGGTGGATGGCCGAGCTCTCTGCCGTCCGTGCGCGCATCCTGAAGAGCTTTACTATCGTCCGCTCGCGTAGGGGAATGCCCGGTCGGAGCTTGGCATTTCGACGTTATACGGCTGAGTTTCGCGTGATCCGGTAGTAGATGACCGGGGTGACGACGAGCGAGAGCAGGAGCGAGATGGCGACGCCGCCGATCACCGCGATGGCGAGTGGCTGGAGCATTTGGGAGCCGGCGCCGAACGCGAAGGCCAGGGGCAGCATGCCGGAGATGGCCGCGATGGCTGTCATGGCGATGGGGCGCAGACGCCGCTGCGCCGCGGTGAGCATTGCCTCGCGTGCGCCCTGCCCGGCGGCCCGGCCGCGCTCGTCGGCGTCAAGGAGAAGGATGCCGTTTTTGGCCACGATGCCGATCACCATGATGAGGCCCATGAAGCTGGCCACGTTGAAGTTGGTTTGAGTCACGAGGAGGGCGAGGACGACGCCCGCGATCGACAGCACGGAGCTGGTGAGGATGGCGACCGGGGCGGCGAAGTTGCGGAACTCGGCGAGGAGGACGCCGAAGACCAACGCCAGCGCGAGGATCAGCACTTTGGCGAGATCGGCGAAGGATTTCTGCTGCTCCTCGTAGGTTCCGCCGTACTGCACGCGCACGGTTGCCGGGAGGTGGAGGCGATCGACGGCGGTTTTGACCTCTGCCATGGCGCCGCCCAGATCGGAGCCTTCGAGGCGGCCGCTGACGAGCACGACCTGCTCGAGATTTTCGCGGCGAATCTCGTTTTGCGGCGGGAGCTCTGTCACCTCGGCCAGGGAGCCGAGCGCGGCGAGGTGCCCTGTAGCCGAGTTGAAGACGGTGTTTTCGATGGCCGCGAGCGAGCTTCGGTTGCTATCCGGCAGACGCACGCGCACGGTGTAGGGCCGGCCACCGACGATCACCGGGTCGGTCGTGGGCAGGCCGTCGAGGATGGCGGTCGCGTCTTCGGCTACCTCGGTGGGCGTGAAGCCCAAGCGGCCGGCGAGCACGGGATCGATGCGAAAGCTGGTTGCCGGGCCGGAAAGGGTGTTGTCGACGCCGTTCTGGGTGTCGACGACGCCGGGAATGGCGGCGATGGCTGCCTGGACCTTGGGCGCTAGATCGTGGAGCAGACTGCTGTCCTGCGAAAAGAGCTTGATCTGGATTGGCTCGGGCGAGTTTGACAGGTCGCCGATCATGTCCTGGAGCACCTGGGTAAATTCGACGTCGAGCGCCGGCTCGGTCGCCTTTAGCTGTTCGCGCACGTTTGCCATGATGTCTTCGATGGATCGGGAACGCTTGCTTTTGAGCTGCACGGTGTAGTCGCCGTAGTTGGCCTCGGTGACGGCGGCGAGGCCGAGCTGGAGGCCTGTGCGGCGCGTCGTGATGGCCACTTCGGGTACGTGTTGGAGGACCTGGTCCACATGCGTCAGCACGCGGTTGGTTTCTGCGAGCGAGCTGCCCGCGGGCATGATGTAGTCGAGGATGAACGCGCCCTCGTCCATGGCGGGCAGGAGATCGGAGCCAAGCCGGCCGTACGCGAGGCAGCCGAGGGCCACGAGCGCGAGGCACGCGAGACCGAGCAGGAGCGGATGGCCGAGGGCCCACACGAGCACACGCCGGTGCAGGCGAAGGACCCGGGCCATCCCACGTCCTTGCTCATGGTTGTGTTCGTGATTGTGCTCGGCCGGCGAGGCGACCTTGTCAGCGCCGACGCCTTCTTTTTTGCTGCGCAGCAACGACATCGAGAGCGCGGGGGTAAAGGTGAGCGCGAGGACGAGCGAGGTGAGCAGAGCCGCCGTCATGGTGACGGCGAGCGCGCGGAAGAAGCTGCCGGTCACCCCGGTGACGGCGATGAGGGGGAGGAAGACGACGACCGGCGTGATGGTGGAGCCGATGAGGGGGACGGTGATTTCGCGGAGCGCGAGCCGGACCGCCTCGACGCGGCCCTGCCCGCGATCGCGATGGACGACGATGTTTTCGACCACAACGATGGCGTCGTCGATCACAAGGCCGATGGCGGCGGCGAGACCGCCGAGCGTCATCAGGTTGAAGCTTTGTCCGATGGCCCAGAGGAACAGGATTGTGACCGCGACGGTTACAGGAATGACGAGGCCGGCGATGAGGGACGAGGTTGCGTCACGGAGGAAGAGAAAGAGGATGAGGCAGGCGAGCGCGAGGCCGATCAGGATGGCGTCGCGGACGCTGGTGATGGAGGCGCGCACCAGCTGCGACTGGTCGTAAAAGGGCACGAGCGCGACGCCGGGCGGAAGCTTGGAGCGGAGCTGTCCGACCTCGGTTTCGACCGCATTGGCGACCGCGACGGTGTTGCTGGAGGGCTGCCGGGAGATGTTGAGGAGCACCGCCGGTCGACCCTGCGCGCGGACCATGGTGTAGACGGGCAGCACTGCGGGCCGGACTTCGGCGACGTCGGAGACCTTGACGGTGACGCCGCCGGGGCTGGCCTGGCTCGTTTTCACGGCGAGGTTGCCGAGCGATGCGGCGTCGTGGGCTTGGGCGCCGATGAGGACGAGGTTGAGCTGGTGGTTTTCCGGGTAGAGGCCGGGGGAGTCGATGATGTTGGAGGCCTGGATCGCGTTGACGAGGTCGAGCAGCGTTACGCCGGCGGACTGGAGGCGTGCGAGGTTGGGGATGACGTGGAACTCCGGCACCTCACCGCCCTGGACTACAACTGTGCTGACGCCGCTGACGCGGTTGATGGGCGGCTTGAGATCGTAGGTGGCGATCTCCCACAGACGTGTCTGGGGGACGGTGGCGGCGCCGCGGTCCTCGGCCGAGAGCGCGTATCCGAGGATGGGAAAGGTTGCGAAGGTGAGGCGGTTGGTAGTGATGCGCGCGGTCGAGGGCAGGGACTGCTGGATCTTTGAGAGGGCAGCGTCGGTGAGCTGGAGCGTGCGGAACATGTCCACGTTCCAGCTGAAGAAGAGCGAGATCTCGGCCGATCCGCGCGAGGTGGTGCTGCGGACGATGGCGAGTCCGGGAACGCTGTTGACGGCGTCCTCGATGGGCTTGGTGATGGTGACCTGCATCTGCTCGACGGGCATGACGCCGTTGTCGACGCCGATGACGACGCGGGGGAAGTTGGTGTCGGGGAAGACGG
>CAXUIB010000200.1:0-4264 GCA_964250945.1 uncultured Acidobacteriaceae bacterium
GTGTGGGGTTTCGGTTTCGTCGGAGAGGATCGCCTGGCTGACGTTGCCGGCGGGGATGTGCCGTCGGTGGGTTGGAGGGCGACGTCGGCGCGGGTCCATGTGCTGTCCGAGAGGCGGAAGATGCCGTGGTTGGTTCCGGCGAGGACTCGGCCGTCTGGGGCGCGGCCGAGCGAGAAGACGTCGCGGCCTTCGAGGCCGGCGCTTTGTTGGGTCCATGTGAGGCCGCCGTTGTCGCTGAGGAAGACGCCTCCCCACTGCTTGTCGTTGACGACGGAGACGTAGATGGTTTTGTTGTCTGGGTCGGCGATGTAGCCGGTGATTTGGCGGGCGGCGAAGCCGTCGTTTGAGGGGGAAAAGGTGGTGCCGGCGTCGTGGCTGGCGAGGACGCCGCCGCGATCGGTGGCGAGGAGGATGTGATTGGAGTCGGCGGGGTCGATGTAGACGTCGTTGACGATGAGTTCGGGGCCGGTGGTGCGGGTCCACGATTTGCCGGAGTCTTCGGTGCGGAAGAGGCCTTCGGTGGTGCCGGCGTAGACGACGTTGAGTTGCTGGGGGTCCTGGGCGAGGACGCGGGTGCGGCGGGCGGTGGAGGGGATGCCCTGGATTTTGTGGAACAGGTCGCCGGCGTCTTCGCTTTTGTAGATGCCGGAGCAGGCACTGGCGTAGACGACCGATGGGTCTTTGGGGTCGACGATGATCGAGAAGACGTCGGAGTCGTCGATGATGCCTTCCTTGATGTTGTTCCAGTGTTCGCCGCTGTCGTCGGTCTTCCAGGGGAGGTGCCAGGTGCCGGCGTAGATGACTCCGGGGTTGCTGGGGTCGATGGCGACGGACTCGACGCCGTGGATGGTGGGCGAGCCTTCGGGGCTGATGAGCTTCCAGTGCGCGCCGGCGTCGGTGGAACGGAAGACACCCTCGACGGTGCCGGCGACGATGACTTTGGGATCGGAAGGGGCGGACGAGAGGGCTCGGACGGACTGGCCCTCGAGGTCAGGGACGGGTTTCCAGGCGTGGCCGGCGTCGGTTGAAAGATAGAGGCCGCCGTCGACGCTGCCGAGCGCCCAGACGCCGACGAGGAGGCGTTTGGGGTCTGCGCGATCGACGACGATGTGGTCGAGGACGAGGTTGTCGCGTTTGCCGATCTCCGCGAGGCGCTCCCATCGATCGCCGCCGTTGTGGGACTCGTAGATCCAGCCGTTGGCGGTGCCGAGATAGAGGTGCGCGTGGTCTTTGGGGTCGGCGGCGAAGGAGCGGGCGTCTCCGCCGAACGGGCCGAAGGGGATCCAGGGGGCGGCCGGGAACGCCGGCAGGGCGGATCCGAGGAGCAGGAAGAGGGGCGCGAGACGGGCGAACCGGAGGGATCGCGGCATCTGTTTCTGATGCGGGGACGTCATGGTCGATCTAGGTTTCAATGCTGCCTTTTGGACTGGTTTCCTTTTGGACTGGGTAGGGATAGAGCAAAGGAAAGGCTGACTGGAAAGATCCAGTCAGCCTTTCTTCCCTGTGAGGAGGCGCGGTTTACTGCGCTGCCTTTTTGCTGCTGCGGTGGTGGCGACGACCGTGCCGGGAGCGACCGGCCGGGGCGTTGCGGGGCTGAGCGTGGATGGTTGTCTCATCGACCACGATGATGCCTGTGGTGTCAAAGGTGGCGCCGGGGAGGATTTCGGTATCGGTGACTGCCGGACCGCTCTGATTGCCGGTGTAGAGCGAGATGCGGGAGCTATCGATGCCCTTCTCTCCGACGAGGTAGGCTTTGGCGTTGACAGCGCGTTCCGCGGCGAGAGTGGTTCCATTCTTCTCGCTGGAGGAGCTGTTGCCGACGATGGCGAGCTTCGCATCCGTAGAACGCTGCAATTCGAGCGCTACATCGTCGAGGCACTGCCGATCCGTGTTATCGACACGGGCTGGACGGCGCTTGTCGACGGCGAAGTTGAGCGAGCAGAGTTGGCGAACTTCTGCCGTCTTCACGACGACCGGAGCGTTGACCGTGACGGTGGTGGTGCTGGACGCTGTCTGACCCTTGTCGTCGACGACGTTGCACGTGACCGTGATGGTTCCGGGCGCGGCGCCGGCGGTGGTGAGGGTGGCGGTGGAGGTGTTGCCTGAGACCGAGCCTGAGGTTGAGCTGTAGCTGTAGGTCAGAGGACGGTTCTGGGGGCTGACGCCCTGTGCGGTGATGGTGGAGGAGTCGCCGGGATTGACGGTCGAGGGGTTAGCCGAGCAGGAGATGGTCGGCGGTTCGAACTGCTTGACGGTGTACGGTGCGGCGCAATCGGCCATCTGGCCGGGCTTGTTGCCTTCGGCGACGTGACCCTTGGCGTTGTAGGAGCCTGGCGTGGCGCCGTGGGTATCGATATTGGCGACGTTCGAGGTTCCGGTGATGGTTCCGCCGGCGGCGTCGGTGGTCCAGGTGTAGTTTGCGGTCTTTTTGGGGTTGAGGTTGAGGGCGGTGCCGGTGATGGTGATGGGGTCGCCGGGGTAGCCTGTGGTGGGCGAAGCGACGCAGGTGAGGGTGACGGGCGGCGGCGGGATGATGTGGCCGAAGTGGGTCACGATACCGGCCGAGGCTTCGACGGAGGACAGGTTGGTGCGGCCGCCGAGGACGCCGGGGGTGGGAACGGTGGTGGCGGGACCGAAGTCCGCGTGGATATAGCGGTAGTCTGCCTCAAAGAGACGGATGGAGAACAGGTTGTTGAGGAAGGGGACGTCGTAGTCCATGCCGCCGCCGACGGCGACGGTGGGTCCCCAGGTGTAGATCTCGTTGTACAACGTAACAAAAAAAAAATTTGGGCCGCCGATCCGGGCTCCGCCGCCGAGGGCGTGGGCGAAGACCGTGAAGTATTGCATGGGAGCGCGGAAGATGGGACCTGCATTTCCGGTGTAGAGACCGTCATTGTTGCCGTCTGGATGGGCGGTGCCGACGAACTCTCCGCCGACGTACTTGTTGAAGTAGAACGCGACGCTGCCGATCGCGCCGTAGTCGATCGAGGAGTAGTTGATGCCGGCGGGCTTTACCTGTCCATGCGCGCCGAAGTAGGAGTATCCGGTGAAGACATCGATGCGGGACGGGTTTGGACCGGTGGGAGCGGGGGTGGTTGACCCTGTGGGAGTGGATGGTGGTTGCCCTGCGGGGGCTGATGTGCTGGGCGTGTCCTGTGCACTCAGGCTGGCTGCGCCGAGACTGACTGCACATGCAGCCAGTACAAGCCGGCCTATACGATAATTCGGGCGATGATCCATTCGACTCCTCCAAAATTTAAAGCTGATATTTTTAGTCACGAGCTGACCCGGATGTAACTTCGTTCGAGTGATTATGATTCGCTCAAGTCTAGCGCAGTTGCAGAATTTATTGAGAGTTTCCTGCAAACAGTTGCAAACGTTCGAACCTCACTGTAGCTGTATATCGGCGAAGTTCCGCAAAAGGTGAACCTCTCGAGTAACGAAAGGCGCACTTTTGTACCGGTACCGGTGCGAAGCGGCCGATGTCTCGGGTTTCCTGCGCGTGCTGGAACTCCCGATTTAACTCAGATTCAGGGTTCTGCGAATGGACCCGCGTTCGTGCTGGATTTTTTCCTGAAGCAGGGTGATGGCGTAAAGGAGCTGCTCCGGGCGGGGCGGGCAGCCGGGGACGTAGATGTCGACCGGGATGATTTGGTTGACGCCCTGGAGGAGGGCGTAGTTGTTGAAGACGCCGCCGGAAGTGGCGCAGGCGCCCATCGAGATGACCCATTTGGGTTCGGGCATTTGTTCGTAGAGGCGGCGGATGACGGGGGCCATTTTTTGCGAGACGCGGCCGGCGATGATCATGAGGTCCGATTGCCGCGGTGACCCTCGAAAGACTTCGGCGCCGAAGCGGGCGATGTCGTAGCGCGATCCGCCCATGGACATCATTTCGATGGCGCAGCAGGCGAGGCCAAAGGTCATGGGCCAGACGGAGTTTTTGCGGACCCAGTTGATGGCCGCGTCGAGCGAGGCGAGGACGATGCCTTCGGGCTGGTCGTAGCCCCAGCTGACCTCGCTGACTTTGGTTTGATTTTTGGCGAACGAGTCGAGCGTGCCGAAGAAGCGGCGATCGTGATTGTCGGACGGGACGGGGCGACCGTTGCTGGTGTTGAGGGCGGTGGGCTCGACTGGGGGCATGCGTTGAGTATAAATCGCGTCCGTAGTCGGTGGGGCTAGAAGGTGGGGCTTCGCGGCGAGTTAGGAGTCAGGAGTTTGTTAGTGGGCGTTGGCTTCGATGGCGGCGACGAGGCCGGCGTGCAGC
>CAXUIB010000201.1:0-4262 GCA_964250945.1 uncultured Acidobacteriaceae bacterium
GCGTGGGTTGGCTTGTGGGTATGGCGTTCGTGGCGGGGTGGGGTGGGCGCGGCGGACGGCAGTACCAGATAGCCGCAGCGTTGTTGACCTACTTTGCCGTCTCGATGGCGGCGGTGGCGGAGATGCTGTGGTCGTTGCACAAGTCTGGGACAGATGTTTCGCATCTGAGCGGAGGGAGTGTGGCCGAGTTGGTCCGGTACGGCGTTTCGTCGCCGTTTCTCGAGCTGCGGGGCGGCGTGGGCGCCTTGATCGGCCTCTTTATTCTGTTTGTCGGCATGCGCGCTGCGTGGCAGATCAACCGTCCGACGGGAGTTCCGGGAGCGTATGCAAGCTGAGCGCGTGATGGATTCGCGGGGGGCGGAGAGCAAGTCTCCCGACCCGATCTACAACTGCCCTTTCTGCAGCCACTACATTGCACCGGGGGCGCTTGCCTGTCCGGAGTGCGGATCTTTGGTGTACAGCGCGCACCTGCGGACGTTGGCGGAGGAGGCCAAAGAACTGGAGCGGGAGGGCAAGTGGGTGGAGGCGCGCGCGGCGTGGGGTCGCGTGATGGAGTGGATGCCGGCGGGGCATCCGCAGCGGGAGACGCTGCGGGGGCATGTAGTCGGGATCGATGCGCGGCTGCAAGCGGGCGAGGACAAGAAGGCAAAGTGGACGAAGCGATTGGGTCCGCTGGCGCCGGTGGTCTTCTTTCTTGCCAAGGCGAAGAGTGCGTTTTTTCTCTTGTTCAAGCTTAAGTTTCTCCTAAGCTTTTTCGCGTTTTTCGGCCTTTACTGGGCGCTGTATGGATGGAAGTTTGGCCTGGGGTTTACGTTGTCTATCCTGATTCACGAGACGGGGCATTATGTCGCGGTGCGGCGGCGCGGCATGAAGGCCGACCTGCCCATGTTTCTTCCGGGTTTGGGGGCGTATGTACGCTGGTACAACCAGGGGATGTCGCTGGATGTGCTGGCGGAGATTGCTCTGGCCGGACCGCTGTTTGGGCTGTTGACGGCCGGAGCGTGCCTTCTGCTTTGGCACGGGACGCATCAGCCGATCTTTCGCGCCTTGACCTACGCGGGGGCGTGGCTGAACCTGATCAATCTGATTCCGGTTTTTGGGCTCGATGGTGCGCAGGCGACATACGCGCTCAATCGGTTGCAGCGCGGGCTTGTCTTGGTGAGCTGCGTTGGGTTGTTCGCGATGATGCACGAAGGTGTGTTTCTCTTTATTGCGGCCGGGATGACGTGGCGCATGTTTACGAACGACGCTCCGGAGCAACCGAGCACGCGGACGCTGTCCAGTTTCCTGGGGCTATTGTTTCTTTTGGGAGCTATGGTCTACATGGTGCCGGCGGGGTCGGGCGGGATGTTTCAGCGGTGAGGTTTAGGCGATTTCGCGCAGGATCTAAGCTGAGCTTGGAGTGTCGCGACGGACGTAACGGCGATCACGCATTTCGTACTCGCCGCTGAGGACGCGGGCGACGGCTTCGGGGTAGGCGATGTGCTCCTGGGCGAGAATGCGGGCGGAGAGCGTGTCGGGGGTGTCTGCGTCTTCGACCGGCACGGCGCGCTGGAGGATGATGACGCCGTGGTCGACGTGTTCGTCGACGAAGTGGACGGTGCAGCCTGCGACTTTCGCGCCGTAGTGGAGGGCCTGGCCCTGGGCGTCGAGGCCGGGGAAGGACGGAAGCAGGGATGGGTGCATGTTCAGGATGCGATCGGGGAAGCTTTGGATGAAGGCGGGCGTGAGGATGCGCATGTAGCCGGCGAGGATGACGAGGTCGACCCCGTACTGCCGGAGTAGAGCGACCATCTCGGCGTCATGTTCCGGGCGTTTTCGGCCGATCGAGGGGAGCGCGTGAGAGGGGATGCCGAGCTGGGCGGCGGCAGTCAGGCCGGGTGCGTCGGGGACGTTGGAGAGGACGACGGCGATCTCGGCGCCTGGAACTTGGCATTCGCGGACGGCCTGAGCGATGCTGACAAAGTTTGAGCCGCGACCGGAGAGAAGAACACCTAAGCGACGCATGAAGTTGGCCTCGGTCCCCATTTTAGGTGTGGTTCTCTTGGCGTTTCGCCCCAAGGACGTGCTCGCAAGCGTTTGTCGCCGGAAAAGAACGGCAGATCCCTTTGGAATGACAACGAGAAGGCAATGGCAAGGCGGGCAGCGGTCAGGAGTCCCTCCGCTTCGCTCGGGATAGCGGCGTTGAAGCAAGCAACGGCAACGGCAGAAGCAGATTCCCTTCGGGAATGACAACAAGAAAGGCAGAATTATCACGAGCAGACTTGATCAGACTTTCGCAGCAGACTTGATCGGACTTCCCAGGGTGCCGGAGTATTTCTGTCGCGCTGCTATGCTCAGCGGATGCGATCTCTCACGCTCTTCGTTGGGGCGCTCTCGGCTTTGGTGACGATGGCTGTGGGGCAGGCTCGAGACCAGAAGCCAGTATCTCCGGCAGCTCCTCTGACCGTAAAGGCGATCAATAGCCCTACGGACGGGACGCCGCCGCGCAACACAGTCTGGAGCCCGGATGGACGTCTCCTCACCTTTGTGGTCGCGGAGAGTTCGCGTGGGCTCGCCGTGGGCTCGCCCGGAGACATTGTGCAGGTGGAGGTGGCAACCGGCAGGATGAGCGTGCTCGTGACCGCGGATCAGATGAACGCGCTCGGAGCGAAGGAGGTGAATGAAAAGGATCGCGACCACCGCGAGCGGTACGGGATGGCGTCGTACCTGTGGTCTGGCGATTCCAAATACCTTCTGCTCGACAAAGGCGGCATGCTCTGGTTGTGGGACCTCGGCAAGGCGACGGGGTCTCTGGTGGTCGATACGAGGTCGGGTTCGGGCGAGGATCCGAAGTTTTCTCCCGACGGCAGGTCGGTCTCGTATCTGCGCGACCACAATTTGTATGTTCATCCAGTGAACGCGGGAGGCGGTGAGGAGGTCGCGCTAACGACGACACCTGCCGCCGGTGGGGACGCGGGCGCGATCCTGAACGGCGAGGTGGACTGGGTCTACCTGGAGGAGCTGGGCGTGCGAACGAATTACGCCTGGTCGCCGGATTCGAGCGCGATCGCCTACGTGCAGATGGACGAGCGGAAGGTGCCGCGGTATCCCATCGAGGACTTCTTGCCAACGCATGCCACGGTGGATTGGCAGAGATATCCGCAGCCGGGCGATCCGAACCCTGGGGTGCGGGTCGGCGTCGCGGCGGCGACGGGCGGAGCGACGACCTGGGTGGATGTGCCGATCAGCATGGGAAACGACTACATCCCGCGGTTTGGCTGGAGCGATCGCGATACGGTGTGGGTGGAGGTGCTGCGACGCGACCAGAAGCGGATGGACGTGTACCTGGCGGATCGCCGGACGGGCGCTTCGCACCTGCTGTACACGGAGATCGATCCGAAGTATCTGGACACGAACTACGACGTGGATTTCCTGCCGCACGGGCAGTTTTTGCGGAGGAGTTGGCGTGACGGACACACGCATTTGTATCTGTATGGGTTCGATGCCGGGCATCCACTCGCGGCGGAGGCGAAGCTGGTTCGTCAGCTGACGGAGGGCGACTTCGAGGTGGACACGGTAAGTGTTCCGGAGGGTACGGGTACACCGGATCAGGTCTACTTCACTTCAAATGAGGGATCGCCGCTTGAGAGGAATCTTTGGGTGGAGAAGCTGGATGGCTCCGGGAAACGGCGTTTGACGGCGGGACAAGGCTGGCATGGAGTGAACGTTTCGCCGGACGGCCGGAGTTTTACGGATGAGGCGAGTGCGCTCTTGACGCCGCCGACGCTGCGACTCTGCCGGACGCAAGCCGAAGGCCGGTGTTCCCAGCTATGGAGGTCTGCGGCGGTGGCCGAGGCGGCGGGAACGAGCACGCGGATGGTGACGTTGAAGGCTGCCGACGGAGTGACGACGATGTTCGGTGTACTGACCCTGCCTGTGGGCGGCGGCAGACATACTGCGCCTCTGATTCTGAATCCGTATGGTGGACCGACGCCGACAGCGGGTGCGGTGGATCGCTGGCGTGGCGCCGGGTTCCGATTCAATCAGCTTCTGGCACAGCATGGATTTGCGGTGCTGACGGTCGACAATCGCGGTTCCGGTGGTCGCGGGCGCGACTTTCAGCAGGCGGCGTACCGGAACTTCGGGCCTGTTCAGTTCGCCGATCAGATCGCGGCGCTCGACCAGACGCTGGCGGCGAATGAGCAGCTTGATCCTGATCGGGTCGGCTGGTGGGGATGGAGTTGGGGAGGGAATTTTACGCTGTATGCGATGACGCATAC
>CAXUIB010000202.1:0-4245 GCA_964250945.1 uncultured Acidobacteriaceae bacterium
GACCTGAGTCCGGACCTGAGTCCAGACCTGAATTCAGACCTGGGCTCGTGCGGCCCAGACCAGCCGGAGCGGAGCTTGCCGAGGTAGAATCTGTCGCGGCGGCCTCGGTCCCCCGACGTTCGGTAAAGATCAGATCCATCTCGTTGCGACGCGTGTTGAGACGAATACGTTTCCCTGCCTCAATTGCGACCGGCCCCGCGCCGCCCTCGAGCCGAGCCGGAGCGACGGGCACGACACGGCCTTTGTCGATATGGGCGACGTTCTCTCCTTCGACCAGAACGCGGTCACCGTCCATCCGCGCCGACAGGGGATACCCTGCGATGGCCTCTGCGGCGACAGTCCACTCCCTCCGCCGCCCGGGCAGCAGGCTTCGACCAAACAGCACCAAGCCGGCCAGCACCGCGAGCGTCAACACAAACAGGCCTATGAACAGTACGGCAGGCCACGCCGGATAGTTCACGCGGAAGTACAACGGCGTGTCGACGTGGATCAGCGTCTCCGCCCCGTTCACATCGGCCAGGAGCCGATCGATGGCATACACCTTTCCGGTCGCACGCGCCGCCTCGACCGTCGATGCACTGTATTGGTTCAGAAATCGCGGCGTCAGCCGAAAATTCTGCTCTGGCACATCGATCCCAAGCTTCAGATCGAGCGCGGCCTCCTCGCCTGAAGCGCCCCAGGCGGCTTTCCACCAGGCAGCCGGGTTGTGCTTCAAGCTGAGCCGGCCTAGATTCACCGAGAGCTTATACACTTGCGATGTTTCATCGCCGGGCCCCAGCGCGCGAATGCGGTCCGGCGTGATGGCAAGTTGGCGTCGCTCCGGCTCGAGCAGCGACCCCGGCCCGAAGCTTGGCGCGGCATCGAGCACCCGCAATGCTGAATCGACAATCTCGATGTGGTCGAACCGGCTCTTGAAGCGCACCTCGGCGGCCTGCTCGATCGGCGTTCCGGTGTCGTACACCTTTGGTCCGCCGCGGCGCGTCAGGGGCGCCAGCGATCGCGACGTCACCTCCACCGTGTCGCGATCCACCGGCTTCATCCGCAGCGGCTCGGTCCGCAACACCCCCGCGCCGCTCCGCGCAAACGCCGCCAGGGTCCGCTCGTACACACCGTCGGACCCCGCATCAAACAACAGCGCATACACCAGCAAACCCGGGTGCCCCGGCGCGCTGGGGATCGGAAACACCGTCACCCGGCGCACCTCCTTGCCTCGCAAGGCCGCGTAGAAGCGCTCCGTGTTGCCCGCCTCGCCCGTGTCCTCGATGTTGTCCGTGATGATCCAGCTGATGGGCGTGTGCTGCCGCTCCGAGCTGGTGATTACGCGGTCCAGATACGTCAGGTTCCCGAACGGCAGTGCATTGATCGCGTCGAGACTCGGCACGGGCGCAACCTCGGTCGAGAACGCGTACTCGGCCAAGGGTCCCTCGACCGCGGTCCGCAGCGGCTCCACGATGGATCGGATCAGCCCCGAGCCGAAGTACGGCCGCATGCTCCCCGACCGGTCCACGTAGAGCGACTGCGGCGCCTGCGCCGAGGCCGAAGCCGCGGCGCAGACCGCCAGCAAGATGGCGACGGAGAGCCTCAGTCGTGCCACGACACAAACTCCGTGTGCGCCAGACGATCCTCAGTCAGCAGATGCGCGGTCAAGCTGCCGGGCAGACCATAAAATCCGCTTGCATCCTTTAGCATTTGATCGGGATAGAGCGCCCAGTCGACCGGCAGATCCACACCCGCGCGGAGCGCCTTCAGCCACTGCCGCGACCGTCCGCCGAAGCTGTCCTCGGAGAAAAACACGGCCAAGGGCGACGCATGGAAGGCCGTGAACCGGTCCGAAATCTGCGGGTCGTTGATCAGCGGCCGAAAGCTGTCGCCGGGACATACCAGAAGCTGCGTCCGCGCGCTCAAGAGCGGATTTCCGGCTCCGTCGCCGGTCAACACACCCTCCGCGGTAATCGGAATGACGGACAGCACCCACCGATCTCCGACCGCCAGCGCCTGCAAGAGCGCCGGCTCGCCAAACTGATAGCACGGCAGGCAGAGCCGCGCGCCGGACACAATCGCCGGCGACCGACCGAGCGGCAGCCGAAGCCTGCCATCGTCCGAGGGCGCCGTCCACAGCGCCACTCCTGGCGGCAACGCGTGCTCCTGCCAGGTGGCACTCCCCAGCGTAGCTCGCGCCGGATCTGCGAGGGTAAACAGCCTATCCGCCGTCCAAATTACGATCTGGCCGAGCGCCGACGCCGGTCCGCATACGGCCAAGCTCGCGACCGCCGGAACGACGAGACGGTCCGCGTCTGCTGAACCGACTCCGACGCGCAGGAGCGAAGTCTCTCCCGCGAGCTCGCTCAGGCAAAACAGGTGCGAACCGACTGCCTCGACCATCTGATAGCGATCGCGCGCGTCCGGGAGGATGGCCTCGCCTTCCCGCAACTCGGTAAACCGAAACGACCGTTGCGACACCAAGCCCCACGTTACCAGCTCGGTCCGGAGCGCCACAATCGCCGAACTCTCGCGCGGCAAGGACACCTTTCCCCCTCTCCCAGGGGGCCGGTCAAGATTGCGGACCGTGAACGCGTGTGCGGGCGCGGACCCCGCCCAGAAGCGAGTTCGCACCTCGATCTGGCGGCCGCTCAGGCCGAAGGGATTGATGCGAAACAGGCTGCCCTCGTCGCTCAGCGCCCACAAAAACCCATGCGCCGCATGCGGTGCGGTAGGGATCGGACGATCCGCCTCCGATCGTGTCGGCTCGCTGCCAAGCGCAGCCGGAGAGGGGAGCGTCCGATCTTCCTCGCGCACGAGTTCGATTCCACACTGCGCGCAAAAGGCCGCCTGGGTTCGATTCCACGCGCGGCAGCTTTGGCACCGCAGCACCGGCAGCCGGCATTGAAGGCAGTATCCCGCGCTCTCGCCTGTGTGCAGCTTCCCGCCGCAGTGCGGGTACACGCATGCGAGATCGGTGTCTGTCATGGAGCCTCGTCCCACAGCGGTGGTGGCGCACCGCTCCGATGGGTCTCTTCGAACCGGTCCAGCGTGTCGAGGAACTCGGCCCAGAAGCGCTGGGTATCCACTGCCGTAATGCGCTCGATCGTCGCTCCCGGCGCGCCCGGCCGGAGCGTGCTTGTGTCGTCGAGCATCGGTCGCGGCAGCGTCGTAGCCGTCGCCAGGCCGCGCAGGTACGCCAGGGTGATTACGTCCCAGATGACCCATGGTTTCGAGAAATCCGACACACGCAGCGGCTTTACCTGCCGGTAGTACCACACCTGGTACTCGCTCCACAGCCACTCCGCCACCGGCCCGTGCCCTCCCAGCATGGCACGAGCTTCGGCGTAAGTGAGCGATAGATACCGCCGGCACGTCTCGCCCGTCCCCACCGCCAGCGGAACACGGGATGCCAGGAGCACCTGCCACGCGCGCGGGTCGTTTTCCTCGTTGTACTCGTGGGCACCCTTGGGCGAAAAGTCATTTAGCGCCATCGCTACGACACGGATGCGATCGGCCAGGGTCGGGTCCATCAGGAGAGCGCTGCTCACATCCGTCGCCGCCCCGATTACAACGACGGTCAACCGGTTCTCCGGTGTAAAGCTTTTCGCCTCGTGGAGCAGAAATGTAGCAGCCGCGCTCGGCCGCGGAGTTGACCGATCGGCGAGCGGAAGACTGGAACCTTGGAGCAGCGGCGGATGAGCGACGAGCCCCATGCGGTGCTCCACCGCATCCTTGAGGATCAAGTAGCTCGAGTGCGCCGACGGGTCCGGCAAACTTGGCGCATGGGCCGACAGAATCCCGCGCACGTCGAACTCCGGCTCCGCCAGGAGATACACGATGGCCCATTGATCGTCGATCTCGTTGCCGACATCGGTTGAAAGGACCACCGGGATCCTCGCCTGCGCGCAGACACCTATCAGGAGGAGAGAGACCAAACCCGTCACAAGCCGGAGAGAACGGACCTGACCGCCCAAGCGTGACCGACCCGGGCCGGGCTCCACCTCGCCGATCTTCCGCCATCCCGGATCATCGATCAACCTTTTGCCTCCCGCAACTCTCGCGCACATCAAGGTTCGCTCCCGATCGAGCTCCCTCCACGCCACCTTCTCGGATCTCCGTTTCCGGCAACGCCGGCCTAAACAATCTTCGTGTTCCCCTACGCCGGGTTGGGACATTTTTGCTAAGTCGTTGGGTGATATGGTGTTGTTTGATCTTACGGGAAAGTTACTTGTCGATGTTGAACCGGTCCGCACAATCTATAGT
>CAXUIB010000203.1:0-2251 GCA_964250945.1 uncultured Acidobacteriaceae bacterium
GTGTTTGGGCTGACGAGGACGGTGTCGCCGGGGGATGCGGCGTCGATGGCGAGTTGGATGGTGGGGGCATCGGCCGGCACGTGGATGGTGCGCTGGGCGTAGGCCGATGGTGCGAGGGCAAGGAGAAGAGCCGCCCATCGCAGGGCCGGTTTGTGGGTGGGTGGAGCGAGTGGAGTTCGTTTTTTCAAGGCGCGATCGGACCGGATTTACGGTATCTCTGCCCAGACGATCGGTGTATGACACGGATGGGGGATCGGAGTGACGGAGGTGCGTGCGGGCCTCAGACTTCCGACTTGCGCCATGCATCATAGACGGTAAGTGGCACGCATATTTAGTTTTCAGGAGCAGGTTTGAGATGGCGAAACAACTGGCTGTGGTGACGGGAGCTTCGAGCGGGATTGGGTACAACCTGGCGAAGGTATTTGCGGAGAACGGGTTTGATTTGGTGATCGCGTCGCATGGCGACCGGTTGAGCAAGGCCGAGGCGGACTTCAAAGCGATGGGCGTACAGGTGACGGCGGTCGATGCCGATCTGGCGACGTACGACGGTGTGGAGCAGCTTTGGACGCGGGTGGAGGCGACGGGGCGGGCGGTGGACGCGATTGCGCTGAACGCGGGTGTGGGCGTGGGCGGATTGTTTGCGGAGACCGAGCTCGAGAAGGAGATCAATATTATCCGGACGAACGTGGAAGGGACGGTGCATCTGGCCAAGCGGGCGGTGCAGCATATGGTGGGGCGCGGTTCTGGTCGGATCTTGATTGTGGCGTCGATTGCGAGCGAGATGGTGGCGCCGCGGGAGGCGGTGTATGCGGCTTCGAAGGCGTTTGACCTGTCGTTTGCGAAGAGCCTGCGAGCGGAGCTGGAGGATACGGGCGTGACGGTGACGGCGCTGCAGCCTGGGCCGGTCGATACCGACTTTTTCCATCGTGCCGGCATGGACGATACAGAGGTCGGTTCGGAGGGAAAGAAGGATTCCGAGCCGTACGACGTGGCGAAGCAGGGGTTTGAGGCGTTGATGAAGGGCGAGAAGCACGTGTATGCCGCGAGCCTGAGCGTTAAGTTTCAGGGTGCTGTGGCGAACCTGGTTCCGGACGCGGTGAAGGCGGCGATGCACGAGCGGATGGCGAAGCCGATCGAGCAGTAGGGCTGGTTTGTTTGTCAGCAGGTCTGGTCAGGTGAGGTTGTAGAAGAGGTGCTCTCCTTACTGATGTATTGGAGAGCACCTCTTGTCTTTTCTGGACTAAGGGGAAAACGGCCATGAGGCCTGTGGTTCGCTCTACACCTACAGGAGAACCGCTTTCGTCTAGCGTGGGCGCCAGTGCTGGACTTGCGGGTCTTTGTCTCTGAGGATTTTGGCGAGCAGGTTTTTTTCGGGGAGGAGGGCGGGGGCGAGACGGCGTACTAGATGACCTGGGCGGCTTTGGCGGGCGACGACGAGATCGGTGACGCGGCTCTGGCGGAAGGAGTGGCGCATGGAGTGCGGGGTTCCGCCTTCAAAGACGAGTTGGCGGGCGCCGCGGGCGATCTCGTGCTCGAGGAGGTAGGAGCGCATGACGGTGCTGAGGGAGAAGGGTTCCAAGCCGTTCTGATTGATTTGCCAGTCGATGGCCGTGGTGTCGGCGTACCGGCGTCCGCCGATGAGGCTGAGCCAGCGACCGTCGGCGGCCTGGACACCGGCGAAGAGCGCGCTTGGGGTTTCGTGGACGGAGCGGAAGCGCCATTGGACGACGTGGTCCGGCACTGGGTAGGCGGATCGCCGGTTGAGAGCGCGGAAGTCGGGCTCGCTGATTTGGACGGTGGGGACGAACGCGACTCCGAGTTCGGATTCGGCGCGCCGGCGATAGTAGCGGCGGTTGCGGCGGGTATGCGCTCCGAGCTGGCCGAGGGTGGCTTCAAAGGTGTGTTCGAGGGTGAGCGAGCGGGTGAGAGCTCGCTCTGATGCGGTCCAGAGGCTGACGGGAGGCTGGGCAGGAGAACCAGGCCGGGGAGCGTGGAAGGCGACGTGGGTTGCGAGGCCGACGTCGGCGAGGGAGAGGAAGACGAGATGGGCACCGCGGCTGATCAGGAGATCGCAGGCCTGGACGGCGAAGTTGGGGCGGAGATCTGGAGGAGCGATGACGGAGCGTTCGCCGGCGGGGTCGTCGGTGACGAAGACGCGGGTGAGGATGCCGAAGCGGCGGTACTCGAAGAGGAGAACGGCGGCCTGGAGGTTCGAGGGGTTTGGGGTGTCGTCTGAGGAACTGAGGAGGAG
>CAXUIB010000203.1:2261-4227 GCA_964250945.1 uncultured Acidobacteriaceae bacterium
GGGATTTTGGTGCCGAAGTAGGGGACTTTGAGGAAGTACGGGAGGTACTCCATGGTGCCGGGTTGATGGCAGCGCCGGCTGAGATCGACGAGCAGCGGAAGGCATTGGAGAACGGCGGTGTGACCGCGGACGACGCGGATGCGCGGGGAAGAACAGAGGGCTTCGGAGGGAGAAGCGGATGGGCCGACCGGTTTGGCGGCGGTTGAGGTCGTCGGGGTCATCGAGGTCGTTTGGGCGAGTTGCTTGCGCGGCGGTGGAATTTGCCTGCGGATCCGGGATGCGGGTCTCAACGGACACGGATGCAAGCTGGTCGATGATATAGGTCGTCCTAGCTTGTCTCCGTGAGAAAAGTTGTGTGAAGGGAAAAGCGCCCGTTACGGAAGTTACTGGGCGACGCCTGTCTGCGCGCGCAGCTTTCGCCGGACGGTTTCGAGGTAGGTGTAGCGGATGCGGTGGATGACGGTGAGGGTGGAGAAGAGGGCGAGGACCCAGAGGGCTGGGGCCATGACTCCCCAGCGGTTGAAGAGGGCGCCGAGGATGACGAGGACGATGCGCTCGGGGCGTTCCATGAAGCCGACTTTGCAGGAGCCGATGAGGGCTTCGGCGCGGGCTCGGGTGTAGGAGACCATGAGGGAGGCGGTCATGCAGAAGGCGACGAGGACGACGTAGAAGAAGCGGTTTCCGCGGGCGTAGAAGACGAGCAGGCCGAAGAAGAGGGCGACGTCGGAGTAGCGGTCGATGACGGAGTCGAAGAAGGCGCCGAAGACGGAGACCTGGTTGGTCTGGCGTGCGACGCGGCCGTCGACCATGTCGAAGATGCCGGCGCCGATGATGACGAGTCCGGCGTAGAAGAAGTAGCGGACGGCGTGTTCGCCGCGAGCGTAACCGAAGAAGACGGCGGCCACGACGTTGATGAGCAGGCCGATAAAGGTGAGCGTGTTGGGGGAGATGCGCGAAAGGGCGAGACCGTTGACGATCTTTTGCAGGAGGTAGCCACTGCCTTTGCCGAATGCGCTTGTCCAGGTCATGAGATGGGAGAGGGGGTCAGGGAGAGGCCAGATCTGGGGGTTTGTTTTAGACTTCTGGAGCTTCGTCGTGGATGGTGGTGAGTTTCAGGATCTCGAGTTCGCGTTTGCCGTTGGGAGTGACGACGGTGGCGACGTCGCCGAGCTCTTTGCCGACGAGCGAGCGGCCGATGGGAGAGGTGGTGGAGATGAGGCCTTTGCTGACGTCGGACTCTTCGCTGGTGACGAGTTTGTAGGTGAGTTCCTCGTGTTTGGTGCCGTCGAAGACGACGATGGTGGAGCCGAAGCCTACTTTATCGTGGGGGATGTTGCTGAGGTTGACCATGCTGAGCTCGCCCATACGTTTTTTGAGTTGTCCGAGGCGGGCGTTGACGAACTCCTGGCGCTGCTTGGCGGAGTGGTATTCGGCGTTTTCGCTGAGGTCGCCGAGGGCGACGGCCTTTTTGATTTCGGCGGGGAGTTCGGTGGTGAGCTCGTATTCGAGCTGTTTGATTTCTTCGAGGAGTTTCTTTTTGATGTGTTCGGGCATGGGGGCTTTCTGGGGATCGATGCTGGACGGGATCCCGGCCTGATCCTTGGGTCTCTCTGAGGCTCGCCCTGCCGTGCGCTGAGGCATGGTTGGGGCCGAAAGAGCGATTATACGGGTTGGAGCGTACGTCTTGAGCGCCGGGCAGGGCTGGGCGGCGCCGGGGAGCGATCGGGACCGATCAGGGTTCGGGGGGTGGCGGAAGGAAGGGTGGAGAGCGGAAGCTGAGCCAGGACTCGAGCAGGAGGACGGCGGCAACCTGGTCGATGATGGCGGTGCGGGCTTCCCGGCCGCGTTTGCTCTGCCGGCCGGTGAGGTTGCCGGGTCTGCGGTTGCGATCGAGGAGGGTGTGGGCCTCGGCGGTGGTGAGGCGTTCGTCGAGGAGGTGAAAGCGGAGGGCGGGGAGTTGTTGGCG
>CAXUIB010000204.1:0-4225 GCA_964250945.1 uncultured Acidobacteriaceae bacterium
GCTGTCCCCATCCCACTCACCTCCGTCCCCTGTCTAAGATGTCCCAGGCAAGCCGAGGTTTCGCGCCGGCAAACAAAAGAGCCACCTCTCCCAACAGAGGTGGCTCTCCCATGCCAAAGCAGATGTTCTAGTTCGAACTCATGCTGTGGAGAAATTCCTGATTGTTCCGCGTCTTCTCCAAACGGCTTGTCAGCAGTTCCATCGCCTCGGTCGCCGACAAAGGATTCAGCACCTTGCGCAGGATCCATGTGCGCTGCAACTCGTCCTTCGGGATCAGCAACTCCTCCTTGCGCGTGCCGGAGCGCTGAATATCGATCGCCGGAAACACCCGCTTGTCCACCAGCTTGCGATCCAGAATCACTTCCATATTGCCGGTTCCCTTGAACTCCTCAAAGATAACCTCGTCCATCCGCGATCCCGTATCGACCAGCGCCGTCGCAATAATCGTCAGCGATCCGCCCTCCTCGATATTGCGTGCCGCTCCGAAAAACCGCTTCGGACGTTGCAGCGCATTCGAGTCCACGCCGCCCGAAAGCACCTTTCCGGACGGCGGCACGATCGTGTTATACGCTCGCGCAAGACGCGTAATCGAGTCCAGCAAAATCACCACGTCGCGCTTGTGCTCCACCAGCCGCTTCGCCTTTTCGATCACCATCTCCGCCACCTGCACGTGCCGCGCAGCCGGTTCGTCAAAAGTCGACGAGATCACCTCGCCCTTCACCGACCTCTGCATGTCCGTTACCTCTTCCGGCCGCTCATCGATCAACAGAACAATCAGCACCACCTCCGGATGATTCGACGTGATCGAGTTCGCGATCGACTGCAGGAGCATCGTCTTGCCCGTCCGCGGCGGCGCCACAATCAAGCCGCGCTGCCCCTTTCCGACCGGCGTCAGCAGATCCATCACACGGCCCGAGATGTGCTCGCGCACCGTCTCCATCTTCACCCGCTCCTGCGCATACAAGGGCGTCAGGTTGTCGAACAGGATCTTGTTGCGCGTCTCCTCCGGACTCTCAAAATTAATCGCCTCAATTTTGACCAGAGCAAAATACTTCTCGCCCTCATGCGGCGGCCGCACATTGCCGCTGATCGTGTCGCCCGTCTTCAGATCGAATTTGCGGATCTGCGACGGCGAAACATAGATGTCGTCCGGCCCGGGAAGATAGTTGTAGTCCGGCGACCGGAGAAACCCGTAGCCGTCCGGCAAAATCTCAAGCACGCCCTCCGCGAAGATATGGCCTTCCTTTTCGCTCTGTGCCTGAAGAATCTTGAAGATCAGATCCTGCTTCCGTAAGCCGCTGGTACCGGCAATGTCAAATCCGCGCGCGAGCTTACCTAGCTCGGCAATATTGTGCTCTTTAAGCTCAGAAATCGTCATGTTTTACCTGAAAAGTGCGTAGGGGGGAGGGTGAGAACAGGGAGGGGATGGACGTGAGGAGGGAGTTCTACCGAGAGGGTAGAAGATGTGGAGAGTGTTTTATCGCGGAAGAGATCAGAAGGGAAAAAAGAGGGGAAATTGGCGGTGTAAAGCAGGAGAAAGGATTTCAGGAGTGATACGTATGCTGCCTTGCAGGAAACGCGCGCGCTAAGCCGCGCGCCGTTCCTGCAATTGTACCTTAGAAACCGGAACTTCGGAAGAATCATCCATCGGAACCGTGTCCTTGAAGCGGTCGAGCACCTCGTTCGTCGTGTCCTGCAAACGTGTATTCGGCTTGTGGAGCTTCCGCGTCGCCTTGGAAGCCATTTGGCATAGCTCATACCGATTTGTGACGTGGGTAAGTGCTCCAAAAATAAGATCTGAGCGCATTTTCTCTCCTCTGCAGTCTCTGAAATCTTGCACCCTTGGTCGAGTACAGACTCTCGTTCCTGTTTCTGAATAGGTGAATCGTTAGCAAGTAGTTACGGCTATCGGACCCATATCTTAGACGCAAAGCATCCGAGTTACGGTGCAAAAACTCGGATTCCTGCTGCTGGATTGGCCGGAGCTCAGCCGCAAATTTCAACTTCAAAGGACGCCATCCGCCCGACCGCGCGTCGGTCACATGCGCCTTTTTTTACAACCTCCGCGAGCTCCTCCGCAGACATGGAGCTGTCGCTCGTCACTGTCCTGCAGAACACGCCAGAACGTATCAGAGAAGGTAAGAGCTCGGCGGCATCTCTGAAGCTAAACCGGAAGACCGAAGCGGTCAATACTTTTTTTGGAACTATTCGGGGGGGCAATCTCCCAGAAAACGGAACCCGTCCCATCCGCTCCTACCCACCACACCCCATCTCACGCCCAGTAACTGCGGTCCAGCGTCCGGTACTGGATCGCCTCCGCGATGTGCTGCACACAGATCGCCGGCTCGCCCCCAGATCCGCAATCGTCCGCGCCACCTTCAAGATCCGGTCGTGCGCCCGCGCGCTCAACCCTTGCTGCTGCATCGCACGCTCCAACAACCGCTCCGCGTCCGTCGACAACTCGCAGTACAAACGGATCTGCTGCGTCGTCATCTGAGCATTCGCATACACCGCCCGCGACACGGCCTTGGCCGACCCCCGAGTCCTCTCCGCCCCCACCAGAAACCGCGCATGCTGCCGCTCCCGGGCACAGAGCACACGCTCCCGAATCTGCTCTGAACCCTCCGCCGCCGTGCCCCCGCGAAGCTCCTTGTACTGCACGGCCGGAACTTCAATATGAATGTCGATCCGGTCCAGCAACGGCCCGCTCACCTTCGACACATACCTCTGAATCATCGGGGGCGTACACATACACTCCCGTCCCTTGTCGTTGAAATACCCGCACGGACACGGATTCATCGCCGCCGCCAGCATAAAGCTCGCCGGAAAACTCAGGCTCATCGCCGCCCGCGAAATCGTCACCACGCCGTCCTCGAGCGGCTGCCGCAACACCTCCAAGACATTGCGCGGAAACTCCGGCAGCTCGTCCAGAAACAGGAGCCCGTTGTGCGCCAACGACACCTCCCCCGGCCGCGGCACCATCCCTCCACCGATCAGCCCCGCATCCGAAATCGTATGGTGCGGCGACCGAAACGGCCGCTGCGTCACCAGACCCTGCTCCGCATCCAGAACGCCCGCCACCGAATGGATCTTCGTCGTCTCCAAAGCCTCTTCAAATCGCAAGGGCGCCAGGATCGACGGCAAACGCTTCGCCAGCATCGTCTTGCCCGACCCCGGCGGCCCGATCATCAGGATGTTGTGCCCGCCCGCGGCCGCCACCTCCAGCGCCCGCTTCGCCACATGCTGCCCGCGAACATCCTTGAAGTCGTGCGGGAAGTGCTGCATCGCCTCCAGCAGATCCGTCGTCTCCACCGCGAGCGGCTTCGCCCCCGACGCTCCCACCGCCATCCCGTTCAACAGCTCCCGCACCTCCAACAGCGTCTGGACCGGGTAAACACTCACACCCTCCACCACCGCCGCCTCACGCGCATTGCTGGCCGGAATCACCAGGTTCCGAATCCCGTGCGCCCGCGCCGCCACCGCGATCGGCAGCATCCCCTGCACCGCCCGCAAGCTTCCATCCAGACCCAGCTCTCCAACCAGGACGAAGTCGCTCAGATCCACCGCCTGCAAAGCCCCGTACGCCCCCAGAATGCCGATCGCAATCGACAGATCAAATCCCGATCCCACCTTTTTCAAATCCGCCGGCGCAAGATTGATCGTGATCCGCGTCGGCGGTATGTCAAACCCCGAGTTCCGAATCGCCGACCGCACCCGATCCCGGCTCTCCCGCACCGACGCGTCCGGCAGACCCACCGTGTGAAACTGCTCCTCCGCCAGCACAGCGCCCGAGTAGTCCACCTCCACCTCGATAATGTGCGCGTCAATCCCGTAAACCGCCGCGCTGCGAGCCTTGTAAAGCATCTCCCCTGCCTTCTTCCGCGCGCCGGCCCTCACGTGAGCCTCTACGTGAGCCCAGGCCGCGTCCGTTTCCCGGCTGAGTCTAGCAACGGCCCGTCCACCCCAAAATCCAACAGAGGTGGCATACGCCAACAGAGGTGGCATACGCCAAACATAGCCCGCAGGAATTCTGCCCTTGCCCGTTGCCTTGGCCTTCCCGTTGTCGTTCCCGCAGGGAATCTGCTTCTCTCTTGGGCATGGGGCCGATCCCACGCCAGGCCATCGGCCTACAATCGAAAGCTGTGAACACCAGCCTCTTTGAACTCTTCAAGATCGGCATCGGGCCCTCGAGCTCCCACACCGTCGGCCCCATGCGCGCCGCCCT
>CAXUIB010000205.1:0-4205 GCA_964250945.1 uncultured Acidobacteriaceae bacterium
AAATACAACCCCGCCCACTCCGGCAGCACCGCGGCCCGACCCTCCCGCGCAAACGCCCGCACCTCATCCCACGCGTCCCACGGATTCTTCTCCAGCTTCAGCCGCTCCGAGCGCTGCGCCTTCGATTCTTTCGCCGGCCTGACGCCAGGCGAGCTGACAACGTCTGCCATCGGACCTTTTCCAAAGCGTTTCGTGAGAGAAGAGGAGGCTCGTCAGAACGCTCCACCCGAACGGCGGTTCAGAGAGCACGGACAAGTCAATCAATCTTAAGGCTACGTTGGCCTGCAAACGCAGTCAAGGTCGGCGCAGCCGTGTCGGTCAGGTCGAGCGAGGCGCATCGGCTACAGCCTGTAAGCCTTCCGAACCAGGTTGACCGTAAGGTCCCGAATCACCTCCGCCGCTTCATCCTCGTCCATCCTGCCTTCCCCGACTAGCCGCGCAAGAAACGCCGCGTCCACCCGCCGCGCCACATCGTGCCGAGCCGGGATCGAAAGAAACGCCCGCGTATCGTCGTTGAATCCCACCGTGTTGTAGAACCCCGCAGTCTCCGTCACCTGCTCGCGAAACCGCATCATGCCCTCGGGCGAATCGTGAAACCACCACGGCGGCCCCAGCCGCAAGACAGGGTAGTGCCCGGCCAGCGGCGCCAGCTCGCGCGAGTAGCTCGTCTCATCCAGTGTAAATACAATCAGCGTCAAACCTGATTCATTGCCGTACTTCGACAAGAGCGGCCGCAAAGCCCGCACATACTCGGTCGCAGCCGGAATGTCCGCGCCGCGATCCCGCCCAAACCTCCGATACACCGCATCGTTGTGGTTCCGCACCGATCCTGGATGCAGCTGCATCGTCAGACCGTCCTCCAGACTCATGCCCGCCATCTCGGTCAACATCTGCGCTTGAAACAGCGTCCGATCCTGAGGCGAAGAGGTCCCCGCATAGATCCGTTCATACAGCCGGTCCGCCTCCCCCGCAGAGAGATCCGCCGTCATCGCCGTCAAGTGTCCGTGGTCGGTCGCCGTCGCTCCGTTCGCCTGAAAAAAAGCCCGGCGCGCCCGCAAGGCATTCAGGTATCCCTTGTAGGTCGAAACGTCCTCGCCCGCAAGCTCACCCAGACGATCGAGATTCTCCCGAAACCCCGCATACTCGGCGTCGATCACCGCATCCGGCCGAAACGTCGGCAGCACCCGGCCGCCCCACCCAGACTCCCGAATCGCCCGGTGATGCCGCAAGTCGTCGAGCGGCGAATCCGTGGTTGCCAGCACCGCCAGCCCGAACTCGTCGTAGAGCGCGCGCGGCCGAAATCGCGGCGTCAGAAGAGCTTCCGCGATCCAGTCGTAGTACCGGTCCGCATTCGCCGCCGACAACCGATCGTCAATCCCGAAGATCTCTGAAAAGGTCGTGTCCAGCCAAAGCCGCGTCGGCGTCCCGCGAAACAAGAAGTAGTTCTCCGCAAAGATCCGCCAGACCTCGCGCGGGTCCGGCACTTGGTCCGGAGCTCCGCGACTTTCACCCTGCTCCGCAATCCCAAGCCGCTCGAGCGGGATGCCCTGCGAATACAGCATCCGGTAGATGTAATGATCCGGCTGGATCAGCAACGCCGCCGGGTTCGGAAACGGCTCGTTCGCGGCAAACCACGCCGGGTCCGTATGCCCATGCGGCGAAAGGATCGGCAGCCCCCGCACCGACTCATACAGACGTGCCGCTACGGCGCGAGCACGGGGCTCGGAAGAGAAAAGACGAAGTTCGTCCAGCATGGGCGTGGAGCACACTCCTGGGCGTAAAAAGCCAGATCCAGGTCAGACTAAAGTCCCAACCCCGGGAAACAGAAACCGGAAGAGGCGCCCCACATGGGACGCCTCTCCGCCACACGATCGTTCGGCCACAGATCTACGGAATGTAATACCGCATGCCGCCGAAGATCATGTTGTTGGTCGCCCTCGGATCAATCGGTGTCGCCGTCGGCGTGCCATAGATTCCGCTTCCCAGACCCGTCCACGAAACACGGCTCAGGTAGTTGTAGTTGAACTGATACTGCAGACGCCCGTACCGCGGGCTGTTCACCACACGATACGTAAATCCGATCATGCCCTCCTGGATATAGCGCGTCGGCGATCCGCAGTTGGCCGTCGCCGGCGATCCAGCGACACCGGTCGAGCCCAACGTCGCCGAGGTCGCAACGTACGTGTTGCAACCCGTGTCGACGATGTTATTCGGACCGTAGCCCTCCGGCGAACCATTCGCATTGCGATACACCGTCCGCTGCGCATACTCCGCGCCGTAGTACGCATACACATCCAGCTTCTTGGTCGGGTGGCCTTCCAGCGAGAACAGACCGTGGTAGTTCCGCACCGGCTCCAGCGTTCCATCCGGGTGAACCGTAATGTCCGCCAGCTGCGACGAACCGTACCGTCCCGTGCCGTCGCCGATCATACCCGATAACCCAACATCGACATACTTGGTAGCGGTGCGCACGCTGCCAAACGCGCCGCCGCCCAGCTTCGTGTCGTTATACGGCTTGCCCGTGTACGTCGTAACCGTGCCGACCGTCGTCGACGGCGTCAGCGGGTACACCCGATCGCGGAAGAACCGCGCCAGACCGCCTAACTCAACGTGGGTGTGCGGAAAGTCCATCGCCGCCTTGAAGATCACATCCGGAGCCACGTTGTTCGCATAGTTGCCGGCAACGTTATACAAGCCGCCCGCCGTCCCAGGTCCGCCAAAAAAGAAGTTCGTAGGCCCGCCCGATGCCGTAAAGCTCTGGTACTGCGAGTTCTCCAGCGATGCCGCCAGCGTCACCGCGCTTCCAAAGAACGGATTGCCCAGCCTCTGCTGCAGCCGCAGCGCAGCCTGCCGAGCCCAGCTGAAGCCGACCATGTACTGTGAATCGATCGTGTTCGGCAGCTTTTCCGTCCGGTTCTCCGTACCCTTGCCGTCCTCGGTCACCAGCGACCACATCTGCCCGCCGACCACGCCGAAGCCCCCCTTGGTCTCGGCCTTGCCCCAGATCTGCCGCTGTCGCAACGTGTAGCTGTTCGACTGGTTCGCATTCGAGGTCGCGCCCGCGCTCAGGAAGTCCGTCTCAAAGTAACCCGACAGCTTGTAATCTCCGGCGTTGCCCTCGATCAGACCGCCCAGCCGGCTCTGCCGGCCAGACATGTTGAACTCGCTGATATGCCCTTCGTTCGACCCGGGAAACGGCGTCGAGTTGAACGGCGTATTGATGTCGGAGTTGATCGAATGCTGCCGGTACACCGTCTCCAACGCAAAAAAGGCCACCGGCATAATCGTCACGCCCTTGTAGTGGATCGTCGTCGGCGATTCGATCTTCTCGTTCAGGTCGCGCTTTGTGTCTGAAATGCTCTGCGCCAGACCGCTGTTCGCCAACTTCAGATCGCTCACATCACTCGAAAGCGTCTGCACACTCGTGGAGTTCTGCTGAATCAGCGTCTGCAGACTCTGCGCCTGCGAGGCCGCCGCCGCTGCCTCCGAGTTGGCCGTCTGCGCCTGCACGCCCGCCGCGGCCAACGCCACGTCCTTGTCCACATTCTGCTGCCGCAACGCGTCAATCTGCGCCTGCTGGGCCAGCATCAGCTCCCGCAGCTCGCGGATCTGCCGCTCCGTCCCACTCTCAGCAGAGACGCGCGCCTTGCGCGTAGATCCCCGCTTGCGGGTCGACCGCCTCTTCGATCCCGTGGTTGCGGAGGTGGACTTCGAAGGGACCTCCTTTGTGACCACCGTCGTCTTCGTCGTCGTCGGGTCCGGCTTGGTGGTAGTTGTCGTCGTGCTCAGTTGCGCCCGGACCGAAATGGTCGACATCACCATCATCGCCGCCAAGGTCGCTTGCAGTTGCTTCGTCATGAATCCTCTCAGAATTAATTCTTCCAGCTTGCTTTCAGCACAGGGCAGCGCGGGGGAGAGGAGGCCTCCCATACGTTCTCTACGCCGCTCTGCTCTTTCCTCTTATCGTCACAGATCTGTGTGAACGAGAGGAGAATTCCGGCCCGCGCCCGGTACTTTAGTGCGTGCGAACCTCCCCAGGTTCCTCGCCAAAGCTCCGCCGCTTCCCTATATCCCTCATTCCCGGCAACCTTCATTTACCCTCGATTCACATGCGCCCGCCCGCTCTCCTGCTCGCACTCCCTGGTCTCCTCGCCGTCGCCAATCTCCCCGCCTCTGCCCAGGCCCCCTCTGCCCAGCCCCCCAAG
>CAXUIB010000206.1:0-4196 GCA_964250945.1 uncultured Acidobacteriaceae bacterium
TAGGCTCAGCACTGAAGAGATCCAGCGCACCTACGCTCGCCCGGCCGTGCTCGCCATGCCCGAGTACCACCCGCCGCTCGCCAGCCGAGCCATGCTTCGCCTCGACTTCAACGAAAATACCTTCGCGCCCTCGCCCCGCGTCCTCGACCGGATCCGCGCCCTCTCCGCCGAAGCCCTCACCATCTACCCCGAGCGCGAGCACGCCGAGATCAGCACCGCCGCGCACTTCCGCCTCCAGCCCGACCAGCTCCTGCTCACCAACGGCGTCGACGAAGCCATCCACCTCCTCGCGCTCGCCTTCCTCGAACCCGACGACGAGGTCCTCTTCAACACACCCTCATTTTTCATGTACGACGTCAGCGCCAGCATGATGACCGCCCACCTCCGCCGCGTGCAGTCCGACAGCACGCTCAGCTTCCCGACCTCCGGCATGCTCGCCGCGATAACGCCTCGCACTAAACTCATCCTCATCGCCTCGCCGAAAAACCCAACCGGCGCCGTCGTCTCCCGCGAACACATCCTCGAGATCGCCGCGGCCGCGCCGCAAGCGGTCGTCTTCGTCGACGAGGCCTACTTCCACTTCCATGGCGACACCGTCCTTCCCGACGTCGGCCGCATCCCCAATCTCCTCGTCGGCCGCACCTTCTCGAAGGCCTACGGTCTGGCCAACCTGCGCCTCGGCATGCTCGCGGGCGCGGCCGATCTGATCGGCTACGTCCGCAAGGTCGCCTCCCCGTACAACGTCAACGGCATCGCGCTCGCCGTCCTCCCGGCAGCCCTCTCGGACGCCGACTACTTAGCCTGGTACGTCACACAGGTTCACGCCGGCCGCACTCGCATCATGGCCGCCCTTGGCCAGCTCAACGTCCGCTTCTGGCCAAGCCAGGCCAACTTCGTCCTCTTCGAAGTCGGTCCGCGCCATAAAGAGCTGGTCGCCCGCATGCGCGACCGAGGCGTCCTGCTCCGCGACCGCTCCTCCGACCCCGGCTGCCAGGGCTGCGTCCGCATCACCGTCGGCGTCGAGTCTCACGTCACCGAAGGCCTCGCCGCCCTCAGCGAAACCTTCAAGGAGATGCAATGGACACGCCCTTAGACGCAGCTCCAAAGAATGTAACGAGATCAGGTCCAATCTCAAACGTCGACGCTCCAGAACAGAACGCGCCGCCGCAAGTCGATGCAGAAAACGTAACCCGACCCGCTACAATCTCCACCTCTGCAGCCCCGGCCACTTCAATCCGGACCGCAACCATCGATCGCAAGACCACCGAAACCGAGATCCACCTCCGCCTCTCGATCGACGGCCAGGGCGCCTACACCGTCTCCACCGGCATCCGCTTCTTCGACCACATGCTCGAGCTCTTCACCCGCCACGGCGGCTTCGACCTCACGCTCAACGTCAAAGGCGACCTCGACGTCGACCAGCACCACACCGTCGAAGACACCGGCATCGCCCTCGGCGAAGCCTTCGCGGAGGCCCTCGGCGACAAGCGGGGCATCCTCCGCGCCGGCTACTTCGTCATGCCCATGGACGAGACCCTCGCCGTCGCCGCCGTCGACCTCTCCGGCCGCACCGCCTACGCCGTCGAAACCCTCGTCAGCGTCCCCCTCGTCGGCGACCTCCAAACCGAACTCGTCACCGACTTCTTCGAGGGCTTCGCTCGCGGAGCCCGCTGCAACGTCCACATCAAGGTCCTCTACGGCCGCTCCAACCACCACAAAATCGAAGGGAGCTTCAAAGCCTTCGCCCGAGCCCTCCGCGGAGCCACCTCCCGCGACGAACGCATGCGCGAACTCCTGCCGAGTACCAAAGGACTTTTATGACGGCGACCGCAAAACGAGTGACTGCTTCGAATGTGCTTTTCGCGATTGCTATTGTTCTCGGCAGCCTTGCTGCACGTTCGGCTTTTCACACGGGATTCTTCTCAGGTTCTCCACGCGCAAATGAGCTGGTTACGGATTGCGTAGGCATCGCAGCAAGCTTGATCGCTGTTGCGGCTGCGTTTTGCGTTTACCCACTTCGGGTTCGTATATGGGTGCGGGCATACCTAACTCTAGTGATCCTGTTCGCCCTCGCATATGCATCTCAATTCGTTTTAGGTTTTCTCTGGTTCGCTGCGGATAAGTTCAGACCATTCGGACAACAATATTGATCGCCGTCATCGACGACAAAGCCGGAAACTCACCAGCGTCGTCAAAGCCCTGCGCTACCTTGGCGCGCAAGTGTCAAGCGGCACACAAGACAACGGGCCTGAACAACTCTGGATTACTAAGTGATATATTATGGTATATACCACCATACGCGGAGGTCAACCATGTCGCGCACAGCAAAGCTCTTCATGAACGGACGCAGTCAGGCGGTACGCCTGCCGAGCGAGTTCCGCTTTCCCGGCCGAGAAGTCTACATCCGCAAAGATGAGAAGACGGGCGAGGTCATTCTCTCCCGGCGCTCTGATTCGTGGGACGATTTTCTAAAACTTCGCGATGAACTTGGTCCTGCGCCGCCAGAGTTCATGCAAGGCATCGAAGACCCCCCGACTCGGCCGGAAGACATCTTCAAGTGACCCGTTATTTGCTGGACACAAACATCGTTAGCTTTCTTCTCAAGCAATCGCATCCCGCACTCGAACGCCGCTTCTGGAAAGTGCCTCGCACAGAGATTGCCCTCTCTTCCGTAACCGAAGGCGAGCTCCGATACGGTGTTGCCAGATTGCCTGCCGAAGCTCGCTTACGCGAGCTTGTGGATGGTTTTCTGCAAACGATTGAAGTGCTTGCGTGGGACTCTGCCTGTGCACAGATGTACGCAAAGCTCCGTGCGCAATTGGAGACTGGGGGCGAACCGATGGGTTTCGCAGACACGATGATCGCCGCACACGCACTTTCGCTCGGCGTAATCGTTGTGACGAACGATCAGGCACTCCGCCGAATCAAGGCACTGAAAGTGCAGGACTGGACAAGAGGACCTCAGCGCTCATGATCGCCGTCATCGACTACAAAGCCGGAAACCTCACCAGCGTCGTCAAGGCGCTGCGGTACCTCGGCGCGCACGACATCCTCATCACCCAAGACCCCGAGGTCGTCCGCAAAGCCGACCGAGTCATCCTACCCGGCGTAGGCCACTTCCGGTCTACCCAGCTCTTGACGGACCTGGGGCTAACATCCGCCACCCGCGAGTCCATCGCCCGCGGCGCCCCCTTCCTCGGCATCTGCGTCGGCCTCCAGTGGCTCTACGAGGGCTCGACCGAAGCCGAATCCACCGACGGCCTCTGTCACCTCAGCTCAAAGTGCGAGCGCTTCCCCGTGACCTTCGAAGACGCAGCCCTCAAATCCCCCCACGTCGGCTGGAACTCGCTCGAAGACATCCGCACCGACTCCAAACTCCTCGCCGGCATCGCCCCCGGCTCCTTCGTCTACTACACCCACTCCTGGCGCGCATCGGTCTCCCCCGATACCGCCGCCACCACCGACTACGGCGGCCCGTTCACCGCCGCCGTCGAGCGCGAAAACGTCATGGGCGTCCAGTTCCATCCCGAAAAATCCGCCGACACCGGCCTCCGCATCCTGAAAAACTTCCTCAGCCTCTAAGCATCCAACCACCTGGAGGAGATTCAAAGCCCATGACCCCCACCACCGAAGCCGTCCCAAACGAAGTCATGCAGGGCACCGTCGAGATGGTCCGCCCGGAAGACGCGGCCAACTGGACCGGCATGGACCTCATCCCCTTTGAAACCATCGCCGAGCGCTTTCTCGATCTCGACCATGAAGGCCGGCAGGCCACCCTCACCGTCTCCTTCGGCAAGCCGTTCCCCGTCGGAGCCCGCGGCTGGGCCTGCCCTTACCGCATCTCCGCCCTCGGCCGCGACCACATCACCCCCGCCGGCGGCGCCGACTCCGTCCACGCCCTCCAGATGGCCATGCACATGGTCCACAACGAGCTCGCCGCCATGAGCCGCCACCACAAAATCTCCTTCCTCGGCGCCGACGACCTCGGCTTCGGCCGCGTCGGCGCGAGCATGGGGGCAGACCCCGCGGCCAAGTGCCCGGTTGTCGGTATGACGGCCGGCAGCTAAGCCTTGCTGACCAAACGCATCATCGCCTGCCTCGACGTGCGCTCCGGCCGCGTCGTGAAGGGCATCCAGTTCGTGGACATCGTCGACGCCGGCGCCCCCGCCGAGCTCGCCCCCCGCCACGCCGCCGCC
>CAXUIB010000207.1:0-525 GCA_964250945.1 uncultured Acidobacteriaceae bacterium
CAATGTCGCGCATTCAGGGCTGAGATGTTGGGCGCGCAAGACAAAGAGGGCGGCTCCGGGTGGGAGCCGCCTTTTGTGGGCGGTTTGGAGATGGGGTTAGAAGAAGAGTTTGGCGGAGACCTGGAGTTGGCGGGGGCCGTAGAGGGTGTTATTGGTGCTGGAGGGGGTGCCGAAGGCGGAGGTTCCTGTGCCGGTGTAGGGGGTGATGCAGCCCTGGACGGCGGAGCCTGCGGGGGCTGCCGCGTGGGTGTTGCAGGTGGTGCTGGTGGCGGTGGCGGCGGTGTAGGTGGAGTAGGTTCCGTTGACGCCGGTGATGATGAGGTGGTTGACGAGGTTGAAGGCCTCGCCGATGAACTGGAGGCGGATGTTTTCGTGGATGGGGACGTCGCGCGAGATGCGGAAGTCGACGTTGTTGAAGCCGGGGCCGCGGAGGGTGTTGCGGCCGATCTGGGGTGGGCGGCCGGTGGTGGCGGCGGCGGCGGCGGCGCGGCGAGCGGCCCGGGGTAGGGTTGGGTGGCCCCGCGG
>CAXUIB010000207.1:535-4195 GCA_964250945.1 uncultured Acidobacteriaceae bacterium
ATCTACGGCGGCGCCGGAGCCGGAGCTCATGGCGCCGCCGTAGATGTTGCCGTCCGCGCCGTAGCTGCCGGAGCCGCCGTTGTAGACGGTGCCGGACATCGACGCTGCGATGGGCTGTCCGCCCGAGGCGGTTTCGGTGCCCGAGAAGAGGAAGCCGTCGAGGGTGTTTTTGACCCATCGGTTTTCGAGCAGGATGCGGGGCTGGTAGACAAAGGAGCCGACGAAGCGGTTGCGGATGTCGATGTCGGAGTTGCCGTTTTCGGCGCGTGGGTTGTTGGGGTTGAGGACCGGGTTGCCGCCGTAGAAGGTTCCGAAGGCGCCCTGGACCTGGTCGGTATCGGTGCTGTGGGACCAGGTGTAGTTGAGCAGGAGTTCGAGGCCGTTCGCGAAGGGTCGGCGGAGGGTGACGGCGGCGGAGTTATACCAGGAATTCGCCGCGCTGAAGCCGGTGTTGTAGGACTGCAGGCGAGGGTCGCGGCGGTCGGATGGACTGGTACAGACGCCGGTGGTCGTGTTGCAGACGCCGGCGAGGTAGACGGGGACGGTGAGTTGCTGGACGAGGTTGCCGGAGCTGTCGAGGACGTTGTAGGAGCGGAGTCCGTGAGGTGTCTGACCGACGAGGTTGGCGTCGAGGAAGTACGGCAGGCGAAGGGCGCGGGAGCCGACGTAGCCGATCGAGAAGGACATTTTGCCGGGGATGGCCTGTTCGACGCCGAGTTCCATCTCGTGCGCGAGAGGTGGGACGAAGTTGGGATCGAGGCCGTGGAAGCTCTGGACGCCGAGCTTGGCGATGCCGGAGATGCCGGGGGCGGTGCCGCCGGCGGGGTAGATGGAGGAGGAGAGCGGAGGTCCGGGGGGGGTGAAGGGGCGATGGGGGTAGAGCAGGCCGGCGGCGGCGGCCGAGGCGGCGGTGCAGGTGGTGCCGCAGCCCTGGTAGTTGTAGTTGACCTGGACGACGCCGTTTTCGACGCGCATGGCGTAGTAGGTCGAGCCCTGGTTGAGGCCGGAGAAGAGGCCGTATCCGCCGCGGACGACGGTGCCGGTGTGAGGCTGCCAGCTGAAGGAGATGCGGGGCTGGACGCGGTCGGTTACGTTCTTGATGGTGGAGGAGTAGTAGGTGGAGAGCGGGGCGTAGTTGGTGTTGTTTTTGATGGGCGGCGGGGTGAGCTGGATGTCGTAGCGGATGCCGGCGGTGAGGTTGAAGTTCTGGCGCAGCTTCCAGTTGTCTTCGGCGAAGCCGTCGAACATCTTCATCCAGAAGTCGTCGGCGCCGGCGCGAAGGCCGGTGTTGATCTGGTCGACGGTCGGGACGAAGGAGGTGTAGTGCGCGCCGGCGTAGGGGTCGGTATCGCCGGGCTGTCCGCGGAAGGCGTCGGCGGCCCAGCTCTGGAAGTTGGCTACGGCGGTGGATCCGCTGTAGTTATAGACACCGCCGCCCTGGAAGAGGTTGATCATGACCTCGTGGACGAGGTTGGCGTCGCCGCCGAACTTGATGGAGTGGCGGCCGTGGACGGTGGAGAAGGCGTCGGTGATTTGAGTGCGGTGCTCGTCGGGCTCGGCGACGCGGGGCAGGGCGTTGGGCATGCCGTAGGTGAGGAGGTTGGAGAGGCCGACGGAGGGTCCGGCGGCGTTGGCTCCGGCGGTTTCGAGATCGCGGCCGTACTGGAAGTGGACCTGGTTGACGGAGCGGCCGGAGATCTGGGAGGTGAGGCCGGCGATGAGGAAGCGCTCGTGGTAGCTGGTGGGGCCGTTGGTGGTGGGGGAGCTGTTGGTGAAGGTGGGGTTGTTGCTGTAGCCGTAGGTGGAGTCGAAGTTGGCGAAGTTGAAGTTGACGAAGGCGTCGTTTTTCGCGTTGATGTGGAAGTCGAGGCGGGGGAAGAAGATGTTTTCGCGGGCGTAGCGCGAGGGGGGGGGGGTGGTGGCGCCGGTGGTGGAGAGGAGGAACTGGATGGCGCTCGAGCACTGGGCAGGGGTGATGGTCTTGGGGCACTGCGTGGGTGTGATGGTGGTGGTGGAGGTAGTTGCGCCGGAGGGTGTGAGCGAGATTGTGTCGGTGGCGGCGTAGAGGACGCGGCCGACGCGGCGGAAGCCGTCGTAGGTGAAGAAGTAGAAGACGCGGTCCTTGAGGATGGGTCCGCCGACGGAGCCGCCGAACTGCTGCTGCTGGTGGATGGGCTGGGTGAGCAGGAAGGGATTGCCGCCGTGAAGTCCGATGTATTTGTTGTAAGGGTCGAGGGCGTTGAGGGTGGGGTAGCGGAGGTAGTAGAAGAGGTCGCCGTGGGTGGCGTTGGTTCCGGAGCGGGTGATGGCGTTGACCTGTCCGCCGACGGCCTGGCCGAACTCGACGGAGTAGTTGGAGATCTCGGCCTGAAACTCTTTGATGGAGTCGAGCGAGTAGACGTAAGGGGCGCCGGAGGATCGGCCGCGGGCTTCGGAGAAGAGCATCTGGTTGTTGTTGCCGCCGTCGACGTAGTTCTGGTTGTAGAGGCCGGAGATGCCGCGGAAGGAGACGAGGCCGGTGCCGCCATCCTGGACGACGTTGGGGGTGAGGAGGACGAAGTCGCTCCAGTTGCGGCCGTTGACGGGGAGGTTGCCGATGAGGACCTGGCCGACGGTTTGGGAGACTTCGGTGCGTTCGGTGTCGAGGATGGGGGATTCGGCGGAGACCTGGACCTCGGTGGTGACCGAGCCGGCGGGAAGGGCGGCGTTGACGGTGAGGATCTGGCCGACGGTGAGGACGAGGTCTGTGCGGTCGACCTTGCCGAAGCTCCCGCCGGCGCTGGCTAGGACCTCGTAGTGGCCGGGCTGGAGAAAGGTGGCGGTGTAGTTGCCGTTGCTGTCGGTGGTGAGGGTGCGGGAGACGCCGGTGTCGGTGTCGGTGATGACGACGGTGGCGTTAGGGACGGCGGCGCCGGTGGCGTCGGTGATGGCGCCGGCGATGCTGCCGTTGCCGGAGGTCTGGGCGTGGGCGGCGAGGGCGAGAGTGGCCGAGAGGAGGCAGGAGGCAAGGCGGCGAGTGGAGGAGAGCGGCAACGTCATGAAAGCGAGAGACTCCTTGCGTGCGGATCCGAGGCGAACCGGAGAGTTTGGTGGGGGGTTGCTGTTCGATCCTGAATGGTGCGGGGTCTGGAGAGCGGCAGTACAGGAGCGAACGAAGTGTGATTTTTGTTGTTAGTTCTAGGTTCGGCGCGGGGCGGAGGGTTGTCAACGGGAAACCCTCGGCAGAGGGTGCGGAGCGGAAGGCGAGAGCTGAGTATTCATGCTGCGTTAACAAAAAAGAGGTGGGGTTGAAGGCAGGACTGGAGCGCCGGCACGAGGATTGGTGCCGGTCGCGGTTCGGGAGCGGGCTTGCCGGTGCGGCCCTATTGGAGCCTTTCGGGGATAAGGGCGTGCTGGATGAGGAGGTCGAAGGGGACAAGCTTCAGGGGGTTTTCGTGGGTGGCCTCAAGGACGACGGGGCAGGCGGCGCCGGCCTGGAGCGCCTGGAGCCAGCGGGCGGCGCAGACGCACCAGCGGTCGCCGGGTTTGAGACCGGGGAAGCCGAACTGGGGCATGGGGGTGGAGAGGTCGTTGCCGAGGCGCTTGGAGGCGGCGAGGAAGTCGGCCGAGACGATGCAGCAGACGGTGTGGACGCCGAGGTCGTCGGGGCCGGTATTGCAG
>CAXUIB010000208.1:0-4129 GCA_964250945.1 uncultured Acidobacteriaceae bacterium
GCTGGGGTTCAACGTCCGGCGGACGATGGGGGTGGCGCAGCGGCTGTATGAGGGGGTCGAGATTGGAGCGGAGGGGACGGTCGGCCTGATCACGTATATGCGGACGGATTCTACGCGCATGAGTCCGGATGCGATCGCCGAGGTGCGCGAGTGGGTGGCCGGCAAGCTGGGCGACCGGTACCTGCCGGCGAAGGAGAATGTGTACAAGACGAAGTCGGACGCGCAGGACGCGCACGAGGCGATCCGGCCGACGCACATGGCGTTTGTTCCGGAGGAGGTCCGGCGTTACTTGAGCGATGAGCAGTTTCGGCTGTACAAGCTGATCTGGGAGCGCGCGGTCTCGAGCCAGATGATGCCGGCGGTGTTTGACCAGACGACGGTCGACATTGAGGCGCGGGCTGGCGAGCGGAGCTACGACTTCCGGACGACGGGGAGCGTGCTGAAGTTTGACGGCTGCCTGTACTTTGACGAGCAGACCAAGCGGAGCCGGGCGCAGAGGGATGCGAAGGCGACGGCTGCGGCGGCGGTGGAGGACCGGAAGAACGCGGCCGCGAGCGCGGATGCTGATGATGGCGGCGAGGCGGCGAAGGACGCGACGAGCGAGGATGGGTCTGCCGACCGGAGATTGCCGGTCCTGGCCGATGGGCAGGCGCTTGGATGCAACCGTCTCGATCCGCAGCAGAAGTTTACCCAGCCGCCGCCGCGCTACAACGAGGCGAGCCTGGTGAAGACGCTCGAGGAGAAGGGGATCGGGCGGCCTTCGACCTATGCCTCGATCATCACGACGATCCAGGAGCGGGACTACGTTAAAAAGATCGCGGCCAAGCTGATCCCAACGGAGATCGGGATGGTGGTGACGGATCTTCTGGTGAAGAACTTTCCCTATATCTTCGACTTTGCGTACACGGCCAAGCTCGAAGGCGAGCTGGACGCGGTCGAGGGGGGCGAGGAGCTCTGGACCAACCTCCTGTCCGGTTTCTACGACCACTTCGAAAAGGAGTTGAAGGTGGCCGAGCACGATATGGAGGACGTAAAGCGCAAGGAAGAGAAGACGGCGGAGACGTGCGAAAAGTGCGGCAGCCCGCTGGTGCTGAAGTGGGGCAAGTTTGGGAGCTTTTACGCGTGCAGCAACTTCTCGAAGGCGAAGCCCGTGGTGATTGCGGCGGGACCGTGGAAGAAGGACCCGAAGTCTGTGATCAAGAAGGTGCTGAAGTCGTTTCACTTCCCGATGGTGATCAAGGCGCTGACCGAGGATGTGACGGGCTACACGAAGGAGGTGGGGGACGCGAAGGAGATGTCGGCCGCGGTAGCCGAGGCGGCGCGGAAGGGCAAGAAGGTGGTGGCCGAGGCGATCAGCTGCGACTTCACCAAGGAGAACTACGCCGCCAAGCCGGACCTGACCGCGCCGGACGCACAGGACGGCGAGACGGAGGAGGAGTTTTGCGACAACTGCGGCCGCGTGATGGTTTTGCGCAACGGACCGTGGGGGCCGTTTATGAGCTGTCCGGGGTACAACGAGGATCCTCCGTGCAAGACGATCCGGAAGCTGACCCAGAAGGTGCAGCAGAAGCCGCCTGTGCAGCTGGAGGAGTCGTGCCCGAAGTGCGCCAGACCGTTGCTGCAGAGGGATGGGCAGTATGGCGAGTTCATCTCATGCTCGGGCTATCCGAAGTGCAAGTACATCAAACAGGATTTGCTGGACGTCAAGTGCCCGAAGGATGGCGGCGACATTGCCGTCCGCAAGACCAAGCGCGGCGACACGTTTTACGGCTGTGTGCACTATCCGAAGTGCGACTTTGCCTCCAATTTGAAGCTGGTGGACGAGCCTTGTCCGGAGGGCAACAGCCCGTACCTGCTTGAATATGCGAACAGCGAGGGGACGTATCTGGTGTGTCCGCACAACCTTGAGTTCCTGCCGAAGAAGCGCAAGCGGAAGGGCGCGCCGGAGGTGGAGCCCGAGCCGATGCTGACGTGCCCGTATGAACGAAAGATTGGGCCACCCCCGCCGGCGAAGAAGCCGGAGCTGGTGGTCCCGGACCCTGAACAGACGCGGCCGCTGGTCGAGAGTGTGGCTTAAAGAACTTCGCGGGCGTCGCGCAATTGGTCAGAGCGGAGATCGTCGTCAGATCTGCCCCAGTTTCTTTCTTGGGACTCTTCTCTGTTACAAATGGTTTAGGCGACGGTGCCCTCAGGCCGGACGCTGATGCGTAGGCGATCGTTGAACAATCGTCCATACGTTTCTGAAGATAGGCGGGTTAGAGCTATGGCAAAGGCAATCTGGAATGGTCAGACGCTGGCCGAGAGCGAGACGTTTGAGACGGTAGAGAACAACATTTATTTTCCCGAGGAGGCGGTGAAGCGGGAGTTTTTCCGGCCGAGCTCGACCACCTCAAACTGTCCGTGGAAGGGGCAGGCGCGGTATTACAACCTCCTGGTTGACGGGCAGGAGAACCCGGACGCTGCCTGGTATTATCCTGACCCGAAACCGGCGGCGCGCAATGTAAAGCACCATGTGGCGTTTTGGCGCGGGGTTGAGGTCACGACCTAGGACGGTTCTCTTTGGCGAGATTTTCTTGGCGCTGGCTGGAGCGAAAGGGAGGCCTGGCGTGGCGTACGAGACCTTGTTGATCTCTGACGACGGCTCGGTGCGGACCATCACTTTGAACCGGCCCGAGAGGCGCAATGCGATGACGCCTTAGATGCCGGACGTTCTGATCCGGGCGTTTGGGGAGGCGGCGAAAGACGCGGCGGTTCGGGTGGTTCTGCTGGCCGGGGCGGGAGAGAGCTTCTGCGCGGGTCTCGATCTCGGGAGCCTGGGCTCGATGCTGGACGGATCGGCGACGGTGTGGACGTCCGATGCGCGGCGCATCGCGGATCTGTTCAGGACGCTCTATGAGCTGCCGAAGCCGACGATCGCGGTGGTACAAGGGGCGGCGATCGCGGGTGGGACGGGGCTGGCGACGATCTGCGACTTCACCCTGGCCGCGCCTGAGACGAAGTTCGGCTATACCGAGGTGCGGATCGGGTTTGTGCCGGCGATCGTGTCGGCGTATCTGGCTCTCCAGGTGGGCGACAAGCGATCGCGATCGCTCCTGTTGTCCGGGCGGTCATTCGCGGCAGAGGAGGCGCTGCGGTTGGGTCTGGTCTCGGAGATCTGTCCGGCGGAGCAGCTGACGGAGCGGGCGCGGGAGCTTGCGGAGGAGTTGCTCCGGAACAGCTCCGAGGCGATGGCGGCTACGAAGCGCTTGCTGGCCAAGGCGAATCGCGAGTGGCTGGACGGGGCTGTGGCATGGGCGATCGAGGCGAGTGCCGAGGCGCGGTCGACGGGCGATTTTCGCGAGGGGATCTCGGCGTTTCTGGAAAAGCGCCGACCGGTGTGGGAGTGATGCGGGAGTGGAGATCGGGTCGATAGCTCTGAGCTTCTAGCTTTTAGCTCTTGCTCCAGACTCTGGTTTCCTAGCTTTGGTTCTGTCTGCGTCTGGTCTGAACTTCTCGGTAGACTGGCCGTATGGGAAATGTAGCGGGCGAGACGTTGGTAGGTGAGGCGCGGGTGCGTGTGCGGTACGCGGAGACGGACCAGATGGGGGTGGTGTACCACGCGAACTATTTCGTATGGTTTGAGGTGGGTCGGGCAGAGCTGATCCGGCAGATGGGGCTGGATTACGGGCAGATGGAGCGGGAAGAGGGATGTCTGATCGCGGTGGTCGAGGCGACGGCGCGATACAAGGCTCCGGCGCGGTACGACGACGAGCTTGTGGTAAAGACGAGCCTGGCGGGGGTACGGGGGTCGATTGTGCGGTTTCGGTACCAGGTGGTGCGGGCCGTGGACGAGGTGTTGCTGACCGAGGGCGAGACGGTGCATGTGGTGGTGGGTCGCGACATGACGAAGCGCCCGCTACCGGAGCGGTATGCACAGAGGTTTCGCGAGTTTCACGTTCCGCTGGCGGCCGTTTAGTTACTGGAGGGCGATGGAGGGGTCGTCGAGGTGCTCCTGGAGGAGGCGCTGAACGAGGGTACGGAGGTCTTCGCCGGTTTTGGGCAGGGTGAAGGTGGAGGTCGCGGGGTTCCAATCGAGCTTGAAGCTGGTGGACTGGGCGGAGATCCACAGCTGGCGGACGGGGGTTTGGGG
>CAXUIB010000209.1:0-2332 GCA_964250945.1 uncultured Acidobacteriaceae bacterium
TCCGCACCCAGATCTACGCCGTCCCCCGCGCCAAGCCCGACATCCTCTACATCGGCCTCAACGACCGCGACAAGCGCTGGCACGACCTCTACGAACTCCGCCTCTCGACCGGCGAAAAGAAGCTCGTCAAACAGAACACCGCGCAGATCGCCGGCTGGGACTTCGACAACGACGGCAACCTCCAGCTCGCCGCGCGCACCAACCAGGCCGGCGACACTGAGATCCTCCGCGTCTCCCCCGACGGCTTCAAGCAGATCTACTCCTGCACCGTCCTTGAAGGCTGCTTCGTCACCGGCTTCGACACCTCGGACAAGCACGCCTACCTCGTCACCAACAAGGGCGACCTCAACCTCACCGAACTCGACAGCCTCGACCCCAACACCGGCGCCGCCACCAAAATCGAAAGCGACCCCGACAAGCGCGTCGACATCCAGGGCGTCGAAACCTCCGACATCGACCACCGCATCCTCTTCACCGAGTACGAGGACGACCGCACCCGCCTCTACTTCAAAGACAAAGCCTTCGAACAGCAGTATCGCTTCCTCCAGTCCAAACTCCCCGGCAAAGAGATCCACTTCGGCGCCCGCTCCGCAGACGAAAACATCTGGATCGTCAATGCCTCCAGCAGCACCGAACCCGGCGAAACCTACCTCTGGAACCGCTCCGCCGGCACTCTGACGCTCCAGTTCCGCATCCGCGAAGATCTCCCCCGCGTCGCCCTCGCCGAGCGCCAACCCTTCCACTACAAATCCTCCGACGGCCTCGACATCCCGGCCTACCTCACCCTTCCCAAAGGCCTGCCCGCCAAAAACCTCCCCCTCATCGTCTTCCCGCACGGTGGCCCCTGGGCGCGCGACTCCTTCGGCTACGACACCTTCGCCCAGTTCCTCGCCAACCGCGGATACGCCGTCCTCCAGCCCAACTTCCGCGCCTCCACCGGCTACGGCAAGCAGTTCCTCAACGCCGGCAACGGCGAGTGGGGCCGCAAGATGCAGGACGACATCACCTTCGGCGTCAAAGCCCTCGTAGCCGACGGCACCGCCGATCCCAAACGCATCGGCATCGCCGGCGGATCCTACGGCGGATACGCCACCCTCGCCGGCGTCGCCTTCACACCAAACGTCTACGCCGCCGCCGTCGCCATCGTCGCCCCCTCCAACCTCATCACGCTGCTCGACGCCATCCCGCCCTACTGGGAGGCCGGCCGCAAACAGATGTACACCCGCATGGCCGACCCCACCACACCCGCCGGCAAAGCCCTCCTCACCGCCGAGTCGCCCCTCACCAACGCCAAACGCATCACCACCCCGCTCATGGTCGTCCAGGGCAAAAACGATCCTCGCGTCAACATCCGCGAATCCAACCAGATCGTCGCCGCCGTCCGCGACAACGGCAAACCCATCGAATACCTCGTCGCCCCCGACGAAGGCCATGGCTTCGCCCGACCCATCAACAACCTCGCCATGGTCACCGCCATGGAAGAGTTCTTCGCCCAATACCTCAACGGCCGCTACCAACACGACGTCCCCCCCGACATCGCCGCCAAACTCAAAGAAATTACCGTCGACCCCAAAACAGTCAGCGGCGCCGTCGCCCTGAACGGAGCCCTGGCCGCGCCCGCAAAGTAGCCACCCCAGCACCCTCGGGGCGTTGCGCCGCCCAGGTATGCCACAATGACGGTGGGCGCAGAGGATGGGATCGCAACGAGCACACATCGTCTTGCCGCAAGATCTGGTCCAGGAGATCGATGCAGTCGTCGGTCCTCGTGGTCGAAACGCCTTCCTGGTCGAGACAGCCCGCGCGGAGCTGCGCCGCCGCCGTCTCCTCACCTTTCTACAGAGCGACGATCCAGTCTGGAAGAATCAGGATCATCCTGAGCTTCGAGCCGGAGCATCCGCCTGGGTGAAAGCGCGGCGGAAAGATGGCGAAAAGCGCATTCCCAGGTATGCACCCCCAGCAACGTAGCCTTCCTCCAACCCTCCGTCACGCACTCAGGTACGCAACGGCGATAACCTCCTTCTGCGCCTTCTTGCTCGCTCCCAACGCGGCAGCCAAAGCGCAAGCCCCAGCCAATCCCACACCAACCCTCACCACCCGCTCCACCCTGGTCCTCGTCCCCACCTTCGTCGAAACCAAAGCCGGCGAGCCCGTCCACGCCCTCACCGCCGCGGACTTCACCCTCACCGACGACGGCATCCCGCAGACGATCGCCCTCGACGACGACCCCGGCGTCCGCCCACTCGCGCTGGTCGTCGCCGTCCAGACCGGCGGAGCCGCCGCCCGCCGCCTCGACACCTACAAGCACCTGGGCCTCATGGTCGAAGCCATCGTC
>CAXUIB010000209.1:2342-4124 GCA_964250945.1 uncultured Acidobacteriaceae bacterium
CACCGGGTCGCCGTCGTCGAGTTCGGCAGCCAGCCCCACCTCGTCCAGAACTTCACACCCAACCTCAACACCGTCACCGACACCCTCGCCGACCTAACGCCTGACGACAACGGCGCCGCCATTCTCGACAGCCTCAGCTTCTCCGTCAACCTCCTCCGCCATCAGCCGCCCGCGTACCGCCGCGCCATCCTCCTCCTCAGCGAAACCGTCGACCGCGGCAGCACCGTCCCTCTTGAAGACGCCCTCGGCGCCGTCTCCGACACCAATACCGCCATCTACAGCCTCGCCTTCTCAACCGGCAAATCAGAAGCCGCGCACTACGGCGCCCGCGAACTCCCCGGCAACTCGCACCCGAACCCACCCACCGGCTGCATGGGCAAAGACCCCGACCCGGACCCCGACGCCACCCAAAACAAAGCCGTCCAGGCCTACGACTGCCTCACCCAACTCGCTCCCCCGCTCGCGCTGGCCAAGATGGCCGCCATCCTCGCGACGGACAGCCTCCGCCGCAACGCCCCGAAAACCGTCGCCGAGCTCACCGGCGGCGAGTTCTTCGCCTTCAAAGACACCCACTCGCTCGAACGCGCCCTCACCGCCATCTCCAACCACATCCCCAACCAGTACGTCCTCAGCTTCCAGCCAGCATCCCCGCACCCCGGCCTCCACACCCTAAAGCTCACCCTCAAAGACCACCCCAACCTCACCCTCAAAGCCCGAACCAGCTACTGGGCCAACCCCGATCCACCCGCCTCGCCGCACCCCTGATCCTCCGCAAAAGCAACGCCGCTACTAAAAGCCTATGGACAATCATGGGTCAAAGGCGGTTTCAAAGCACGAGGGTCTAAAGTACCTGGAGTGGCTGCGCTACATCAGCGCCTACCTCATCCTGACCTACGGAACGCGAAAGCTGATCGGGGCTGGACAGTTTGCGCTCCCGCCGGCTTTTGGCGCCAGGCAAATCGATTCACTGAGCGGCTTCGAACTGACGTGGTTCTACTTCGGATACTCCCACGCATACGGAACCGTTCTTGCACTGACCCAGATTCTTGGCGGCGGGTTGCTGCTCTTCCGGAAGAGCGCCTTGCTGGGAGCCGCGCTGTTGACGCCGGTCCTGGCCAATATCCTAATGATCAACATCTTCTTCCATATCGCCGCCGGTGCAGAAATCGCCGCGGTCTTCTTGCTTGGCTCGATGCTGCTCCTGCTCTGGCAAGAACGTAAAGCAATGATCAGCCTTTTCTGGCAGAGCCAGCCCATCCAGACTCGGATTGGTACAAACGCACAACGCGTTGCAACGGCAATCGTCGTGCTGTCGGTGCTCGTTCAGATCATCGTGTTCGCGAGGTATGCGGCACACTGAAGCTGTTCTGGCATGGGTATAGCCATGTCATCTCGGCCGGAGCAGACAGCCATATCGTCCGCGCAGCGGAGAGACCTGCAGGTCTGCTCTGTATCCGAAATACAGCTAGAGGAAATCCGCCATAGCATGGTGATTAAGCGGCAGCAGCCTGAAGCCGAAACACCTGCCCAGAGCCGGAATTCGATACATCCATCAAGTCAGATGGGACCGCTCGCCAGCGCCGCATCGAAAGTGGGGCATCAAACTCCAAATCCCCGAGCCTCTACTCCACCCCACCACTCGCGCCCCGCAAAGGCTCAATCACCGCAGACATATCCATCTCCGCAAACCCCGCCGCACTCGCCCGCTCAAACATCTCCCGTGCCGCCCGCGCCATCGTCAGATCCACCCCAGCCGCCTCCGCCGCCGCCCCAGCATAAGCG
>CAXUIB010000210.1:0-4062 GCA_964250945.1 uncultured Acidobacteriaceae bacterium
AAAAAAACCTTGGTACCCAAGAGCAGCACATCCACGCGCGTTCCCTCCTTGACGATCGTTGTTCCGCGTAGGCAGACTTCAGAGCAGTTCTCCTGGAACGGAGCGAGCCGAGGCCGATTGCGCCAGTTTGCCCAACAAAAACTGCCATTCCGCAACTTTGTCCCAAGCCGCCTCATCAGGAGATCTGCTGTACCAAGAAAGTAGGTCTGCACACCATGACGCCCGCCTCCCCGGCCGCTGCACTCGCTCCTCCTCTCGCCGCCTCGCCCCACTTCGACCGACCTGCCTACCTGATGTGCCCACCGACGTGGTACGACGTCGACTACGTCATCAACCCATGGATGGCCGGCAACCTCCATCGCCCCTCCCGCGACCGCGCCTTCGCCCAGTGGCGAGACCTCTTCCAGGCCCTCCGCAACGTCGCCGACGTCCGCGTCCTCCAGGCCCGCCCAGGCTCCCCCGACATGGTCTTCGTCGCCCACGCCGCACTCGTCCAGCACGGCGTCGCCGCCATCGCCAGCTTCGCCCACCGAGAGCGTCAGGCCGAGGAGCAACACCTCCGCCAATGGTTCCAGGAGGCCGGCTTCCTCATCTGGGAGACACCCCGCCAAACCTCCTTCGAAGGGGAAGGCGACGCGCTCTTCGATACCTCCGGCAACCACCTCTGGGCAGCCCACGGCGTCCGCACCTGCCAGCACTGCCACCGCCACGTAGCCGCCGCCTGGCACACCCCCGTCACCTCCCTCCACCTCGTCGACCCCCGCTTCTTCCACCTCGACATCTGCTTCGCTCCGATCGCCGGCGGATATCTGCTCTACTACCCCGCCGCCTTTGACACCGCATCCCAGGAAAAAATCGAGGCCGTCTACGCCCCCGACCGGCGCATCGCCGTAACCGAGTCCGAGGCCACCCACTTCGGCTGCAGCGTCATCAACATCGGGTCGCACATCATCATGACAACCGGCCTGCCTCAACTCCGATCCCGCCTCCTCAGCCTCGGTTTCACCACCTCCGAAGTCGATCTCACAGAGTTCCACCGCGGCGGAGGCTCCGCCAAATCCCTGGCTCTCCGCCTCAGCGACCTAAGCACCGACCCCCAAACCGACTCCTGAACGAGGTCCTAAAGCGGTTTTCCTGTAGGTGTATAGCGAAAGAACAGGTCTCATGGCCGTTTTCCCCAATGAAAACGGCACTCCCATACTCTGTCCGACTCACAGGGACAGGAAATCCGCTCTAAAGCAAACGTCAAAATCCCACGCTAAGACCCGTCGCGCAAACTTACTGCCCATGACGAAGCACCCCAACAACCGCCTGCACCATAAAGCCCTGGGATTCAGCGGAGTGAACGGCGCCTCGCGTAAAGTGAAAGTCAAACCTTAGAAAGTGATCGGGTGTGAGATGCGTCTTAGAAGCTGGTTTCGGCCTGAAGTGTTCTGTACCGCTGCCCTATCCATTCTGGGATGGGTGGCGCCTTTCTCACTCAACGCACAAACACCCACTCCGAGTACACCTGCTGGTAGAACTCTCCAGGCTTTTCTGGACGCTTTCGACAGCGGTGATCTCGCGAAGTTGCAGGCGTATGTAAAGGAGTACGACTCGCCAGAGCCCGCTGCAGGGTTGCAGGCGTTCAGCAGTCAGACAGGCGGTTTCGATCTACTGTCCATACGGACATCAACTCCTGACAGCATCACCTTTATGGTGAAGGGCCGGACCGACCACCTGACGGCATTCGGCAGTCTGCGTCTCGCTAGCACAGAACCTGCCAAGGTCAAATCTCTTGTGATTAGGGCTATGTTCCCTGGCTCCAAGCTCGACCCCATCGTTCTGACGCCGACTATCCGCGAAGCAACGATACGCGCGATCTGTGCACGTCTAACGGAGTACTACGTGTACCCAGAGGTCGCGGAACAAATGATCGCCAAACTTCAGCAAAACGAGAAGACTGGCAAGTACAACTCAATCACTGATGGCAACGACTTCGCCGAAGCCCTGACGCAGAATCTTCTTGAGGTCAGCCATGACAAACACTTCTTCGTTAGCTATAGCCCTTTCCTGGTGCCCGGTCGAAGCGACGATGACAAACCCACTCCCCCCACTGCAGCCCAGACGGCGCAGTTTCGGCAGGACGTTGAACGAGGCAACTGTAGTTTCCGTAAAGCAGAGTGGCTGCCTGGCAACATCGGTTATTTGAAGCTTGACGCCTTTTAGGATCCGGACCTCTGTGGGCCTATCGTTGACGCTTCCATGACGTTTCTCGCGCACACCGATGCACTGATCTTCGATCTCCGGGAGAACCACGGTGGGAACCCGTCCATGGTGCAGCTCATAGTGAGCTATCTCTTCTCAAATGAGAGACGCATCAATGACATGCTGAATCAGCATGAAGGCACCACACGGCAGTACTGGACACTGCCCTCAGTAGCCGGCCCTCGATACATCAACAAGCCGGTGCTTGTTCTCACCTCAGGTCAAACGTTTTCGGGTGGAGAGGAGTTCACCTACGACCTGCAAGCCCAGAAGCGTGCCACCATCGTTGGCGAGACTACAGGTGGTGGGGCGCACCCAATCGATGGTCACTCTGCAGGCAATCATTTCATGATCGCCGTGCCGGGTGGTCGCCCGATCAACCCAATAACGAAGAAGGACTGGGAGGGAACAGGAGTGGTGCCTGATGTAAAGACGAGCGCACAGGATGCTCTCGAAACAGCGCTGCGATTAGCAAAGAAGAAAAATAGCTGATAGCAACGGTTGGCCCACGATGCAGCTAAGGATAAGTAACGAGAAACGCCGCTAGCGGAAGTGGCTGTCCTCAGCCCCGAGAACCTATCGCGGTAGGGATGCGCCTTTCGGCGCACCCCCCGCACAGATCCCGGCGGGCGTGATTCACGCACCAGGCTCCCACCTTGGCTGTTTGACGGCGAAGCGAACGCTCGGCCAGGGATGAAGGATGTGGGGCGGCGGCAAGAACCTCTACCGCGAGTTTGGCCATCCGCTTCCATGTAGTTCGGTCTCGTTGACTGCGCTGCACGAGCGAGCGTCGCCAGAGATCGACCACATAGTGCCGGAAAGCCCCGAGGCACCGGCTGTTGGTCGGCACCGCGTGATACGCAAAGTATCCGCGAACGACCTGCCCGAGCCACTTGCCCTGGAGCGGGATCGGTTCGTGCATGCGCCGCCGCAACTCCCCTTTGATCGCTCGCAGCCTCCCCCGCATCCTGTCGCGGCGCGTCTGCCGTTTGAGCTGGAAGGCGCCCCGGCGGGACCGGCTGCAGATGTGAGTGAACCCAAGGAAGTTGAACGTCTCCGGCTTGCCCAGCCCTCGGCTCTCTCGATCTTTGGCCGCACCAAGGCTCGCTGAACGATCTTGTCCTCCAGCGCGGCGATTCCCAGCGGACGCTGCCGTCCGTCGGGTTTCGGTATATATCGCCGTCGTGAGGGCAGCGCCCGGTACGTGCCTCGATGCACTTGCTCATGCAATCTCGTCAGGTTGACTTCAAGGTCCTGCCTGTAGCTCTGCCATGTCGCCCCATCCACTCCCGGAGCCGCATCCCGCTTGAGGCTGGAAAAGGCATCCCGCAGTCGATCGACCGTCACATGGTGGAGCAGAGCGGTGAACCGTTCCTTCTTCTTGCCCTGCGCTGCTTCTCGTACACGGTCAAGCCCCTGGGACACGCTCCCCCGGCTCGGTGTCCGGCGCGTGTGTTGCCCTTCCGTATTCCCCTCGGCCCCTCCCCTTCGCTCCACCGGCTCCGCCCCCGGTTGCCCGGGCTTGTTCGCCGGCTTCCTCGCTACTATGGAAGGGTCTGACTTCTCCCGCCCGTACATCATCGGCTTCGACTCCTCGTCTTCCCGATGCGATCCACTCCGAAACCACCGAAGCGGATAGGCCGGAGATCTCCCGGTTCCCGAACAAAGAGCGTCTCTGCATGCCAGGGTCTAAGACCACGCAGGGCCGTCCAGGCACTCGCAAGAACGTGCCCGTCCGTGTTGCCTTCCGCCACGCTAACGGCGTCGGCACCCTGAACTGAGATATAGCTTTCGCGGCTCAATGGCTGGCCTACA